>NZ_JARVSG010000056.1:0-2877 GCF_030209335.1 Pseudarthrobacter sp. fls2-241-R2A-168
AGGAATTACAGGCCCATCAACGCCCCAAAGACCCCAAAACGCCCACCAATAGCCAATATGCACTGCCTCACACTACGGCGGCTCCCGCAGGCGGATGCTAGAAGCCACAACGCAATATCGGAACGGGAGAGATCATCGTTCAGAAGGAGCTCGCGGAGCGGTTGTCACGGTTGCTCGCGCAAGCCACGGAGCAGGGTTTGAACCTGGTGCGCTCGGGTGGGCTGCTGAAGCAGCGAACGAGGACTGTGTTGGAAGTCCACGCTGGAACCGAGATGACCGAGCGCTTCGGGCACGAGCATGGCCAGACACCGAACGCAGCCAAGATGCGCAACGACACCAGGACATAAACCCGTGCTGACCGAGATCGTTCGAATCGGGATCGAGGCGCCCCGGGCCCGCGACGTCTCGAGGCGGAATCGTGCCCAGACGGAAACGGCGTTGGGACGGCACCAATCAGATCGTGCTCTCGCTCCCTGCCCGGGGCTGACCACGGGGGAAATCGCCGCGCACTTCGAAGAGGTCTTCGGGGCCAGAGTTTCTAAAGACACCATCTGCCGCATCACGAAGAAGGCCGCCGGGGTGCTGGCCGGTTGGTTTGCCCGCCTCTGGATCTGGTCTAGCAGGTGTTCTTCATTGCCGCGGCCGTAGCCAAGGTCCGTGACGGGCAGGTGCGCAACACCCCGTTCTACGTCGCCATGAGGGTCACCACCAACGGGGAGCGGGAGATTCTGGGCATGTCGGCCGGCGACGGTGGCGAGGATGCCGGGCTCTGGCTACAGGTATTTTCCGAGCTGAAGAACCGGGGCGTGGAAGATGTGTTGATCGCCATCTGCGACGGGCTCAAGGGCCTGCCCGAGGCGATCACCACCACCTGCGAGCGAACTGTCCTGCAGCAATACATCGTGCTCCGGATCCGCAACAGCTTCCGCTACGCCGGACGCCAGCACCGCGACGGCGTCATCAATGCACTCAAGCCGTTTACACGGCCCCGCGCGAGCAAGCGGCGAAGGACCGGTCCGCCGAGTTCACGGCCGAATGGGGCAGCGATACCCGGCCATAGTCCGGCTCTGCGAGTCCTCCTGGGCTGGATTCGTGCCGTTCCTTGAGTACGACGCGGAGATCCGAGGTGCTCTCCTCGACGCGATCGAGTCGATCAACGCAACGATACCGAAGGGCGGTGAAGGTCTCCCGGCAGTTTCCGAACGGAACCGCGGCCCTGGAATGCCTGTACCTGGTTACCAAGATCTCTTGATCCAACTGGCGGCGGCCGGGCACGCCGGGTGATGAGGCGAAACCGGCACTAGATGCGTCCCCGGTTACCTTCGTCGGCCGGTTCGAAGAAACACCAAAATTGAAAACCGGTCTGCCCCCACACCGTTTATCGGACAGTCTCCGCACAAAGCGGCTCCAACGGCCTGATGAAAAACTTGTCCGTTGGCGCCACTTCGGTCACTGCTACCTGGGGGGCACTCATGGGGTCGCTCGCGGCTTTGAGGAACACTCCTCTTGCTTCTGGGACCAGGATCGCGACATGGGATCGGCAGAGGAATTGTTCCACGGGGAGCCAACCGCGCTCCCGGTTCCGATGGCACGCCGCAGTGCGCTCTAAGTGCGCGGATCGGTCCCTGCCCATGAGGGCAGGCACGTGGAAAGCTATGGACAGTTCGTCGGATTTTGCGCCGCGCAAGGAGTGCGGGCCGAAGAACTGGCTGCTGATTCTGGCCGGCTCTTTTGTTTTCTGCGGGCCTTTTGGTTCCGATCTGTAGGGGGCACCAGGCTCAAGCCTGCTGCGGCCATATTTGCCGGCAACACTATTGCCGGGCAGAGGCCGGACTCGCGCTGGATGGCCTACGAATTCTCCTATTGGGGGCAGGAGTGAGCAGTGAGGTCGATCGCCTGCTGGATGGACTGCGCAGCGGGGATGAGGCAGCGGTACGAGGCCTCATTGCTGTGGTGGCAGACCGGGCGCAGGAAGAACCGGACGAGACACCGCCGGTGCATCCACTCCCGGATTCCACGGCGGCAGGAAGACCCTCCGCCGCCACTGCCGGCGATAACTTACGATGACGGAACCCATATCCCCGAGGACAAAAATGGGGCGCTGGTGGCCCGACCCGGGTTCTTACGGTGTGGACAGCCACCCGGAGCGGTTCGCCGGCCTTCCTTCCGTGGCCCTTGCTCTGATTGAACATCTGGCTGCTGTGTACGACGTGGAATTCCATAAGGGCCCGGCGCACCCGCGGAGCTGCTACTGGCACCCCAGACGCGCTGCGGGCGGTGAAGATAACGCCGCGGCGTCCCGGAGCTGCGCCACTGACGTTTGTACTGACCGCATATGTCACGGTGCACGCCGGAGCGCTGCACGACTTTCATTCCCCGTGTGCGCATGCGATGCATGTTAGGAACCGGCTGAGACCACAGCACATCGGATGGAGCGCCCGGTGCTCACAGTCGTTGCTGGTGAACATGGCGCACGCAACCCAGTAGGCAGACAGCGGTGTAGCGGATATGCGCTGACAGCGCACGACGGATCCGGTACTGAAAGTGGGAAAGACGGACCGCGCCCTACTTTCTCCCGCCGAATCCTGGATGCAGAAGTCCCGCTACGCAACCTGGCCGGCGCATGGCGTCCCTGACCGTTGGCCAGCATTTAGGCCTGGGGTTCGATGGCGGTGCGGCCATGAGTGAGCCGGCGTTGGCGGTTCGGCGGCCACAACTGAGCGCGGGCCCGTCGAATGGGTGCCATGAGTGAGCGTGGGTGGTGTTCGACGGCGGTGCTGCCGCGGGCTGGGCGCGGCTGCTTAGACCGATTCAAAGGGACAGTTTGTTGTGTTAAATGTGGGAGGCCCCAACCGTGATGGTTGGGGCCTCGACCTA
>NZ_JARVSG010000019.1:0-151502 GCF_030209335.1 Pseudarthrobacter sp. fls2-241-R2A-168
TGGGAGGTGGTGGGGCGTTGGTGTTTTGGGTGTGGGAGGTGGTGGGGCGTTGGTGTTTTGGGTGTGGGAGGTGGTGGGGCGTTGGTGATTTCGGTGTGGGAGGTGATGGCGCGTTGGTTGGCGGTGGGTTAGGTGAGGCCGATGGGGTTGCCGGCGTCGTCCACGTCCATGCGCATCGCGGCCGGTGCGGGGGGCAGGCCTGGCATGGTCATCACCGCTCCGGTCAGCGCCACGATGAACCCTGCGCCGGTCTTGGGCAGCAGGTCCCGCACATGGATGGTGAAACCTTTGGGTGCGCCGAGGCGGGAGGCGTCGTCGGTGAAGGAATACTGAGTCTTGGCCATGCATACCGGCAGGTGGGACCAGCCATTGCGTTCGATGTCGGCCAGCCGCTTCAGGGCCGGCACGGAAAACTCGACGCCGTCTGCGCCGTAGATCTCCTGTGCGATGGTCCGGATCTTCTCCTCCACAGGCATGTCCAGGGGGTAGAGGTGCCGGAAAGAGTTGGGGCCGGCCACCACCTGCGCCACGAGGGCCGCGAGTTCGTCGCCGCCGTCGCCCCCGCCGCCGCGCCCCCACACATCGGCGACGGCGGCCCGGACGCCTTCAGCCGCGCACCAGGCCAGCAACCAGTCGAGCTCCTCCTGGGAGTCGGAGGCGAACTTGTTGATGGCCACCACCGGCGTCACCCCGAACTTCTCCACGTTCCGCACGTGCCGGCGCAGGTTCTCCACCCCGGCCTCCAAGGCTGCAAGGTCCGGGGCTGTGAGCTGGCCCTTGGCCACCCCGCCCTGCATCTTCAGCGCCCGAACCGTCGCCACCACCACCACCGCTGACGGGGCCACCCCGGCGGACCGGGCCTTGATGTCCATAAACTTCTCCGCGCCGAGGTCCGCCCCAAAACCGGCCTCGGTCACAACAATGTCCGCCAGCCGCCTGGCCGTCTGGGTTGCAATCAGGGAGTTGCAGCCATGGGCGATATTGGCGAACGGACCGCCGTGGACCAACGCTGGCGTACCGGCGATGGTCTGGACAAGGTTGGGCTTGATGGCCTCCTTGAGGAGCAGGGTTAGCGCCCCCTGCACACCGAGGTCGGCTACCGTGACAGGGGAGCGGTCAAAGGTATAGCCGAACGTGATGCGGCCCAGGCGGTCGCGGAGGTCGGCCAGGTCCGTTGCCAGGCAGAAAACGGCCATGATCTCGGACGCCACCGTGATATCGAACCCGTCCTCACGCGGGACCCCCTGGGACGGCCCGCCGAGGCCGATCACCACCTCACGCAAAGCCCTGTCGTTCATGTCCAGAACCCGTTTGAAGGTCATCCGCCGGGGGTCGATGTTCAGCTCGTTGCCCTGGAAGATGTGGTTGTCCACCAGCGCCATCAGCGCGTTGTTGGCTGAGGTGATGGCATGGAAGTCGCCAGTGAAGTGCAGGTTGATCTCGTCCATCGGCAGCACCTGAGAGTAGCCGCCGCCGGTGGCTCCGCCCTTCATCCCCAGGACCGGGCCCAGCGACGGCTCCCTCAGGGCGATCATCACCCGGTGCCCTGCCCGGGCGAGGGAATCGCCGAGCCCCACGGTGGTGGTGGACTTGCCTTCGCCGGCCGGCGTGGGGGACATGGCCGAGACCAGCACCACTTTGCCGTGCGGGGCCAGCGCGGCGAGGCCGGCCGGGTCGATCTTCGCCTTGTACCGCCCGTACCGCTCCAGCGCTTCCAGGTTGATCCCTGCAGCCGCGGCAATTTCGTCGATGGGCCGGATCCTGGCAGCCCTGGCTATTTCAAGATCAGTTGGAAGACGAGACATCATTGTCCTTTCCTGCACCGGCCCGCGCCGGACACCTGCCCCTAAGCTAACAGCTCGGAGCCCCTAGGGTGGCAGGTTCAGGAAGCCGGAAGGGCAGTGGCCAGGTGGGGCCGCACAGAATTGTCGACGGCGGCATGGTAGCTTTCCAGCGTGATGGCCGCAGTGCGCTGCCATCCTGAGTTCTGCGCCCGGATTGCCGCGGCCCGGCCCATGTCCTCCCGGGTCACGGGGTCGTCGTACAAAGCCTCCAGGGCATCGGCCCAGTCGGCGGCATGGTGGCCGTCCACCAGCAGTCCGGTCCTGCCATGGAAGATGGCCCGCGACAGCCCGCCCACCCGGGTGGCCACAACAGGCGTACCGCAGGCCTGGGCCTCGAGCGCCACCAGCCCGAAGGACTCGCTGTAGGAGGGCATCACCACCACGTCTGCCGCGCGGAACCAGCCCGCAAGCTCAGGTGCCTTCACCGGCGGAAGCTGCGTGACGACGTCGTCCATCCCTGCCTCCGCCACCAGGCGCCGCAGATTGAATTCCTTGTTGCCGCTCAGCGAGCCCAGGATGGTGAGCCGGAGGTCGATGTCCGGGCGCCGGTCTCGCAGCAGCGCGGCTGCCTTCACCAGCACCTGGGGCCCTTTCAGCCGCTGGATCCGCCCCGCGAAAACCAGGTGGAACGTGTCCGGGCCGATGCCGCGCTTAGTCCTTGACCGGGCGCGGAAGGCAGGCGTGAAGGTGCTCAGGTCCACTCCGGGCGGGGCGATGTCGATGCGGTCGTATGAGGCCCCGTAATGCGACACCAGCTCGGCCGCCTCAGCACTCGTGTTGGCGATCAGCCGCGCGGCCCCGTCCACTATCCGGTGCTCACCCAGCTCGCGGCGGCGCGGCTCGGGCTGCTCCCCGGACTCGAGCAGGAGGTTCTTGACCTTGGCCATGGTGTGCATGGTGTGGACCAGCGGCACGCCCCACAGCCCCGACAGCTCCAGCCCCGCGATCCCGGACACCCAGTAATGGGAGTGGATGACGTCGTAGTGGCCGTGCGGCTGCCGCTGCCGGATCTGCTCGATTTCCTCCACCATGTGGTGCAGCAGGCCGGGAAGCTCTTCTTTCGGGATCTTCGTGGGCGGACCGGCCAGGACATTGTGGACGCACACGCCGGGGTCCGGGTGCTCGACGGCGGGTTGGCCGGCGTATGTGGAACGCGTGAAGATTTCCACCTCCACGCCGGCTTCGGCCAGCGCGGAGGCCAGTTCGCGGATGTAGACGTTCATGCCGCCGGCGTCGCCGGAACCGGGCTGTTCCATGGGGGAGGTGTGGAGGGACAGTAGTGCCACCCTGCGGACAGGCGCCACGGGACCTCCTTCCGGCCGCCGGCGCGGATTAGGGCGCCGGGTCAGTGCTGGGCATTCGATAAAACACTACTCCTGTGTCAACGCCAACCGCCCCGCCACATCTTCCCCAAGTCAGGAAACGCCTGCTCGTACCCCGCCAGGAGGGCCGCGCCGAGCTCGTCGGACCCCACCAGGGGGTGCCGGGCGAAGGCCTGGAGTGCCGCATCCCGGTCTCCGTCCACCACGGCCCGGACGGTCAGCCGCTCCACCTCCTTCACCCGCTGCAGCAGTCCGAGCTGATCTTCGCGGGGACGCTGCTGGGGCAGCGGCAGCGCGCCGTCGGCTGTCACCGTGCAGGGAAGTTCGACGACGGCGTCCGCCGGCAGTCCCGGAATGGCCGCTTCAGGGGCCGCTGGCGCAGCGTCGGCCGGCAGGGGAGCGGACGTCGCCTCCAGCGAAGGCACCGTGTTCCGTGTGTTGAGGATCAGTTGTGCCTCCCCGGAACCGGAGAGGGCCCGCATCGCTGCCAGTGCCACCCGCTCATAGCCCCCGCCGGCGAGGTCGTCCTCATTCCGGTGCTCGTCCTTCCCCCGGGCTTCGGCCAGATACCCCTCCTCGCGGGAGCGGCGGGCAGCCTCCCACAACTCGAACGCCGCCGAACCCGCAGCGGCCAACCGGGGGTAGAGCTCCTGCTGCTGGCTGTGAATGGATTCGCCGCGGGTCTGGGCCATGGCCCGCATTGCCTCCCGGGCATGGTCCTGCTCGTAGTAGTAATACAGGTACTCGTTGGGGAGGGCGCCCAGGCGCTCAAGGAACGGTTGGGGGAACAGCCGGCCCTCTTCAAAGGACTGAAGGGCGCGCGGGTCAGACAGCAAGGCAGGCAGCATGTCACGCCCCCCGGACTCCAGCCGGTACAGCCAACCCAGGTGGTTCAGCCCGTAGTAGCCCACGCCGTCGAGCGTTCCCTCAGGCAGCCTCACGGCGGCTGCGCGTGCCGCGCGGTGCACCAGGCCACCCGCTGAGTCGCAGATTCCAATGACGCGCCGGCCAAGCACGGGCATGAGCGCCTCGGTGACCATTCCGGCGGGGTTGGTGAAGTTGATCAGCCATGCGTCCGGGCAGTGTTCCTTCATCAGGTGCGCGAGGTCCAGCATGTGCGGGATGGTCCGCAGGGCGTAGGAGATGCCGCCTGCCCCGGTGGTTTCCTGGCCCAGGACGCCCAGGTCCTGGGCAACCTTTTCGTCGGCCACCCGGCCGGCGGTGCCGCCGGGGCGGATGGCGGCAAACACCATCCGGGTACCCGTCAGCGCCTCGGCGAGATCAGTGGTGGGATGGATCTGCACGCGTGCGGCGGGGGCGGGCATGCTGCGCAGGACCGCCGTGACCGCGGCCAGCCGGGAGAGGTCCACGTCATACAGCACCAGTTCGCTGACCAGGCCGGAGAAGGGGCCGGAGGCCAGCGCACGGTAGATCAACGGAACCCGGAAACCCCCGCCGCCCACAATGAGAAGCCGCATAAACAGCAGTCTAGGTGCGGCTGTCCACAGCACCTACGGCCGCCCCTACCGCCTGTGCACGGCAGGGCGTAGTGTGCGGGCATGGACGCGATACCAGCACGCCCTTTTGATCCCTTGGCCGCCGTCCGGTCGCCCTCGGATCCTGGCTTTGACGTGCTGCTCGCCGGCACGGTGTTCCAGGACATTATTTTTACCGGCCTGCCCCATGGGCCGGAACCGGGTACGGAAATCTGGAGCGACGGCATGGGCAGCTGTCCCGGTGGCGTGGCCAACCAGGCGATTGCCGCGGCACGGCTGGGCTTGCGGACCGGCCTCGCGGCGGCGTTTGGCGACGACGGCTACGGGGACTTCAACTGGAAGATCCTTTCCGGCCAGGAGCACGTGGACCTCAGCCTGTCCAAGAAGGTCCCCGGCTGGCACTCACCGGTCACGGTCTCGCTGTGCGTGGACAAGGACCGCTCGCTGGTGACCCACGGCCACGCCGCCCCCGTGACATCCTCCGAGCTCATCGGCGATCCGCCGCCTGCGCTCGCCGGGATTGCCGAAGTGGGACTTGAAGTGGAGCCGTGGGCCAAGGCGGCGCACCAGTCCGGGGTGAAGCTGTTTGGCGATGTTGGCTGGGATCCCAGCGGGGTCTGGGCGCCGGTCCGGCTGGAGAACCTGCAGTACTTCCACGCGTTCCTGCCCAACCAGCGCGAAGCCATGGCCTTCACCGGCAAGGACGATCCCTGGACTGCCTTGTATGCGCTGGCCGACCGCGTTCCTGTGGCAGTCGTGACGCTGGGGCCGCAGGGTGCCATGGCTGTGGACTCGGAGACAGGGGAGGAAGAGTGGGTGCCCTCGCTGCCAGTGAAGGCTTTTGATCCCACCGGCGCCGGTGATTGTTTCGACGCCGCGTTCATCGTTGGGAGCCTGGCCGGCTGGCCGCTGGGGAACAGGCTGCGTTTCGCGAACCTTTGTGCCTCCCTGGCAGTGCAGGAAGTGGGCGGCTCACTGGCCGCACCAGGGTGGGGTGACATCGCCGACTGGTGGAAGCGCGCCAACGCCCGGCCGGAACGGCAGACCAGCCAATGGCTGCGGCGGTTCTCGTTTTTGGCCGACATCGTCCACGATGTTCCCCTCGCCGCCCAGCGCAGGGCAGCAGCCACCATCGCACACCTCTCCGACGCGTGATTATTCGGCCCGAAGCGCCAGCACTAGAATCACTTAGGTGACTTACCCCGCTACAACCGGTGATTTCGACGCTGCGCCCGCACAGGACCACCGCCACGAAAGGTCCGCCGTGATCGACCTTGATGCCATCCGGCACAACGTCCGCCGGCTGGCCGCAGCAGCATCCCCGGCGAAGGTCATGGCCGTGGTGAAGGCTGACGCTTACGGCCACGGTGCGGTTCCGGTGGCCCGGGCGGCCCTCGAGGCCGGTGCATCGTGGCTGGGCGTCGCGCACATCTCCGAGGCACTGGCCCTGCGCGCCGCGGGTATCGACGCGCCGCTGCTCGCCTGGCTGCACACCACTGAAAGCAACTTCGGGGCGGCGGTGGCTGCCGGCGTCGACATCGGATGCTCAGGCTGGGAGCTGGACCGTATCGTGGCGGCGGCCCGCGAGCAGGAGCGCCCGGCCCGGATCCACCTCAAAGTCGATACCGGCCTGGGGCGTAACGGCGCCACCCTTGATACCTGGGACCACCTGGTGGGTGAAGCCATGGAATACCAGGACCAGGGGCTGCTGCGCGTGGTGGGGATCTTCTCGCACCTCGCCGTCGCTGACGAGCCGGAGCGGCCGGAGACCGACCAGCAGCTCGCCGCGTTCCGCGAAGTGCTGGCGGTTGCCGAGGACGCCGGAGTGGACCCGGAGGTACGGCACCTGGCCAATACCCCCGCCACTCTGTCCCGTCCCGACACCCACTTCGACCTGGTCCGCGTGGGCCTGGGCATTTACGGGCTTTCGCCCTTTGACGGCCAGACCTCGGCCGAGCTGGGACTCCGCCCGGCCATGACGCTGCGGACCGTGGTGTCGCAGTGCAAGGAGGTGCCGGACGGTCAAGGCGTGTCCTACGGCCTCCGCTACCACACGAGCGGCCCCAGCACCTTGGGCCTGATTCCAATGGGCTACGCCGACGGGATTCCGCGTGTTGCCACCGGCGGCCCGGTCCGTGTGGCCGGCAGGACCTACCCCGTGGTGGGGCGGATCGCCATGGACCAGATGGTGATCGACCTCGGTGATGTTGGCCCCGGGGGTGCCGGCCTCTTGGGGGCCGAAGCCGAGCTATTCGGCGACGGAGCCGACGGCGGCCCCACCGCTGACGATTGGGCCCACGCCGCCGGAACCATCAACTACGAGATCGTGACGCGGATCAGCCCCCGGGTTCCGCGCCGTTTCGTCAACGAACAGTTGGCCACCGCACACGGTGGGGAGGGGGCTGCATGAGTGCAAGCCAGCCTGCGGAGGACAGCCCTGGTGTCCGGCCCAACTGGGAAAAAACGTTAACGGCGACGACGGCGGAGCAGACCCATAACCTCGGCGTGCGCCTTGCGGAGGTCCTCGAAGCCGGGGACCTGCTGGTGCTTTCCGGTGAGCTGGGTGCCGGGAAAACCACCTTCACGCAGGGGCTCGGTGAGGGGCTGGGCGTCCGTGCCGGCGTCATTTCCCCCACGTTTGTCCTGGTCCGCATCCACCCCAACCTGCAGGACGGGCCGCGCCCCGGCGGACCGGACTTGGTGCACGTGGACGCATACCGCCTGGGTTCGGCAGCCGAAATTGACGATATCGATCTCGAGAACACGCTGGACTCCTCCGTGACAGTGGTCGAGTGGGGACACGACCGGGTGGAACACCTGAGCGAGAGCCGGCTTGAAATCGACCTTCACCGGGCCATCGGGCTCGGTGCCGGGGACGGTGCAGCCGCCTTGACTGCCGGCCGCACCAGCGACGGCGAAACCCTCGACTTCGACAATGAGGACACCGACGAGCCCCGGACCATTGTGATGCGCGGCTATGGTCCGCGCTGGGCCTCCGTTCCGGAACCGGTGGCCGCCTTCGAAGGGACAATTTGATGCTGATCCTCGCCATCGACACCTCGGCCGTGGCCAGCGCTGCCCTGGTCTCGGACGACGCCCTTGAAGGCGTGGTGGCCAGCTTCTCCACCGAGGACACCCGGAGCCACGCGGAAGTCCTTGCACCGGAAATCCAGCAACTGCTGCTTGACGCCGGTATCAGCGGCAATGACATTGACGGCCTCGTGGTGGGCGTGGGGCCGGGTCCCTTCACCGGGTTGCGGTCCGGAATCGCCACCGCCCGTACCCTGTCGTTTGTCTGGGGCAAACCCCTGTACGGGATGATGAGCCTGGACGCGGTGGCGCTGGAAGTCGCGGAATCCACTACCGCCGCCCCGGAATTTCTGGTGGTCACGGACGCGCGGCGCAAGGAAGTCTACTGGGCGCGGTACGCCCTCACGGAAGGACAGCTTCCGGTGCTGGAAGACGGCCCGCACGTCAGTTTCGCGACAGACCTGCCGGATCTTCCCGCCTACGGTGCCGGCGCCGGGCTCTACGCCGACACTCTGAAGGCGAACGAAGAATTCGCCCATGAACAGCCGGACGCGCTCTACCTTGGCCAGTTCGCGCTGGCCCGCCTCGCCGCCGGTGCTGACCTTCTGGATTCCACGCCCCTCTACCTGCGCGAATCCGACGCCCAGGTTCCCGGACCACGGAAGAGGGCCCTGTGAACCCCGCCCCGGATATCAGCAACCACGGAATCTCCGTGCGGGAGATGACCCCCGACGACGTGATCGCCGTCAGCGTTTTGGAGCAACGGCTTTTCCCGGTGGACGCCTGGCCGCTGCACATGTTTTACGACGAGCTGGCCCAGCCGGACACCCGGTGGTACCTGGTGGCCGAGGGCAGTGAAGGCATCGTGGGCTACGCCGGGCTGATGTGCATCGAACCCATCGCGGACGTGCAGACTATCGCCGTCGTGCCTGAATACGAAGGGCGGGGGATCGGCACCACGCTGCTGACGCGGCTCATCGAGGAGGCCCGACGCCGGTACGCGGCGGACCTGCTGCTGGAGGTCCGCGCCGACAATCCCCGCGCCCAGCAGCTCTACCTCCGTTTCGGCTTCGAGCAGATCCACGTGCGCCCCGGTTACTACCGCGATGGCGTGGACGCCCTCATCATGCGGCTCCAGCTCACCGGCGATGCCGCACGGGACAGCGGCAAGGAAACAAGCAAGGAAAAAGGGGACGAAGCATCAACGGAAGCAGGCCAGCCATGAACCGCTCGCAACCCTTGGTGCTCGGTATCGAATCCTCCTGCGACGAGACGGGAGTGGGCATTGTCCGGGGGACCACCCTCCTGACCAACACCGTCTCCTCCTCTATGGACGAGCACGTCCGGTTCGGCGGGGTCATCCCCGAAATCGCCTCGCGCGCCCACCTCGATGCTTTTGTTCCCACGCTCGAGCAGGCGCTGTCCGAGGCCGGCGTCACCCTCGATGAGGTGGACGCCATCGCCGTCACCTCGGGCCCGGGCCTGGCCGGCGCCCTCATGGTGGGGGTCTGCGCGGCCAAGGCGCTCGCCGTGGCCACCGGAAAACCGCTGTACGCCATCAACCATCTTGTGGCGCACGTCGGCGTCGGCCTGCTCGACGGCGAGGACGGGCAGGCGCCGGAGCTGCCGGAAAACCTCGGCGCCCTGCTGGTCTCCGGCGGGCACACCGAAATCCTGAAAATCAACAGCATCACGGAGGACGTTGCCCTCCTCGGCTCCACCATTGACGACGCCGCCGGCGAAGCCTACGACAAAGTGGCCCGCATCCTCGGCCTCGGCTACCCGGGCGGCCCCGCCATCGACAGGATGGCCCGCACCGGCAACCCCAAGTCCATCCGCTTCCCCCGCGGCCTCAGCCAGCCCAAGTACATGGGCACCGCCGAAGAACCCGGCCCGCACCGCTACGACTGGTCCTTCAGTGGACTCAAGACCGCGGTGGCCCGGTGCGTGGAGCAGTTCGAGGCGCGCGGCGAGGAAGTTCCGGTAGCGGACATTGCGGCGGCCTTCCAGGAAGCCGTGGTGGACATCATCTCTTCCAAGGCCGTGCTCGCGTGCCGGGAACACGGCATCAAGGATGTTCTGCTGGGCGGCGGCGTGGCGGCCAACTCGCGGCTTCGGGAGCTGACCGGCCAGCGCTGCGCCTCGGCGGGGATCAGGCTGCACGTGCCGCCGCTGGACCTCTGCACGGACAACGGTGCCATGGTGGCAGCCCTGGGCGCACAGCTGGTGATGGCAGGGGTGGAACCGAGCGGAATCGATTTTGCCCCGGACTCATCCATGCCGGTCACGTCGGTATCGCTCCCCGCCTGAAACCCCGCTTGACCTATCAGTTTTGGTCCCCAAAACACCTGTTTGGGGACCAAAACTGATAGGTCAACGCGAAGTAGGTCAGGCGGTGGGGCCGTTCCGCATCTGCTTGACCAGGTCCAGGACCACGGCCTGGAGGTCACCGCCGTGTTCTTCGGCCACCCGGCGCTGGCGCTGGTAGCCGGCGCCGCGGCGGATGATCTTTTCGACGTCAGCCAGCTCATCGGGGCAGCCCAGCTTGGCGGCCACCGGCTCAAGCCGGTTCAGGGTTTCCAACAGGTGGTCGGTCACCAGCTGTTCCTTGCCGGCGGCGTCCAGGATGATGATGGCGTCCATCCCGTACCGTGCAGCCCGCCACTTGTTCTCCTGCACATGCCAGGGCGGCATGGTGGGAATGGTCCCGCCGTTGTCCAGGGTGGTGGAGAACTCATCCACCAGGCACTGGGTGAGGGCGGCGATGGCGCCCACTTCCTCGAGCGTGGCCAGGCCGTCGCAGATGCGCATCTCGATGGTGCCCAGGTTCGGCACGGGCCGGATGTCCCAGCGGATTTCCGAAAGGGTATCGATCACCCCCGTGGTGAACATGTCCTGCACGTAGGACTCGTATTCTTCCCATGAAGCGAACTGGAAGGGCAGGCCGGCGGTGGGCAGCTGCTGGAACATCAGGGCCCGGTGCGACGCGTAACCGGTGTCCTCGCCGCCCCAGAACGGGCTCGACGCCGACAGCGCCTGGAAGTGCGGGAAGTAGTTGACCAGCCCGTCCAGCACGGGAAGTGCCTTCTCGCGGCGGTCCAGTCCCACATGCACGTGCACGCCGTAAATCACCATCTGGCGGCCCCACCACTGAGTGCGGTCGATGAGCTTGGCGTAACGCTCCTTGTCCGTCACCGGCTGCAGCTGCGGCGGACTGAAGGGGTGGCTTCCGGCGCAAAACACTTCCACGCCCATGGGGTCGGTGATTTCCCGGACCGCAGCCAAGGACCGGCTGAGGTCCTCCTTGGCTTCGCCGGCGGTTTCGCAGATTCCAGTGACCAGCTCAACCGTATTCAGCAGCAGTTCCTGCTTGATGTGCGGGTGCTCGTCATCCTCGTTCAGCTCGGGGTGCCGGGAGGCCACGCCGCGCAGCACCTGGTTGGCAACGGAGGCGAGTTCGCCGGTCCGGCCGTCCACCAGCGCGAGCTCCCATTCCACACCGAGGGTCGATTGCCTCGATGAAGCGAAGTCAATCTTCACGCGTTTCCTCACTGTCCGGGTTGCCGCTGGGCACGCCGCTGACAGGCTGTTGCTGGCGGGCGCGCGGTGGTTCAAGTCTAGTGCAGGGGTAGCATCGTATTGATGGCCTCGTTCCAACACCTGCGTGACAGTTTTCACAAAACCTTCCCCGTCCTGGCTGCAGCCTCCGCTGCGGTGGCACTCGCCTCCTGCTCTGCCGCCCCGCCGGCTGCCCCTTCACAGGCACCCTCCACGCCTGCCGCGCCTTCGGCAACACCGCGTACGACGCCGGCACCTGGCACTGCTTCCCCGTCACCTTCCGCGACGGCCGACCCTGCGCTGCGGCCATTGGGATGGGGACCCCGGCAACAGGACCAGGACGCCGCTGCCGCGGCGGTTGCCGCGATGTCGCCCGAACAGAAGGCGGGCCAGGTCCTCCTGCCCTTCTTTGCGGGGAAGGACGCAGCCGCCCATGCCGCCGTCGTCGAACGCCTGCACTTGGCCGGTTCCATCATCATGGGCGACAACGTCCCGCTGGATCCTCAGGGAAAGGTGGATGTTGCCGCCATGACCGCCATAAACCAGCGGCTCGCGCAGGCCTTCGGGGCTGACGGCAGGCCATGGCCGGGGATCATCGGTGTGGACCAGGAGGGCGGGATGGTGGCACGGCTGGGGGCACCGCTGACGGAGTGGCCGGTACCCATGAGCTACGGCGCCGCCGGCAGCGGCCCCCTGGCGCAAGAAGCCGGGCAGGGCCTGGCCGGCGAACTGGTGCCGCTGGGTTTCAACACGGATTTCGCCCCGGATACCGACGTGACCGTCGGGCCGAAGGATCCCACCATCGGTGCCCGTTCCATGTCCGGCGACCCGGACGCCGTGGGCAGCCTGGGTGCGGCGTTCTCCCAAGGCATGCTCGCCGCGGGCGTCCTCCCGGTCGTCAAGCATTTTCCCGGACATGGCTCCGTCACGGCTGATTCCCACCTGAACCTTCCCTCGCAGCCGGCCTCCGTGGCGGAACTACAGGCGCGCGACTGGAAGCCCTTCCAGGCTGCCATCGCCGCGGGTGCCCCCATGATCATGACGGGGCACATCGCCGTGCCTGCCCTGGAACCCGGCGTGCCCGCGTCGCTCTCCGCCCCTACCTATGCCGCGCTGCGGGGGCTCGGCTTCAAGGGTGTGGCCGTGACTGACGCCCTGAACATGGGGGCGGTAAGCAAGCAGTATCCGGCAGGCTCCGCCGCCGTGAAGGCGCTGGCAGCGGGTGCCGACCTGCTGCTGATGCCTGCGGATGTCCAGCAGGCCCACGCCGCCATTGTTCAGGCCGTAGCGTCCGGTGCCCTGCCCGCCGCCCGGCTCGACGAAGCCGCCCTGCGGGTGGCCACCATGATGACCTGGCACGCCAGGACAGCAGCCGCGCCGGCAGGCGCCCCGGCCGGCACCGGTGGCGCCCTGTCTGCCAAGGTTTCTGCTGCCGCGGTGACGGTTCTCACGGGCCAGTGTTCCGGCCCCCTCACGTCCGGCGGAGTCCAGGTGGCTGGCGGCAGCGCTGCGGACAGGGAACGGTTCGCGGCTGCTGCCGCCCACGCCGGGCTCACCGTCGGTTCCGGGCCTGTTGTCAGCCTTATCGGGTACGGCGGCCGCCCCGCCGGAGGGGACATCGCCGTCGCCCTCGATGCACCTTGGCCACTGCAGGATGCCACCGCGCCCGTGAAGATGGCCGTGTATGGCCGCAGCCAGGGGGCGTTCGACGCGCTTGCTGCCGTCCTGGCCGGAAAGGCGACCGCCCCCGGGAAGCTGCCCGCCGCGGTCGGAAGCTACCCGGCAGGCACCGGCTGCCCGTGAGAACGCGTTTAATGGTCTGGTGCCCATTCTGAATAAAGACATGACCCTCTGCATCTCGCTCTCGGCCAGGCCCAGCAACAACGGGACCCGGTTCCACAACCACCTCTACGAGCAGCTGGACCTGAACTGGATCTACAAGGCGTTCGCCCCCACCAACTTGGAACAAGCCATTGCCGGGGTTCGCGGGCTGGGCATCCGCGGGTGCGCCGTGTCCATGCCGTACAAGGAAGACGTGATCGCCCTCGTTGACGAGATGGACCCCTCCGCCAAGGCCATCGACTCCGTCAACACCATCGTGAACACGGACGGCCACCTCAAGGCCTACAACACGGACTACACCGCGATCGAACAGCTCCTCGCGTCAAACGAGGTCCCCGCCAGCTATTCCGTGCTGGTCCAGGGCGCCGGCGGCATGGCCAAAGCAACGGTGGCCGCGCTCCGGGACGCCGGGTTCACCGATGTCACCGTCCTCGCCCGGAACGAAACCACGGGCCGCGCACTCGCCGACCAGTACGGGTTCCAGTGGCGTCCGGAGCTCGGCGGCGGGACAGCAGACCTGATCATCAACGTGACACCCCTGGGAATGGCCGGCGGACCCGACGTGGAGACCCTGGCGTTCCCGCAGGAAACCATCGACGCAGCTAGCGTGGTCTTCGACGTGGTGGCCCTGCCCGCCGAAACCCCGCTGATCAAGGCCGCCCGCGCTGCCGGAAAGCCCGTGATTACCGGCGCCGAAGTGGCCACCATTCAGGCGCTGGAGCAGTTTGTCCTCTACACCGGCGTCCGACCCACCCCGGAACAGGTCCGCGCCGCCGAGGAGTTCATGCGCGCCCAGTAGGTGGCATCCTTCGGATAGCTAGACCGGCTCCACCACGATGGCCACCCGGTCCTCCCCGATGCGGGTCAGGACAAGGGTGGCCGTTTTGTTGCCGGCCTTCTTCGCAGCTGCCTTCCCGCCGGGGAGCAACTGCTTGCGCAGTTCCTCAGGCGTCACGGCGGTGCCGCGCTTTTTGATGTCCAGCACACCGATGCCCTCCGCCTTCACCCACGCCTTGAGAGCCTTGACGTTGTAGGGCATCACGTCAAGGATCTTGTAGGCCCGCGCGAAGGGAGTGTCCACCAACTGGGGTGCACAAATGTAGGCGATGTGCTCGTCCACCAGGTGCCCGCCCAGTTGCAGCGCGACGTCGGCCACCAGCCCTGCGCGGATCACCGCACCGTCGGGCTCATAGAGGTAGCCCTCTGCCGGACCAACGGGAGCGGCGGGGCCGGCGCCGAAGTCCTCGGGGCTGGTCAGCTCGGCCGCGCCGGCCGCACCCAGGACCAGGGCGGCCCTGCGGATTCCGGGCCGCCGGACGGCGTTGAACCACAGCGCCATCTCGGTCACGTCGCCGGCCACGGAAACCCACTGGGCTTCACAGCCGGCCGGTACGGAGTCGTGCGGCATGCCCGGGCCCATCTTGACACCGACTGCCTTGCCGGATGCGGCCAGGGACTCCACAAAGGACAGCGGAGGCGAAAAGGCCTCCGGGTCCCAGATGCGTTTGGTGCCGGACGTCGAGGTGACCCGGCGGGCAGGATCCAGCCAGACGCCGTCGATCCCGTCCAAGGGAACAGCTGTGGCATCGGCGTGGACCACCGTGGCGTTGGGGAAGGGGATGAGGTTCACTGTGGCGCAGGCCGCCGTCGTCTCATCCATCTCCACCGCGGTGACGTTGATGTCCATGGACGCCAGTGCCATGGAGTCGGCGGCGAGGCCGCACCCCAGGTCGGCCACGTGGCTGATGTTGGCCCCGGCGAACCTCTGGGCGTGGCGGGCGGCGACGTTAAACCGGGTGGCCTGCTCCAGGCCGGCCTGGGTGAACAGCATCTGGCGGGCGAACTCGCCGAATTTCGCCTCGGCCCTGGTGCGGAGCCGGGACTGGGTCAGGACGGCGGAAACCAGTTCGGGGGAGTGCCCGGCCTTGCGCAGCGCCGAGTTCAACTCAAAGGAAGTCTCCTCCTTGTAGGGGCCCAGGGACGCCAGCAGGTCCCAGCCTTCGGGAGTGAGCAGTGGCGCGATCTGGTCCTGGGGAGCGTGAGGCATGCGTTCCAGCCTAGTGGAGCAGGCCCGGGCGGGATGCGGGATAGTGTTGAAACCATGGAAGAGAGCGCAGGCCCCCCGCAGTCCGACGAACCAGCCAAGGACAAGGGGCCCGCCAGATATGCCCGGACAGCTCTGATTGCCGGCGCCCTCGTGGCTGTGGTGTGCATTGGGCTCCTGGTGGTGATCTTCTCCCTGGACACGTTCAATGCAACCGTCTATTCAGTGGGCGGCAACGACATCGCCGGTGACACGCAGGAAGCCCGGGACATCCGAGGGTTGTACGACGGCGCTCGCGCCGGAAGCATCGCCGTGCTGGTTGCCGCGCTGCTGGTGACTGCAGGGGCGGGGGCCCTTCTTTACCGCGAACGGAACTCCGGAGCGGGGGACGGCGAAGGCGGCGAAGACGTCGATTTCGAGGACCTCGGCCGCTGAGGCCCGCCAGCGCTGGTCAGCAGGACTCCGGAGATCACCAAAACGCCGCCCAGGATCTGCGGCAGTGTGATCCGCTGGCCCAGGGCGACGGTGATCAGGGCGGTGAAGACCGCAATGAGGTTCAGGTAGTTGCCCGCGTTCGCGGCCGTGGTGCGTTTCAGGGCAAGGTTCCAGAGCAGGTAGGAACCCAGTGACGGAAACAGGGCAATAAAGGCAAGGGACCAGCCCTCGGAGGGTGTCTGTGGCAGCCCGGCCCCCGTGATGAGGGCCAGCGGGCTGAGGACGACGGCGGCCATCGCCACCTGGAGCGCCGTGGACGTGATCGCCGGGATATCCACCCTCCGGGCAATGATGGTGTAGAGGCCCCACACTGTAATGGCCGCGAGGATCAACAGTTCCCCTTTGTTGATGGAGAACGTCAGCAACCGGTTGATGTCGCCGCCGGTGAGGACCAGCAGGACCCCTGCCAGGCCCAGGCCGATACCCGCCCAGCCCAGCGGACGCGGCCTGTCCCGGAGCAGGATCACGGCGAGCACCACGATCAGCGCAGGGTTGGCCGCCGTCACCAGCGAGGCGTTCAGGGCGGAGGTGTGGCCGAGTGCGCTGTAGAGAAGCAAGGTGTAGGCGCTCATGCCCAGGGAACTCAGGAGCAGCAGGACGGGCCAGCGGCGCAGGACGCCCCGCCAGTCCGGGCGCTCCACCAGTTGCGCGAGGACCAGCAGCGGCGCCGCTGCGAAGGTCCAGCGCCAGTAAGTGAGCTGCAGCGGCTGCATGGTCTCCATGGCGGCATGGCCCACGACGAAGTTTCCGGCCCAGAAGAGGGTGGCAAGGATCAGGTAGGCAGCGGCTCGCACCGGTCAAATGTACACATGGAGGGTTCGCAGATGACGAAACTCTGGCACTCGCCTTGACCGAGTGCTAACCCTTACATAGAGTCTTCATTAGCACTCTCCCTAGGAGGGTGCTAATACATGAAGAGCTGCCAGCCAGGCTGCTGCCGGCACCGCGACGACGGTTTGCCAGCCAGGGCGGGAAGCTTTCCAGTCCACGAATTTGCTGACGAAAAGGAGAGGTCCGAGTGTCGGTCTCTATTAAGCCTCTTGAGGATCGTATTGTTGTCCGCCCGCTCGAAGCCGAGCAGACCACGGCTTCCGGCCTGGTTATCCCGGACTCCGCGCAGGAGAAGCCCCAGGAAGGCGAAGTTGTTGCAGTAGGCCCCGGCCGCTTTGACGACAACGGCAACCGCGTCCCGCTGGACGTTGCCGAGGGCGACGTTGTTATCTACTCCAAGTACGGCGGAACCGAAGTCAAGCACAGCGGCACCGAGTACCTCGTGCTGTCCGCCCGCGACGTCCTGGCGATCGTCGTAAAGTAACTCTTTCGGATCCCCGTGCCGCTGGTCATGCCTACTGCTGGTCAGCTGCACGGGGTTCTGTCTTGAAAGGACTGAATCATGGCAAAGCAGCTTGCGTTTAACGACGCTGCACGCCGGTCTCTTGAAGCCGGCATCGACAAGCTCGCCAACACCGTCAAGGTGACGCTCGGCCCCCGCGGCCGCAACGTTGTCCTGGACAAGAAGTGGGGCGCGCCCACCATCACGAACGACGGCGTCACCATCGCCCGCGAAGTCGAGCTGGACGACCCGTACGAGAACCTTGGCGCCCAGCTGGCCAAGGAAGTTGCCACCAAGACCAACGATGTTGCCGGCGACGGCACCACCACCGCAACGGTCCTGGCCCAGGCACTGGTCAAGGAAGGCCTGCGCAACGTTGCAGCAGGTGCTGCCCCCGGCCAGATCAAGCGCGGCATCGAGGTTTCCGTTGAAGCCGTCGCCGCCCGCCTGCTGGAGAACGCCCGCCCCGTAGAAGGCACCCAGGTGGCCAGCGTTGCAGCCATCTCCGCCCAGAGCGACGAGGTTGGCGAGCTCCTGGCCGAGGCTTTCGGCAAGGTTGGCAAGGATGGTGTGATCACCATCGAGGAATCCTCCACCACGCAGACCGAACTGGTCCTCACCGAGGGCATGCAGTTCGACAAGGGCTACCTGTCGCCGTACTTCATCACGGATGCGGACCGCCAGGAGGCAGTCCTCGAAGACGCACTCATCCTGATCAACCAGGGCAAGATCTCCTCGCTGCAGGACTTCCTGCCGCTGCTGGAGAAGGCACTTCAGGCCGGCAAGCCGCTGTTCATCATTGCCGAAGACGTCGACGGCGAGGCCCTGTCCACGCTGATCGTCAATCGCATCCGCGGCACCCTGAATGTCGTTGCCGTCAAGGCTCCCGGCTTCGGTGACCGCCGCAAGGCCATGCTGCAGGACATCGCCACCCTCACCGGTGCGCAGGTTGTCTCCCCGGAGCTGGGCCTGAGCCTGGACACCGTTGGCCTCGAGGTGCTGGGTACCGCCCGCCGCATCACGGTCACCAAGGACAACACCACCATCGTTGACGGCGCCGGAACGGCCGAGGACGTGGCAGCCCGCGTGGCACAGCTGCGTGCCGAGCTGACCCGCACCGACTCCGACTGGGACAAGGAGAAGCTCCAGGAGCGCCTGGCCAAGCTGGCCGGCGGTATTGGCGTCATCAAGGTTGGCGCAGCCACCGAGGTTGAGCTGAAGGAAAAGAAGCACCGCATCGAGGACGCAGTATCCTCCACCCGCGCTGCCCTCGAAGAAGGCATCGTGGCCGGTGGCGGTTCGGCCCTGATCCACGCCCTCAAGGCACTGGATGAGGACCCCGCTGTCAAGGCCCTCGACGGCGATGCAGCAGCTGCTGTGGGCATCGTCCGCCGCGCCCTGGTCCAGCCGCTGCGCTGGATCGCCCAGAACGCCGGCTTCGACGGCTACGTCATCACGGCCAAGGTTGCCGAACTCGAAACCAACAACGGCTTCAACGCCAAGTCGGGCGAGTACGAGGACCTGATCGCCGCCGGCGTGATCGACCCCGTCAAGGTCACCCGCGCAGCCCTCCGCAACGCAGCCTCCATCGCTGCCCTGGTTCTCACCACCGAGACCCTTGTTGTGGAGAAGCCCGCCGACGAAGACGAGCACGCAGGCCACAGCCACAGCCACTAAGCCCCACCGTCGCAAAAAACCGGTCCAGCATCAGCTGGGCCGGTTTTTTTGTACCCGGGAAACCCCGGGGGAAGCAAGCCTACTTCTTCACGGCGTAACGCACATGGGTGGCGAATGTGGAGCTGACAGTTTTGATGATTTCGAGGTCCACGTCTTGATCGAAGCCGTCGAACAGGCGTTTGCCCGCTCCCAGGATCACCGGTGCCGTGGACAGCACGAGCTCGTCCACCCGCCCGGCGGCCAGTGCCTGCCGGATCACGTCCGCGCCCCCGCCGATCGACACGTCCTTGCCTCCGGCCTCCGCAACAGCCCGCGCCAGGGCCTCTTCAAGCCCGGACACAAACGTGAAGCCGGACTCTGTCGCAGGCTGGTCCTGCACACGGTGGGTAAGCACCATCAGTGGGCCGGGGAACGGGTTGGTTCCTCCCCATGCTCCGGCAGCGTCGTACATCCCGCGGCCCACAATGCCGGCGCCCAGGCCGGCAACAAGTTCGTCGTAGAAGTCCTTGTCGGGGCCCTGCATCGCGAAGTCGTGTCCGCCGTCGTAGGTCCAGGGGCCGCCCATCACCCAGTAGTGCAACCGTTCGCCGCCCTTGCCCAGGCCGTAGGCTGGCCCGTCGTCGGGGCCGGTAATAAAACCGTCAACCGAGGTGGTGATGGCCGCGATGACCCTGGCCAAGGCTGTCAGCCCATCTCCCGGGTTTCGACCTCACCTGCGCGCTCGTAGACCAGGGACACCGCCCCTTTCGGGAAGCTTCGTGCCGGCTCGGCGAGGCGGAAGGCGGCGGGGATGGTTCCGGCGTCGAAGAGGCGCTTGCCCTGCCCTAACGTGACCGGGTAGAGCCAGATGTGGAGGCGGTCCAGCACGTTGGCCGCGAGCAGCGAGCGGATGAGGACGCCGCTGCCGAACATGTGCACCTCGCCGTACTCGTCGCGGAGCCTTCCCGCGGCGGTGGCATCCGGCAGCACCGTAGTGCCCTCCCATCCAGGCGATGTAAGGCCCTTGGACACAACGAACTTGGGCACCCGGTTCAGCGTGCCCCCGATCTCGTCGGACTGGTGGGGCCAGTAGGCGGCAAAGATGTCATAGGTCTTCCGGCCCAGAAGCAGGGCGTCAATCTTGGCGATCTCCTCGCCGATGGCGGCCCCGGCCTCGTCATCGGACACCGGCGCCTGCCAGCCACCGAAGGCGAAGTTGCCCTCGGTGTCCTCTTCGCGGCCGCCGGGCGCCTGGTACACGCCGTCAAGGGTAAGGAACAGGTTTGCAACGATGATTCCCACGCGTCCAGTGTGGAGCAGCCTCCGGGCGCTGTCCAGAGTCCGCGTGGCAGACTGATGCCATGCTGCTCGATGAGCTCGTGAAGACCACGGACGCCGTCGCGTCCACCCGCTCCAGGCTCGCGAAGGTGGACGCGCTGGCGGACCTGCTGCGCCGGCTGGACGCGGCGGAGATCACGACGGCGGTGGGCCTGCTCAGTGCCAAGCCGCGCCAAGGCCGCGTCGGGGTCGGCTGGCGCGGCATGTCGGCGGCCATGGGGGAGCCCGCCGCTGCACCCAGCCTCACCGTGGCCGACCTCGACGCCGCATTGGACCGGCTGCTCGCTACTGCCGGTGCCGGATCAGCCGCGGAGCGCGCTGCCACCCTCCGGACACTGACCGCGGCAGCCACCGAACGCGAGCAGGCATTCATCGCCGGAGTGCTGCTGGGCGAGTTGCGGACCGGCGCAGTCGAAGGCGTACTGACTGATGCGGTGGCGCGCGCCGCGGACCGTCCGGTTGAAGCAGTTCGCCGCGCGGCTATGCTCTCCGGCGATCTTGGCGGAACCGCACTGCTGGCGCTGACGGGCACGGCGGCCGAGCTGGATGAGGTGGGCCTCGTCGTCGGCCGTCCTGTGCAGCCCATGCTCGCCGCCACAGCGGCCAGCGTGGACGCGGCGCTTGAGGTCACGGGCGAGGCCTCCGTGGAATATAAGCTCGACGGCGCCCGCATCCAGGTGCACCGGGTTGGCGACGACGTGCGCATCTTCACCCGAACGCTCGCCGAGGTGACCCACCGCCTGCCCGAAGTGGTGGAGGTGGTGCGCGGTTTGCCGGTGCGCGACGTGATCCTCGACGGCGAGACCCTCGCCTTGGACGAGGACGGCGGGCCCCGCCCATTCCAGGAGACGATGTCCCGTTTCGGGGCGGAGGCGGCGCGCACCACCCTGCTGCACCCATGGTTTTTCGACGTGCTGCACTTGGACGGCCGCGACCTGCTGGACGAGCCGCTGGCCACGCGGCTCGCGGTGCTCGAACGCATCGCGCCCGGGCACAGAATCCCTGGAAGAATCACGGCTGATGCCGGTGTTGCCGGGCAAGTGTCCCGTGATGCGCTCTCCGCCGGCCACGAGGGCGTGATGGTGAAAGCCGTGGGATCGGCCTACGCGGCCGGCCGGCGTGGATCCAACTGGATCAAGGTGAAACCGGTGCTCACCTACGACCTGGTGGTGCTCGCCTGCGAGTGGGGGTCGGGGCGCCGCACCGGGCTGCTCTCCAACCTGCACCTGGGCGCGCTTGACCCCGCCGGAGAGTTCGGCCCGCCCGGCGGGTACGTGATGGTGGGCAAAACCTTCAAGGGCCTCACCGACGCGTTACTGCAATGGCAGACCGAAAGGTTCCAGGATCTTGAGGTGCGCCGCACAGCCGGAACCGTGTGGATGGAACCCGCCACCGTTGTCGAGATCGCGATCGACGGCGTGCAGCAGTCCACGCGCTATCCGGGCGGGATCGCGCTCCGCTTCGCCCGCGTCAAGCGCTACCGCGACGACAAAACCGCGGCGGAGGCAGACACCATCCAAACGCTTCGCGGGCTGCTCCGTTCCTAGCCGGTCAGGCTGTTGTCTCAGCTGCGCGGCGGGCGTACGGTGGCGCTTAAGCACGGCTGGCCGCGCATTGTAAAGAGGTCCTGAAAGCACCCGCATGGAGGGCCGGCCGGGCGGGATCCGAAAGGAGGCCAGGTGACAGCTGAGACAGGCCTGGACCAGGGCCGGTCAGCCTTTCGTGACCACCGGTGGACCGATGCGTTCGAAAACTTCCGCGATGCGGACCAGCGGGGTGGACTGCCGGCAGCGGACCTTGAACGGCTGGCCACGGCGGAGATTCTGACCGGCAACGCGGTGACCGGCCTGGAATCGCTCACCCGGGCCCACGAGGAGTACCTGGTCATGGGCGACATCGTGGGCGCCGCACGGTGTGCTGGCTGGATGGCGATGCACTTAACGCATCTGGGGGAGGGGGCGCGGGCCGGAGGTTGGCTGGCACGCGGCCGGAGGCTGGTGGATGAACTCGCCGAACCGGACGCGGTGCAGGGCTTCCTGCTCATCCCGCAGTGCCTGGGAATGCTGTACGGCGGCGACCCCGCAGGAGCCCTCAAGCTGTTTTCCGAGGCTGCGCAGATCGGCCAACGGTTCCAGGACAGGGACCTGTCCGCTCTCGCGCTGCTCGGCACCGGCCAGGCCACCCTGGAACTGGGCCGACCCGAGGAGGGCCTGCGGATCTTCGATGAAGTGATGGTGGCTGTCACGGCGGGGGAACTCTCAGCAGTGCCGTCAGGAATTGCCTACTGCGCCGTGATCGGAAACTGCCACATTGCCTTCGACCTGGAACGGGCCTTGCAATGGACGGCCGCCCTCGACCGCTGGTGCCGGGACCGCCCCGACATGGTCGCCTTCAGCGGACAATGCCAGGCCCACAGGGCAGAACTGTTCCGGCTGCACGGAGCCTGGGCGGAAGCGCTCGAAGCAGCCACCGCGGCCCAGGATCGATCCGGCCGGGGTGATCCCCAGGCGATGTACGGGGGCCATTACCAGCAGGGCGAAGTAGAGCGGCTGACCGGGAAACTGGATCTGGCGGAAACTTCCTTCATGCAGGCGGCGCGCAGCGGTTATGAGCCGCAACCCGGACTGGCCCTGGTGTCCCTGGCGCGCGGCGAGGTGCAGCAGGCGCAGGCAATGATCCGGCGGGCCGCTGGCCTGGCTGACGCGGCTACGCGCCGGCATCTGTTGCCCGCGCTGGTGGACATCGAGCTGGCAGTCCCTGACCTGCCCGCAGCGGGCAAGGGTGCCGCGGAACTGGCCCGCTTCGCGCAGGAGTGCCCCCTGCCCATGGTGCGGGCGGTCGCGCGCCAGGCTGAAGGAGCGGTCCGGCTGGAGGAAGGTGATCCGGGCGGCGCGTCCCAATCCTTGCGCCAGGCCTGGCATCTCTGGCTTGAACTTGGCGTGCCGTACGAGGCTTCCCGCTGCCGGGTCCTGATCGGACGGGCCTGCCGGGATCTTGGCGATGAAGCGTCAGCACGGATGGAGCTCGAAGCGGCGCATGCGGAGTTCCTGGAGCTGGGAGCGGCGCCGGCGGCTGCCTGGGCGGCCTCGCTGATGCCAACGAACGACGGCGGGACCGCCGGGCCCCTGACCCCCAGGGAAGCGGAGGTGCTGCGGCTCGTGGCCTCCGGCCAGGGCAACCGGGCCATTGCGGCGCTCCTTTTCCTCAGCGAAAAGACGGTGGCACGGCATATCAGCAACATCTTCCTGAAGCTGGGCCTGTCCTCGAGGTCCGCGGCCACCAGGTATGCCTTTGAACACGGGCTGGCCGGCTGACGGGACCTGCACAGAATTACCCATCCAGTGCCCGCCGCGCATTTGCATAATTTCCCCGAAGCCGGGAAGAAGGCCCCGATCATAGCCTCGAAGCATGAACCTTCCAGTCCTTGCAGGCACCCTCTCGACGGTGCTCTTTGCCGTGGGAATGCTGCCAATGCTGGTGAAAGCCGCACGCACGCGGGACCTCGCTTCCTACAGCCTGGGGAACCTGGTCCTGAGCAATGTAGCCAACGCCGTGCACTGCGTTTACGTTTTCAACCTCCCGGCCGGGCCCATCTGGGTCCTCCACCTCGCCTACGTCCTCGCCTCCGCGCTGATGCTGGCGTGGTGGCTGCGCTACCGGGAAGCGGACGGCGACGGCCGGAGCACCCGGGCAGCAGGACACCAGGAACGTTCAACAGCAGGCATCCCCCTTAAAGAAGCAGGAGCACAGCCATGAACAACAACAACGTGACCGGCATGCTGGACACGATCATCATCGGCGGTGGCCAGGCAGGCCTCACGGTGGGCCATCACCTGAAGAAGCAGCAACGGAACTTCCTCATCCTGGACGCAAACCCGCGAACGGGAGACGCATGGCGCCAGCGCTGGGACTCGCTCCGGGTGTTCACCCCCGCCAAGTACGACGGCCTGCCGGGCGAGCCGTTCCCGGCAGACCCGCTGTCCTTCCCCACCAAGGATGAGGTGGCCGGATACCTGGAAGGATACGCCGAACGGAACGCCCTGCCCGTGCTGCACGGCACCCGGGTGGAACGCTTGTGGCGGGAAGGCGGGCACTTCATCGCAGCAGCAGCCGACGGACGCCGCTGGGAGGCGCGCAACGCCGTCGTCGCCACCGGAGTCAGCCAGACCCCCAAGGTTCCCGGCTTCGCCACGGATCTGGCACCTTCCACGGTCCAGCTCCATTCGGCCGCCTACCGGAATCCGGGGCAGCTGCAGGACGGCTCCGTCCTGGTGGTGGGGCTGGGAAACTCGGGCGCAGAGATCGCCTTCGAAGTGAGCAGGACGCATCCCACCACTGTCGCCGGAAAGCCCGGGGGCGAACTGCCGGTGAAGCACGGGCGGGCCGCCGCCCGCTATGTGCTGCCGGTGGTGCGCTTCCTCGGCCTGCACGTCCTGAACCTCAACACTCCGGTGGGACGCAAAGTGGCGCCCGCCTTCAAGGCACACGCCGCGCCCCTGATCCGGACTAAAACCAAGGACCTGGCCGCAGCAGGGGTGCGCCTGGTGCCACGTGTCACAGGCGTGGAGGACGGGAAGCCGGTCCTGGCGGACGGCACCCGATTGGACGTTGCAAACGTGATCTGGTGCACCGGTTTCCGCGACGACTTCAGCTGGATCGATCCGGACCTGCTCGTGGACGGTGAGCTGCCGCGGCAGCATCGCGGCGTGGCGCTCGATACGCCGGGTTTGTTCTTCCTGGGGCAGGAATTTTTGTACGCTGCGGCATCGGCAACACTGCCGGGAGCGGGCCGCGACGCGCGGTACTTGGCCGGAAAAATACCCTCCCTGGGTAGAATCGATGTTTTGCCTATGCGCCAGTGAGGTCTATTAGTGTCCGTAGCGAGAACAGAGGCTGCAGCCAAACCGCTGCCCGGAGCCAGTACCAGAAGCCGGAAACCCACCTTCCGGCCCGAGGTCCAAGGGCTCCGGGCGCTCGCCGTGCTGATGGTAGTTGCCTACCATGTGTGGCTTGGCCGGGTGTCCGGCGGCGTGGATATCTTCCTGCTGATCTCGGCCTTCCTGCTCACACTGTCGTTCGTCCGGAAAGCCGAGGCCGGGCGTCCATTCGGCCTTGTGGCGCACTGGCTGCACCTGTTCAAGCGGCTGTTGCCGGCCGCCGTCGTGGTGATCCTGGGCGTCCTTGCCGGAACCTGGCTGATCCTGCCGCAAAGCCGCTGGCCGCAGGTGCTGGACCAGGCCTGGGCCTCCCTCCTGTACAGCCAGAACTGGCTGCTCGCCGACACCGCCGTTGACTACTACGCCCAGGACCACGCCGGGGCCAGCCCCCTCCAGCACTTCTGGTCGCTCTCCATCCAGGGCCAGGTGTTCATCCTCTGGCCGCTGGTCTTCGCCGGAACTGCGGGGCTGCTGGCGCTTCTGCGCCGGGTTCCTGCCTGTGCCGGCATAACCTACCGCGGGCTGCTGGCGGTGGTCTTCGGCGCGGTCTTTGCCTGGTCGCTCGCCTACTCGGTGGAGCAGACCGCCACCAACCAGGCGTACGCCTACTTCGACACCCGCGCCCGCCTCTGGGAGTTCGCCCTGGGGTCCCTGCTGGCCCTCGCACTGCCCTACCTCAAACCCGCACGTGGGCTGCGGGTAATGCTGGGCTGGGCCGGGCTGGCGGCCATGGTCTCGTGCGGCCTGCTGCTGACCGTGGACCGATCCTTCCCCGGATACGTTGCGCTGTGGCCGACGCTGGCAGGCGCCGCCATCATTACGGCCGGGCAGACCGGGAGCCGCTTCGGCGTGGACAGGATCCTCAGCAGCAGGCCGCTGGTGGCGCTGGGGGACAATTCCTACGCGCTGTACCTGTGGCACTGGCCGGTCCTTGTCCTGGCGCTCGCCGCCACCGGCGTGGAGGCACCCAACCTGGTCCAGGGCCTCGCCATCGTCGGGGCCTCCGTGGTCCTGGCCGTCCTCACCACCCGCTTCGTGGAGAAGCCGCTGCGGGACTGGCACTGGCCGAAACTGCGCGCGTGGCGCACCGCCGTCGTGATTGTTGCCTGCGGCGCCCTGCTGGCAGGTCCCGTGGCCATTTGGCAGACCACCCTCACCGCTGAGGAAAGCGCGACGGCGGCACAGCCACGGGAGCTGACGCCGGGGGCCGCGGCGCTCAGCCCCGGTAACGCCCCCGTACCCGCCCCTGACGCCAGGATCATTCCAGGCCCCGCCGCCCTGGACAACGACTGGGCCGGCATCCAGGACCCGTGCATCGGTGCCAACGCCACCCTTGATCCCATCCTCGAAGGCTGCCGGCAGGCGGTTCCGGAGGGGGAGGTGACCAAGCGCATCGTGGTCCTGGGGGATTCGCACTCGCAGCAATACCTGGGCGCCCTCGCGCCCATCGCGGCGGCACGCGGCTGGGAACTGGTAACGCTGCTGATGCCGGCCTGCCGCTTCGGTGCAGAATCGGAGACCCGGAACGCCGAGTGCAACGCCTACAACCAGGCCAGCGCCGCCTATGTCCTGGAACACCGGCCGGACGCAGTGTTCACCGTGGCATCGCTGACCCATGAAGAAGCGCCGTTCGAGACCGAGGTGCCGGGCTACCTGGACGGCGTCCGGCCGTTCGCCGACGCGGGCATCGAGATCGTAGGGATCCGGGACAACCCGCGGTTCACTTTCAACATGCCCGAGTGCGTGCAGCGCAACGGCGCGGACGCCCACGAATGCAGCGTCCCTGTGGAGGAGTCCCTGGCAAACCCGTCTCCGCTGGAGGCCTACCGGGGCAAAGTCGGGGGGCTCCACCTGATGGACCTGAGCGACTTCATCTGCGCCCGCGGCATCTGCCCGGGCGTGGTAGGGAACGTGTACGTCTATAAGGATGACAACCACCTCACCCGGACTTACGTGGAGACCATGATCCCCATGTTCGAGCAGCGCCTCCTCGCCGCCACAGGCTGGAGCTGAAGAGTTAGCCCGCGGCTTGGACGTTAGGAGCGGGTGCGGCGTGCGGTTGCTCACATTGTCGGCTTGGAATAGGGGGATCGGCGCCAAGGTTCTAATATTTACTCAACACTTTCTGACCTCCGGACCGCCGCGCAGCGGTGATCTGCACAACTTCCTGCACAGGCCAGTCCCGTAATGACGGGCTGGTCATCGGCTGCAACCCCTACCCGCACGCAACCAAGGTAAGAGGCGCACTCATGACCGAGCCCGAACACAACCCCTTTGGCTTCATCGGCCTGACCTACGACGACGTCCTGCTCCTTCCGGGCCACACGGAGGTCATCCCCTCCGAAGCGGACACGTCCTCCCGGATTTCCAAGCGGATCACCGTGCAGACGCCGCTGCTGTCCGCGGCCATGGACACGGTGACAGAGTCACGGATGGCTATCGCCATGGCCCGCCAGGGCGGCCTGGGCGTGGTGCACCGCAACCTGTCCATCGCCGACCAGGCGGACCAGGTGGACCGCGTCAAGCGCAGCGAGTCCGGCATGATCACCAACCCGCTGACTATCCGGCCCGAGGCCACGCTGCGCGAACTCGATGACCTGTGCGCCCAGTACCGCGTGTCCGGCCTGCCGGTTGTTGACGAGGACAACCGCCTTCTGGGCATCGTCACCAACCGCGACACCCGCTTTGTGCCTGAGTCCGACTTTCCGCTGCGGCTCGTCAGCGACGTGATGACCAAGATGCCCCTGGTCACCGGGCATGTGGGCATCAGTCGCGAAGAGGCCTCGCACAAGCTGGCTACCAACAAGATCGAAAAGCTGCCCCTGGTGGATGAGCAGGGCCGGCTGAAGGGCCTGATCACCACCAAGGACTTCACCAAGGCGGAGCAGTACCCGCTGGCCACGAAGGACGATGAAGGCCGCCTCCGCGTAGGCGCTGCCATCGGCTTCTTCGGGGACGGCTGGGAGCGCGCCATGGCACTGGTTGATGCCGGCGTCGACGCCCTGTTCGTGGACACGGCCAACGGCCACTCGCAGGGCGTGCTGGACATGATTCGCCGCCTCAAGTCCGATCCCGTGGCAGCGCATGTGGACGTCATCGGCGGCCAGGCGGCCACCCGTGAAGGCGCCCAGGCCCTGATCGACGCCGGCGCTGACGGCATCAAGGTGGGCGTGGGACCGGGCTCCATCTGCACCACCCGTGTGGTGGCCGGTGTGGGCGTTCCGCAGATCACTGCCATCTACGAATCCGCCAAGGCAGCTATCCCTGCCGGGGTTCCCCTCATTGCCGACGGCGGCCTGCAGTACTCGGGCGACATCGGCAAGGCCCTGGTGGCCGGCGCCGACACCGTGATGCTCGGCTCCCTGCTGGCCGGCTGCGATGAGTCACCGGGCGAGCTGATCTTCGTCAACGGCAAGCAGTTCAAGTCCTACCGCGGCATGGGCTCCCTCGGCGCAATGCAGTCCCGGGGCAAGAACACGTCCTACTCCAAGGACCGCTACTTCCAGGCGGACGTTTCCGGTGATGACAAGCTCATTCCCGAAGGCATTGAAGGCCGCGTGGCGTACCGCGGGCCGCTGGCTTCCGTGGCCTACCAGCTGGTGGGCGGCCTGCGCCAGACCATGTTCTACACCGGCGCACCCACCGTCCCGGAGCTGAAGGCGCGCGGCAAGTTCGTCCGGATCACCCCCGCCGGACTGAAGGAATCGCACCCGCACGACATCCAAATGACCGTCGAGGCGCCGAACTACGGCTCCCGCTAATCCCCGGCGCCTCCCTGACCTTGCTTCGCTGCGGCCAGGGAACCCTGGCGCCGTGGGCCCAACCGGCGCGTCCCTGACCTTGCTTCGTTGCGGCCAGGGAACCCTGGCGCCGTGGGCCCAACCGGCGCGTCCCTGACCTTGCTTCGCTGCGGCCAGGGAACCCTGGCGCCGTGGGCCCAACCGACGCCTTCCGGGACCCGGTGGTTGGGGTTGTCGTAACCCGATTCGGCACACTCAACCGCCGGGATCTGCCGCCACTAGGCTGATCTCATGCCCCCATCACGCCATCCGGCGGAACTGACCCCCAAGCGGGAACCCTCGCGGCGCCTGGCCCTTCGCCCTTACGCCCGGGCCGTAGCCCAGGTGTTGCGGGTCAGTTTCCGCGCCTCCCCGGGCGCCGTCATCATGAAGGTGCTCGGCTCGCTGATCTCGGCCGTGCTACCCCTGGTGACCACGTACTTCGCCGCGCTCACCACCACGGCCCTGGCAGCGGCTTACTCCGGTGACGCCGGGGCGGGCCAACTGGCAATTGTCTACGTCATCATCACCGCCGCGCTCGGCCTCTTCTGGGGCGCCTTCAACAGCGTGGACCGCTACATCCAGCAACTGATGAGCTTCAAGGTGGGCGCCATCGTGGGCGACCAGATGTACGAGCGGTTCCTCGCGCTCGAGTTCTGGCGCTACGACGACAAAGAAACTGTTGACCTGTACGACCGCGCCAAACGTTTCTCCGACTCCTACGCCCGCGTGCTGGACCGGATTGCCGCCATCTTCACCCAGCTCGTTTCCGTGGTCCTCGCCGTGGGCGCCCTGCTGCTGGTCAGCTGGTGGATCGCGGTGATCGTCCTGGTGGCCATCGTGCCCAGCGTCTACCTGCAGTTCAAGCTGTCCCGGGAGCAGATTGCGCACTGGAACACGCAGGTGGACTCCCGGCGGCAGCGCCGGATGATCGAACAGAACCTGCTCCGGCCGCAGCACATCGCCGAGATGCGGCTGTACGGCATCGTGGGCTTCCTGATGGATCTCCGTTCCCGCCTGCGCGACGCCGACGAGCGCCGCCGTCTTGATTTCCAGCGCCGCTACATCCCCAAGCAGCTTGCCGCGGACGCCCTCCAGTACGGCGCAGAAGTGGTCTCGTTGATCTGGGTGGTGGGGCAGATCATCACCCGCGCACAGCCGGTGGGCCAGTTCCTGTACGTGCAGCAGATCGTCAGCCGGGCGCTGTCCACGGCCAACAACCTGGTCTCTTCCCTCAGCTCGATCGACGAGGACCTGGCCAACCTCAAGGACTACGAACTGTTTATGGCCCTGCCGGTGCACTCGGAGCACGCCCCGCCGCTGCTGGAATCCCCGAAAACCGTTGAACTGAAAGACATCCGGTTCACGTACACCGGCAGTGACATTGAAGTGATCCGCGGCATCAGCATGACCATCCGTGAAGGGCAGCACATCGCCATCGTGGGGGAGAACGGCGCCGGGAAGTCCACGCTGATCCGCATCCTCGCGGGCCTCTACCGCCCCGACTCCGGGCAGGTAATGCTCGACGGCGTGGACCTCGCCGCCGTCGACGTCACCTCCTGGCACCGCCACCTGGCCGTGCTGAGCCAGGAGTTCCTCAAATACGAATTCGCCACCGCCGCCGAAAATATCTACTTCGGCGACGTCGACTCGCCCCGGGACGAGGTCCGCATCCGCAGGTCCGCCGCGGACGCCGAGGCACTGGACTTCATCAACAAGCTGCCGAACGGGCTGGACAACCACGTCAGCAACTGGATGGAGGACCCGCGCGGACGTAAGGGCAGCGGCCTTTCCGGCGGCCAGTGGCAGCGCCTGGCGATGGCCCGGAACTTCTACCGGGACGCCTCATTCATGGTGATGGACGAGCCGACGTCCGCCATCGACGCCCTGGCCGAGCACCGCATTTTCACCCGCCTTTTCGCGGACCGGAGCAGCACCATCATCGCCATCAGCCACCGCCTGGCCACCATCGAAAAAGCAGACATCGTGTACATGCTGGAGGACGGCAGGATCGTGGAGCAGGGCACGCACAAGGAACTGGTCTCCCTTCGGGGCCGCTACTTCCGGATGTTCGAATCCCAAATCCCCGTCGAGGAAGCCACCGGAACTTAAGCCTCCACAATGGTGGTGCGGACCCGGGCCAGGCTGGGACGGGGCGGGACGCTGCTGAAGCCAAAGGTTACTGCCGGTGCAATAGACGCCAGCGGGCCGGCGTCGGCGCCCTTCCAACGGACGACGGCGGATGCGATGGTGTGAAGGTCGCTCACCCCGTAAAACTCCCGCCTGCCGCTTCCCGCAGTGCCGGCTGTCCGGGAGCCTCCGCTGAGCAAACCCGCTACCGGGCTGACAGCCCGCAGCCACCGGGGATGGACGGCGAGGGGGCGGGGGACTGCCCGCAACGTCCGGCCCAGGAGCGTCCGCCCGCCGAAGCGTGCGCTGATGGCCAGCGGGCCGGCGTCGACCTTCAATGCCGGGTGCTCCAGCCGCGCGGACAGGCCAACCACCCGGATCTCATCGAAGTTGTAGGTGCTTGAGATGAAGTCAGCCAAGTCCTGCGTTGGCGCGAGCAGCAGCCGGTGCCCGGAAGGCTCCTGCATCATGACGTCGGCGAACGGACCAAACGGGGAGGAGTCCCAGATTCCCACCACTGCCCGCAGGCCCGATCCGGTGCCAATGCCGGCAATATGGCCGTCGAAGATCCAGCGGCTGCCCATACGGTCCACTGTAGCCAAGGACAGCACTGCGGCTGGGATAACCTAGAGCAGTGACTTACGAGATCGAGATCGGCCGTGGCAAGCGTGGGCGTCGTGCCTACTCCCTGGATGACATTGCAATTGTCCCTAACCGTCGTACCCGCGACCCCAAGGACGTCTCCGTCTCGTGGCAGATCGACGCCTACCAGTTCGATATGCCCGTCATCGCGGCCCCGATGGACTCAGCTATGTCCCCGGCAACAGCCATTGCCCTGGGCAAGCTCGGCGGCCTGGGTGTGCTGGACCTCGAAGGGCTCTGGACCCGGTACGAGGACCCGCAGCCGGTCCTCGACGAGATCGGTGCGCTCGAAGACGAGGTCAACAGCCCCGCCGTGACCGGGCGGATGCAGGAGCTGTACATGGCACCCATCCAGCCCGACTTGATTACGTCGCGCCTGGCTGAGATGCGGGCCGCCGGCGTGACGGTGGCCGGCTCCCTCACCCCGCAGCGCACCCAGGAGCACTACAAGACCGTCCTGGCTGCCGGCGTCGACATCTTTGTGATCCGCGGAACCACAGTGTCCGCCGAGCACGTGTCCAAGGACCACGAACCGCTGAACCTCAAACAGTTCATCTACGAACTGGACGTCCCCGTCATCGTGGGCGGCGCAGCCGGGTACACCCCCGCCCTGCACCTCATGCGCACCGGCGCAGCCGGCGTCCTGGTGGGCTTCGGCGGCGGCGCCACCACCACCACGCGCCGCGCCCTGGGTATCCATTCGCCCATGGCATCGGCCATTTCCGACGTCGCCGCGGCCCGCCGCGACTACATGGACGAGTCCGGCGGCCGCTACGTCCACGTGATCGCCGACGGCGGCATGGGCACCTCCGGCGACATCGTCAAGGCGATCGCCATGGGAGCCGACGCCGTGATGCTCGGCAGCGCGCTGGCCCGCGCGGAAGAAGCACCCGGCAAGGGCTGGCACTGGGGCCAGGAGGCACACCACCTGGAACTGCCCCGAGGAGACCGCGTCAACGTCGGGACGGTCGGCCCCCTTGAAGAGGTCCTCTTCGGACCCGGCCACCACACCAACGGAACCGCGAACCTCATCGGTGCCCTCCGCCGCTCCATGGCAACCACCGGCTATTCGGACCTGAAGGAATTCCAGCGCGTCGACGTCGTGGTTTCCCCCTATTCCGGGAACTGACGCAGGGGGCAGGCCAATCCGTGCCTGCCCTGCCCAAGCGTGCCGCGACAAAGTAGTGTGGTTCCACGACCGGGACTAGCGGCACTGGAGGCGTTCAATGAAGAGTTTTCCTGACAACGGCGGAGCCCTGGGGCCTGCGGCCAGGGAAGCTGCCATCGGGCGGCTGAGGGCGACGGCGGACCCCGGCCGGGAGCTGGACATCCTCATTGTTGGCGGCGGCATCGTGGGTACCGGAGCTGCCCTGGATGCCGTCACCCGGGGGCTGGACGTGGGCATCGTTGAGGCGAGCGACTGGGCGGCCGGAACCTCCTCCCGGTCCTCCAAGCTCATCCACGGTGGACTGCGCTACCTGGAAATGCTTGACTTCGCGCTTGTCAAGGAGGCGCTGCAAGAGCGCGGGCTGCTGCTCTCCGAGCTCGCGCCGCACCTGGCCCGGCCCGTGCCCTTCCTGTATCCGCTGACCAAACCCTTCCTCGAACGGCCCTACGTTGGCGCGGGCATCGCCCTGTACGACGCCATGTCCGTCTCCAGCGGCCACAGCAGGGGAGTGCCGTTCCACAAACACCTCACCAGACGGGGAACGCTGCGCGCGGCGCCAAGCCTGAAGGACGACGCCTTTGTGGGATCCATCCGGTACTACGACGGCCAGGTGGATGACGCCAAATACGTCGCCAACCTGGTGCGGACGGCCGCCTACTACGGCGCCCACGCCGTAAACCAGATGGCAGTGGTGGACTTCCTGCGCGAAGGCGAACGGGTGGTGGGCGCCAAGGTGGTCAACCATGAAGACGGGACGCAGTTCAACATCCGGGCCAAGCAGGTCATCAACGCCACCGGCGTCTGGACCGACGAAACCCAGGCCATGGTCACCGAACGCGGCCAGCTGAAGGTCCGCGCCTCCAAGGGAATCCACCTGGTGGTTCCCCGCGACCGGTTCCAGTCCACCGTGGGCCTGATCCTGCGCACCGAGAAGTCCGTGCTGTTCGTTATCCCCTGGGGCCGCCACTGGATTATTGGCACCACGGACACGGACTGGCACCTGGACAAAGCCCATCCCGCTGCGTCCAGCAAGGACATCGACTACATCCTGGAGCACGTCAACAAGGTCCTCAAGCGGCCGCTGACCCGCGAAGACGTGGAAGGGGTCTACGCCGGCCTGCGCCCGCTGCTGGCCGGGGAAAACGACTCCACCGCGAAGCTGTCCCGCGAGCATGTTGTGGCACACCCTGTTCCGGGCCTGGTGGTGGTGGCCGGCGGCAAGTGGACCACGTACCGGGTGATGGCCAAGGACGCAGTGGACGAGGCAACCCGGACCATGGACGAACGGGTCCCGCCAAGCTGCACGGAAACCATCCCGCTGCTGGGCGCGAGCGGCTTCAAAGCGGCCTGGAACCGGCGGAACCGCACCGCTGAGGAGTCCGGCGTGCATGTGGCGCGGATAGAGCACCTGCTCAACCGCTACGGTTCCATGACCCCCGAGGTGCTGGCCATCATCAAGGAAAACCCTGCCCTCGCCGAACCGATCCCCGGCGCGGATGACTACCTGCAGGCTGAGGCGGTCTACGCAGCCACGCATGAAGGCGCCCGCCACGTCCACGACGTCCTCACACGGCGGACCCGGATTTCGATCGAGGCGTGGGACCGCGGTGTGTCAGCCGTTCCCGTAGTCGCTAAACTGATGGGTGACGTCCTTGGCTGGAGCGAAGCCCAACGCGAAAACGAAATCAGGCACTACATCGCACGGGTGGAGGCGGAACGCCTGAGCCAGCAACAGCCGGACGACGAATCCGCAGACGCCGCCCGGCTGGGCGTGGAAGATATCGTGCCCTTGCGCTGAAGGGCCCGCGGCACCAGCTCCTCACTGAAGGGATACGCCTTGGCGGAACCACTTGACCGGTACGATGCCGATCTCACCACCCCCGACATGGTCATCCTGGAGCTTGAGGCAAAAGACAAGGCGGACGCCGCCACCCAGCTTGCGGAACGGCTCTTCGCCGCCGGCCGCGTGTCGGACCTGCCCGGATTCCTTGAACACGTGAACGCACGGGAGCACCAGCTGGCCACCGGTCTTCCCGGCGGCATCGGCCTGCCGCATGCCCGCAGCGAATACGTCTCGCGCACCTCGATCGCCGTCGGTATTGCCAAGTACGGCCATGCCCTGGACTTCGGCGCCGCGGACGGCCCGGCCACGGTGATCCTGCTGATCGCCACCCCAGCCAGTTCCTTCTCGGACCACCTCGAAGTCCTGGCCACCCTGGCCCGTTCGCTGTCCAAGGAGTCCTTCCGCGAATCGCTCCGGCGTGCCTATGACCCCGAAGTTATTTCGGAGCTCATCAATTCCAGCCTGGTGTTTTTCGATCACTGACGCCCCGGCCAGGCCACCAGGCGTTTAGTTGTTCTACAGCGGGACGAAGTACGGTTAACACGTGTGGAAAACTGCCCTTAAGCCCCGATGGATCGCAGGCTTTGTCTTTGCGATCGTGATATCCGGGGTCTTCGTGCTGCTCAGCCAATGGCAGTTCGGACGCTCCACCCAACCGGAAGCGCCGGTCAACCCGGCCACCGAGCAAGTGCAGCCCCTCACCCAGACGCTGGAGCCCGGCGACTTTTTCCACGGGACCGACGCCGACCAGATGGTCAGTGCGCAGGGCACCTACGATCCCGCCAAACAGGTCCTGGTGCCGGGCCGGCTGCACGACGGCAAGACCGGATACTGGGTGGTCTCCGCCTTCGCCGTCTCCGGCGCCCCCACCCTGAGCGGCGTGGCCGCCTCACCCCAGACGTGGATCCCGGTGGCCCGGGGATGGGTGGCCGATCCCGCTGATGCCGGCAACCCGCCGTCGGGCACTGTTGAACTCACTGGGCGGCTCCTGCCGTCCGAGGCGCCCCTGGCCGGCACGGCGGCCGCAGCCGGGCAGGCCACCGCGGTGTCCGTGGCTGAACTGATCAACTACTGGGAAGTCAGCAGCTATCCCGGCTTCGTGGCCGCCACCGCCGAGGTGGCCAACGGCGCGGATGTCAGCGCCGCGGCGGTGCGGGGGGACCTCCTTCCCCTTGAGATCGGGCCCCAGCCCCCGGCCCAGAAGATCAACTGGCTCAACCTTTTCTACTCCCTTGAGTGGGTTGTGTTCGCCGGGTTCGCCCTCTTCATCTGGTGGCGGCTGGTCAAGGACGACTACCACCGGGACCTCGAAGAAGCCCTCGACGAAGCCGAGGACAACCATCCGCCGGCCGGGCAAAGCCAGCACCAGCAACCTGACCAGAACCAGCAAAAGGTACAGCCATGATTGATCCGAAGCCGGCCAACCCCGCCGCGGCTCCAAGCACCAACACCAGTGGCAAGGCCACCGGCAAGAAGCGCCGCTTCGGCGGCACCGAGGCGCAGATCCGGTCCGCCCTGAAGTTCTACAAGGTGCTGGCCTACCTGACGGGCACCATGCTTCTGCTGCTCTGCGCCGAGCTGATTGCCAGGTACGGCTTCGGGCAGTACCTGTTCGCCGGCGGCACCAACGCCGTCACGGGCCAGCCGTTCGGCTTCGGGTTCGCGGACGCGGAACCCCAGGGCGTGCTGGGCGGCGTTAACCTGTCCGTGACGGTCCTGATCGTGCATGGCTGGATGTACGTGGTGTACCTGGTCTCCAACTTCCGCCTGTGGTCGCTGATGAGGTGGCCTTTCCTGAAACTGGTCCTGCTGGCACTGGGCGGCGTTATCCCGTTCCTGTCCTTCATCGTGGAAAAGAAGTTCCATGCCGAGGTGGAGGCCGAACTCGCGGCCCACCCGCAGGCGCCCCAGCGGTACTGATGTCCTGCAGCCGCGGCCGCCGGCCGCGGCTGCCGACGTAGGGGGACGTTCGCTCCGTCACAGCAGGGCGTCCCAAGGTGCGCCGGTGCAACGGCGCAAAGTAGGCTATTACGGTGACTACTCCCACTGCATCCCAGACTTCCCAGAAGCCGGTGCTGGTTGTTGACTACGGTGCCCAGTACGCGCAGCTGATTGCCCGCCGCGTCCGGGAAGCAAATGTGTATTCGGAAGTGGTTCCGCATACCTACACAACCGAGCAGCTCCTGGCCAAGAACCCTGCCGCCATCATCCTTTCCGGCGGCCCGTCCAGCGTCTACGCTGATGGCGCCCCGAGTGTCGGAGCAGACCTGTTCGAAGCCGGGGTTCCCGTCTTTGGCATCTGCTACGGCTTCCAGGCCATGGCCAACGCCCTGGGCGGCAAGGTGGACAAGACCGGGCTGCGGGAGTATGGCTCCACGGAGACAACCATCCTGGGCGAGGGACGCTCTGTCCTTGAGGGCATGCCGCAGCACCAGAAGACCTGGATGAGCCACGGCGACTCCGTCCACGAGGCGCCGGACGGCTTTGAAGTACTGGCGACGACGGCGGGCGCCGAAGTGGCTGCCTTCGCCAACGAGGAAAAGGGCCTCTTCGGTGTCCAGTGGCACCCCGAGGTCAAGCACTCCGCCTACGGCCAGCAGGTCCTGGAAAACTTCCTCTTCAAGGGCGCCAGGATCGAACCCAACTGGACCACGGGCAACATCCTCGAGGAGCAGGTGGAGCGGATCCGCAAGCAGATCGGCGATGCGCGGGTCATCTGCGGCCTCTCCGGCGGCGTGGACTCCGCAGTTGCCGCTGCCCTCGTCCAGCGCGCCGTTGGCGACCAGCTCACCTGTGTGTTCGTGGACCACGGCCTGCTGCGTGAAGGCGAAGCCGAGCAGGTGGAACGCGACTTTGTTGCCGCCACTGGCGTGAAGCTCTACGTTGCCAACGAGCAGGAACGCTTCCTGTCCGCACTGGCCGGTGTCAGCGATCCGGAAACCAAGCGCAAGATCATCGGCCGCGAGTTCATCCGCGCCTTTGAGGAAGCGGAACTGGCCATCATCGCCGAGGCGGCCGCACACGGCGAGAAGATCAAATTCCTGGTCCAGGGCACCTTGTACCCGGACGTGGTCGAATCCGGCGGCGGCGAAGGTGCAGCGAACATCAAGAGCCACCACAACGTGGGCGGGCTCCCTGAGGACCTGCAGTTCGAGCTCGTAGAACCGTTGCGGGCCCTCTTCAAGGACGAGGTCCGCGCAGTCGGTGCCCAGTTGGGCCTGCCCCAGGAAATCGTTGGCCGCCAGCCCTTCCCGGGTCCCGGACTCGGTATCCGCATCGTTGGCGAAGTCAACAAAGAGCGGCTGGACCTGCTGCGCAAGGCCGATGCGATCGCCCGTGCCGAGCTCACCGCAGCCGGACTGGACAACGAAGTCTGGCAGATGCCGGTTGTCCTCCTGGCCGACGTCCGCAGCGTCGGCGTTATGGGCGATGGACGTACCTACGGACACCCCATCGTGCTCCGTCCGGTCTCTTCCGAGGACGCCATGACGGCGGACTGGTCACGGCTGCCGTACGAACTCCTCGCAAGGATCTCCAACCGCATCACCAATGAGGTGGAAGGCGTCAACCGCGTGGTGCTCGATGTCACCAGCAAGCCGCCGGGAACCATCGAGTGGGAGTAGCAGCATGAGTGGCCGGCCTCTGGTGAAGAGGCCGGCCACTGCTGTTTCTTCCCCGAAATCCTCGCCCAATTTAGCCCGCCCCAGTGTTGCGGTCGCTCAGTCCGGCGCCGGAGCGGCTACTCTCGAATCTATGCCGGTATGGTCCAGGGCGTCACGCGCAAGCGCAGAAAAGAAGGCAGTAGTGTCAGTTGGTCAAGGCCACCCGGAGGGCTCGGAGGAGCTCCGTAAATGGCTGTCCGGGCTTAAACCCGTCACCGGGGCGGACACCATGCTGCGCTTCACCAAGACGCCCGAAGGGTCCATCGACCTGACCCATGCACACCCGTCCGGCCTGGCCCAGCTCATGGCGGGGCGCCGGACCCGGCTCTCCACCCTCATCCGGGACCGCCAGCAGTACGTGGTGGCAGCCCGCGCCTCCCGGAACATCCGGTCCAAGATCTTTGAGCTCGCCAACGACCGCGGCATCGACGCCGGATACCTCTCGGCAGGCACGGTGGTGTGGACGTCCGCCGTGGGCGGCAAGCCGCAGCGCATCTCCGCGCCGGTGATGCTCACGGCGATTTCGCTCACCGTCCGTCCGGGCGAGGACGACTACGAACTGCAGCTCACCGAGCAGGCCCACATCAATCCCGCCCTGGTGCGGCATTTGAAGAACGTCCACGGCATCGTCTTTGACGTCAACGCCGTCACCCGGCTCGCCTACAGCACTGCCCGGTTCGATCCGCAGCCCGTCCTGGACCGCCTGGCGACGCTGATCAGGCCCATCCACGGGGCCGAGGCCCAGCACAACCTGCTGGTGTCCACGTTCGCGGACCTTTCCGGCAACCTGGACGATCCGTGGATCAACGACTCCAACCCCCTCGTCTCCGCCCTCGCCACGGCCGCCGGCGGCGAAGTAGTGGACGTCGAGGAGCCGGATCCATCACGGTTCCCGCCACTGGACAGCAGGCACCCGCGGGACGAGATGCTCCTGCTCGACGCCGACGTCGACCAGCAGTACGTCATCGACGCCGCCCGTGCAGGCGATTCCCTGGTGGTCAGCAGCCCTCCCGGAACAGGCCAGACCCAAACCGCCATCAACACCATCGGTGCCCTCGTGGATGCCGGGAAGACCGTGCTGGTGGTGGGCGACCGGCGGGCCAGCCTCAACGAGGTGTCCGGGCAGCTGGAGGCCCTGGGCCTTGAATCCATCCTCTTCCAGCTGTCCGGGAACATTACTCCACAGCAGCTGAAGGGACAGCTGGTCCGGGCCATTGTCCGGAACGAGAAATCCCTCGAACCCCAGCTGGGGAACCTGCACAACACCCTGACCGAGCACCGCCACGCCTTGATGGACCATGTGGCGTCGCTGCACAACGTGCGCCAGCGGTGGGGCTGCTCGCCGTACCAGGCCATGCAGTCCCTGGCTGAGCTCACCTCGATCCACCCGTCACCGGCCACCACGGTCCGGTTGAAGCGAAGTGTCCTGGACAGCATCCGGGACCGCAACGAGCTGGCGGAGCGGCTCCGCCGGGCGGCGGAGCTGGGAAGCTTCAGCAAGGCGTCCACCACCAGCCCCTGGCACGGTGCGCGGCTGCTTACCCGCAAGGAGACCGAAGAAGCGCAGGACCTGGTCCGGTCCGTTGAAAAAAGCCTTCCCGCGCTGCGTGAGCGGATGAACGCAGTGGCCGAGCACGCCGAGATCCGGCTGGGGGAGTCCTTTGCCGAATGGGGAGAGCAGCTCGAGCTCCTGATGGCTGTGCGCGGAAGCCTGGACAAGTTCACCCCGGACATTTTCGACCGGCCCGTCACGGACCTGATCTCCGCCACCGCGCCGTCAGCCTGGCGCCGCGAGCGGGGCATCGAAATGACTGCCATGCAGCGTTCGCGCCTGCGCAGGGTTGCCAAGGAATACGTCCGGCCGGGCGTGCATATCGCCGACCTGCACAGCTCGCTTGTCCTGGTGCAGGAACAGCGCGCGCTGTGGGCAGGCTACGCCACCACCCAGCGCCACCCCGCCGTTCCTTCCGGGCTCGCGGAAATCAGTGCCATGTACCGTGCCCTGGACCGCGAGCTGGCCCAGTTGGGCGAAGCACTCCGGCACACCAGTGCCGGGGGCGACCTGTCCGCCGTCCGGTACGCGGAGCTCATGGAGCGGCTCGAGCGGCTGGTGGCGGACACCGACACGCTCAAGACCCTGCCCGAACGCACCCTCCTGGTAGAGAACATGCGCGAGCACGGGCTCGGCGAGCTCCTGGCTGACCTTGCCGAGCGCGAGGTGCCGGCCCATTCGGTGGCGGCAGAACTTGAACTGGCCTGGTGGCAGTCGGCGCTTGAGGCCATGATCAGCGGCGACGACTACCTGGCGATGTCCGACGGTGACGCCCTGCGGCAGCTTGAGGCCGAATACAGGCTGGCGGACAACGCCCACATCGCCAGCGGGGCGGCACGGCTTCGTTGGGACCTGGCCGAGCGTTGGCGGGCCGCTATTGCCGCCCATCCCCGCCAGGCCGATCTCCTCAAGAGCCTGCTCAAGGACGGCAGGGTGTCCCTGCCGGCACTGACTGCGCAGGCCCCGGACCTCATCGGCACCCTGGTACCGGTCTGGTCCGTCAGCCCCTACCTGATGACAGGCCTCCTGCCGGCCGAACAGCACTTCGACGCTGTGGTGATCCTCGATTCCGAGGCCACCTCGCTCCAGGCCGTCCTTCCGTCCATCGCCCGCGCCCGCCAGGTCATCGCCTTCGGCGACGCCATGATCGCCAGCCCGCGGACCTTCACCGTGGGGGTGGAGCGGCTCGCGGCGGGGGAAACGGCCCACCAGAGGGTGGAGAGTGCTTTCAAGGCATTGTCCGCGGTGCTTCCTGTGTGGCGGCTCAACTTTGTGTACCGCGCGGTGGATGAGGACCTGGTCCTTCAACTCAGCAAGAACTTTTACGACGGCGGTCTCCGCCGGCTGCCCGAAGGCCAGTCCGCCACGGGCCTGGACCGGGCGCTGCTGGTGGAGTACCTGCCGGACGGTACGGGACTGCCCAGTGCCGACCATGAGGGCGTGGAGTCCGTGGTGGCTGAGGTTAACCGCGTGGTACAGCTGGTTTTCGAACACGCACGCACCCGTCCCCGCACGTCACTGGCAGTGGTCACCGCCAGCCTCCGCCATGCCGCGAGGATCGGCGAGTCCATCCGGCTGCAGCTGCCCAACCACCCCGGCCTGGCAAGTTTCTTCGGCGCCGGTCCTGAGTCCTTCCGCGTGGTGGACCTGGAACGCGCCCAGGGCCTGGTGCGCGACCACGTCATCTTTTCTCCCGGCTTCGGCCGCACCCCGCACGGGCGTGCGCTGCACAACTTTGGTCCGCTCTCGGCCGAAGGGGGCCGGGAGAAGTTCGCGCTGGCGATGACCCGTGCCCGCCGGTCCCTGCATGTGCTCACCTGCTTCCGGCCGGAGGACCTGGACCACACCCGGCTGACGCACGGTGCGGTGGACCTGTACTCGCTGCTGGACCGCGAAATTTCAGGCAATACGGACCTCGGAACTCCGGCGTCGCGCGCGGCCGCCAGCGAACAGGCCCTGGGGGCAGATCCTTTAGTGGCTGACCTCGGAGACAGGCTGCGGGCACGCGGAGCACGGGTCTGGCACCAGTACGACGGTGCCATCGACGTGGTGGCGGCCGCCGATCCGTTGGGCACCATGGGCCAGGAGGACGCGGACCTGCCATGGCCGGTGGCGATCGAATCCGACGGCACCGAACAATACCGGACCATGAGCGTGCGGGAGCGGAGCCGGCTGCGGCCGCAGCTGCTGGAGCGGCTGGGGTGGCGGTACATGCCGCTGTGGACCATCGAGGTGTTCACCGATCCGTCCACCTGTGCAGACCGTATCGCCGGCTACCTGGGCCTTGAGCGGGTGGTCCTGCCGGGCAGGGGAGATACGTCGGTTGGGTTCTTGGACGATGACGTGGACCAGGCGCTCAACGGCATCCAGGCCGGGGAGCAGCGGTCCCGGCGCAGCGCCGGCGTGGAACAGAACGTGCCCGGCAGGGACCGGGGCCGCTTGCAGGTACAGCATCCGGACAGCAAGGAGGCGGTCCACGTGGCCACCGAAGACAAGGACAATCACCCTTCCCATGAGCCATCCCTGGCGGCCGGTGCTGCGCGGGGGGACGGCGACGTCCAGGGCCAGGACCAAAACCAGGATCAAGGCCAGGACCAGGACCAAAGCCAGGATCAGGGCCAGGTACGGAGCCGGGGGAAGGGCAAAGACCAGGCCGGCGGCGGCGTCCTGCCCACGAAGGCTGCCGAAGATGACCCCCGGCGCTGGGGCGACGCGGACGAGGACCACGATGCCTGGCTGAAGGAACAGAAGCCCCCGCACTGGGGCTGAGAGCCGGGCCAGGCATCCGCCGCAGACCGCTTTCCTTTCGCACTACCGCTGTACTTCGCGCCACCGCTGTCCTTTGTGGGACCGTTTGAAACACCCTTGGCCGGCGCATCTTTTTGTTACGGTCCCACCAGGACAAAGAAGAGTTTGCCCTGCGTTGAGGCGCCGGCCAGCCGCGCCGCCTGCTCGGCACTTGCCGCCACAACAATCAGGCCGTCCGTTTCGGCCGTGCCCAGCCACTGCCCGCTCTGGCCACCCTTGCCGGACGTCCAAAGGACGGGTACTGCCGTTGCCAGAACTTCTGACGGCGCCTGCTGGTCGAAGCCGTTGGCAGCCGTCAGCACAACGTTGACCAGCTGCCCGGGCGAGACGAGCTGGATGGAGGACGGGTCCGCCATTCGCAGGGGCACGGCGGCTGAACCCGGGGGTGTTCCGGCGAGCAGCCCGGGACCGAGCAGCTGGGCGTCTGTCAGCAGCTGGCCTTTGCGGAGCGGAGCTGCCAACTGTTTGCCGGCCAGTTCATTGTCCTGGTTCAGGAAACCCGCAGCCATCATGTCCGGCGGGACTTGCACGTGCGCCAGGTCGGCCGGCGCCAGTGCCGAGCCGGCGGGGAGGTCCCTCGCGGCAGCGATACCTGTCACGGTTTGAACGGGTGCGGGGGTGAGTTGATGGACGCTGATCGCAGCAGCTGCGCACAACAGCAGGGCGATGGCCAGCCGGCGGTTCCGGCTCAGCCAGCCGCCGAGACGCAGAGCAGCGGGCCGCCGGCCGGAGCCGCGGGAACTGCCGGTGCCACGCTGATAGCGGGAAGCGGCCCCGCCGGAACGGAAAAGATATGCAGGCATGCGCCAACGCTAAAGCCGGCCGGACTGCCCGCGACAGGCGCAAGGCGCCCTATGTGGACAAACCGGCCGGCCGGCGTCGAACGATGCTGTTCAGCTGGCCTTAGCTGGCCGCGGCAGCCGGAGCGGACGCGGCGGGTGCCGGCGTTGAAGAGGCCGGAGCGGCGGCAGAGACCGTGCTGCCCTTGGCGTCGCGGGAGTCGGTGCGGTAGAAACCGGATCCTTTGAAAACGACACCTACGCTGTTGAACTTTTTGCGCAGCGTCCCCTGGCACTCGGGGCACGAGGTCAGAGTGCTGTCCGAAAACGACTGGACGATGTCGAAGGCATGGGCGCAATCCTTGCAGGCGTACGCATACGTTGGCACTGGTGCTCCTCCTCTTGGGCAAAACGAGAGGTCCCGTGCTGCCCGGCCGGATGGTCCGTCCGTTAGCAGTCGCAGGGCCTGAGTGCTAATTCTATCATCCCCGCAGAACCAGGGGAGTTGGATTCAGCCGTGGCCGCTAAGAACCCGGATTCCTGATGGCGACAGGATGGCCGGGACCGGACGGTCGAACTCCTCCTCCGGAATCTGCCCCGCGGGAAGCAGTTCCTCGTCGTACACAACGGCCGCCAGGGGAATATTCTTCCCGGCGGTGGCCAGATGGCCCAGGAACTTGTCGTAGTAGCCGCCGCCTTGTCCGATCCTGTTGCCGGCAGCGTCCACGGCCGTCGCCGGGATAAAGAGCGCGGCAGCCGTTCCCGCCACATCCGGCCCGTGCCGCTCACCCTTGGGCTCAAGGATCGGGGCGAACCGGCTCTGCTCCAAACCCGCGGCAGGGTCCCAGAAGACCCAGGCCAGTTCCCGTCCCGGCTCGCAAACCGGGAGCAGGACGCTGTGACCATTGTTGTAGAGCGCGGTGATCAGGGGAAGCGTTGGGGGCTCCACGCCCACGCCGAAGTAGACGCAGACCGTTGCCCGGGCACCACCGGTCAATGAGTCGGCCCAGGCGGCGCCGTGGCGCGCCAGGGCAGCGCCTGCCGCCTCAATCTGCTGCGGGGTCAGCGTAGCCCGCCGTTGGCGGTGTGCCGTGCGGATTCTGTTCTTGACAGCCTTGGCGTCCTCCAACACGTGCATTCCTCCATCACTCGCCGCTGCGGCGATTTCGCTGCGGCCGCACAACCGGCGGCCCTTCAACAATTATTGATTGCTTGACGCTGACGTTAGATTAGTCGGGTGAGTACCAGTAACCCCAGAGTTCGCAAAGCCGTTATACCCGCAGCCGGACTCGGCACAAGGTTCCTGCCTGCCACCAAGGCCATGCCCAAGGAAATGCTTCCTGTCGTGGACAAGCCGGCCATCCAGTATGTGGTTGAAGAAGCCGTTCACGTGGGCCTCAACGATGTCCTGATGATCACCGGACGGAACAAGCGTGCCCTGGAAGACCACTTTGATCGCGTTCCATCGCTGGAATCCACGCTCGAGGGCAAAGGGGACGCCGAAAAACTGGCCTCCGTACAGGCCGCGAGCAATCTCGGCGATATCCACTATGTCCGCCAGGGCGACCCCCACGGACTGGGCCATGCTGTCCTCCGCGCCAAGCAGCACGTGGGCAATGAAGCCTTCGCTGTCCTCCTGGGCGATGACCTCATTGACGCCCGTGACGAACTGCTCAGCACCATGATCGACGTGCAGGCCAAAACGGGCGGCTCCGTCGTGGCCCTCATTGAGGTGGAACCCTCACAGATCAGCGCCTACGGCTGCGCGGACATCGAGGAGATCGACGGCGAGGGCTATGTCCGCATCAACAGGCTGGTTGAAAAGCCTGCCGCCGGTGAGGCTCCGTCCAACCTGGCCATCATTGGCCGCTACGTGCTCCACCCGGCCGTTTTTGATGTGCTGGAACGTACCGGTCCTGGCCGCGGCGGCGAAATCCAGCTCACCGATGCCCTGCAGGAACTCGCGTCCGGAGAGGGCGACGGGCAGGGTGTCTACGGTGTTGTCTTCCGGGGACGCCGCTACGACACCGGTGACAAACTGAGCTACCTGAAGGCCTGTGTCCAGCTGGCCATTGACAGCGACGACCTTGGTCCCGGCCTGCGGGAATGGCTGCCGGGCTTCACCGCCGGTCTCTCCAAGTAGCACAATGCGCGCCGGCCCCATCTGGCCCGTCACCCTGGAGTGCGGCGACCTGGTCCTGCGGCCCATCAGGTACCGGGACAAAAAAGAGTGGACAGAAGTCCGTGCCCGCAACAGCGAATGGCTGGCGCCGTGGGAGGCCTCGAACCCGGATCCGGCTGGAGGGCTGCCGGACTACCGGCAGATGGTCCGTTCGCTCAACGCCCAGGCCGCCCAGGCCACCGCGCTTCCCTTCGTGATTACCGAACGTATCCCGGCAGCCCGGAATCCCGTGATCGTGGGCCAGTTGACCGTCTCGTCGATCGTCTGGGGTTCAGCCATGATGGCCACCCTCGGTTACTGGGTGGACCGGGCCCGGGCGGGACACGGGATAGCGCCCACCGCCGTGGCGCTGGTGACAGACCACTGCTTCAGGAACCTGGGCCTGCACCGGATGGAGATCAACATCCGTCCGGAGAACGGGCCCAGCCTCCGGGTGGTGGAGAAGCTCGGATTCCGGGACGAGGGATACCGGCCCCGCTACCTGCACATCAACGGGGAATGGGCCGACCACCGCTCGTTTGCCCTGACCTCAGAGGAGGTCCCGGAAGGGCTGCTGAACCGCTGGCTGGGTTCCCGGGCTTCATAAATCCAATGATTTGCCAGCCGCGCCACGACACACCGTGGCCAATGCGGCTGCAGCCCCCGTATTGCTCATACGGTTTTGAGTGTGGACTTCCCCCTTAGCAGCTCCGTGATCCTTGTGGTTGCCGTTGTGCTCTGGATTGTATGGGTTGCCCCCTACGTCCTCCGGAACCGCCGGCACCAGTTCCAGCCCGCCGGCGACTTCCTGGCAGACACTCCTGCCGAGGACGTGCCGGACCCGCGAGCGGGTCTGGTTTTGAAGGTTGCCGCCCAGCAGGAGAAAGCCATGGACACCAGGAAGAGCACCGGATCCGCTACGGCAGCAGGCAGCACGGCAACAACGGGCCATTTCAAGATCCGGTACGGCCGCACGGCAATTGCCCTGGCAGGGCTGCTTTCCCTGCTGACCGCCTTCGTTTCCGCCGTCCTGCTGGCATTCGGGCTGGGAAGTCCTGTGCTTCCCTTGACCTGCGCGGCCCTGGCCGTGGCGTCCGTGGTCCTGCTCCGCAGGCTCGCGGTCCGTGACCGGAAAGCCAAGGTCAACGCTGCCTTTCGCTCAGCCATGGCGGCACCGGCCGTGAGGCCCGCGGCCGCCCAGCTCCCGCCGAAGCCCGAAGCCGCGCCGGTGCGCAGTGAAAGCCCCCTTTTTGACGCCGAGGCCCACCGGCCCGCGATCAAGCCGCTGACAGTGATGGAACTTCGCGAGGCAGCACTGGCTGTCGCAGTGGCAGCGGGGGACACGAGTGCCGCGCAGGCGGCACCAAGCACCACCTGGGATCCGGTGGAGGTGCCCAAGCCGGTTTATGTCGAGGCGGCCAAGGCCGAACGCCCCGCTCCGGAACCCCTTGAACTGCCCGAGGCGCCCAAGGCCACCGGCAAGCCGTCCCTCAAGCAGGGCGCCGCCGGTGTCCCCGCTGCTCCGGCCGCCGAGGCCCAGCAGCTCACCAAGGCGCAGAGCGCCCTCAGCAATCTCGACGACGTCCTGCAGCGCCGCCGCGCCTGACTCTTTGAAAGGCGGCCGGGCATTCCGGCCGCCTTTTGCATGCCAGTTGGCATTGGCGGCGGAAAATTTGTAGCCTAGGGTCACCGGAGCCGCACAGCAGCTGCAGGGCGGCTCGTCCCGGGGTTATAGCTCAGTTGGTAGAGCGCTTCGTTCGCATCGAAGAGGTCAGGGGTTCGAATCCCCTTAGCTCCACAAAATCTCCCAAGGCCAATCTCTGTTGGCCTGCGCCCTCAGTCGGTCACTGTGTCTCCGTGACGATGGGCGACCTTCCAGCCATCGTCTTCCCGGCGGTAAACCTGGGTAGCCCGCAGGACATAGCTGCGCGGCTCGCCGTCCACGGAAGCGGAGGTGTGTTCCAGGCCCGCCGTGTACGCCATGTCGCCCGCGACGTCGTATGAGACCAGCTCAAAACGGTAGGAAGTGCAGTTCGAGAACTGCTTGGCAAGGCTTGCGAACAATTCGTCCAGTTCCTGCTGGCCTGTGGCGTTGCGCCAGGCGCCCAGGACACTCACGGGTTCTTTGCGGGACCAGAGGGCCCGCCGTGGGCCGGCGTCGCCGTTGTGAATAGCCAGCTCCGCCTCGTACAGGGAGGTCTTCACCCAGTCCAGGAAATCACTGCGATCGCTCATGCCTCAGTATGCTCCCGGCGCCGCGGCTGTCGCGAGGGCCCCGCGGCTCCGGCTTGTGGCCTGCCCAGGCTGTCCTGGATGAATGATGGGCTTTCCCGACCGGCGACCCTTCCCTCCAGCCTGTGCCGGGCGTATCTTGATGCTCCAATGCGGCTCTTTCCCTAATTCGATGACAAGAGGCCATCATGGTCGTCAGGAAATTCAGTGCCCGGGGGCTGCGACGAGCCGCTTCGCGCCGGCCGTGGCGCTTTCGCCGTCCGCGACCTGTGGCATTACTCGTGGTGGGCCTTCTGGCAGGAGTCCTCTCGGGTTGCACCTACGAGGATCCTGACGCGGCGCCTTCCTTTACCGCAACGTCCAGCCAACCTGAACCGACGTCGCTGACCTGTCCGGAAAGGGACAGAGGTGACTGCCTGGGCCCCCTCGATCCGGGCACCTACTCCACCACGTCCTTTGAACCGCCCTTGACCTACACAGTCCCGGAAGGCTGGGCCAACGGAGAGGACCTGCCAGGAAACATGCTGCTGAACCGGCTCGGCGATCTCCAGGGTGGCGTATGGGGCGGCAGCTACATAGGTGTCTACCAGAATGTCCGGGCACCCGAGCTCTGCAGGGAATATCCAGAGCCAGGGATCGGCACCAGCTCCAAGGAACTTACCGAGTGGTACCGCACAGTACCGGGCCTCGAAATCCTGCGGGAGGTTCCGGCGTCGGTAGGCGGCTTGTCCGGGATCGCACTCGACTTCCGGGTGAGTGACGAGTGGAGAAGTGCCTGCCCTATTGGCGGAGTCATCCATGCGGTCCCGGTGATCATCGGCGGCGGTGTTTCATACCTGCATCACGTGGTCGGTGCTCCGATCGAAATGCGCCTCTTCCTGCTGGACTGGAGGGGAGGAAACGTCGCGGTGGAGGTGACCGCTGTGAGCGAGCAGCACAGCCTCACCGACTATCTTGGGGAAGCCGGGGCGGAAGCAGTGATCGGATCCTTCAGGTTCAGGCCATAAAGGTCCGTCCCCGGGATCCCTGCGAGTTCCAGCAACACCTGGACCGGGAGTTGCAGTGGAACGCCGGTAGGCTTTGTGCAGCCGATCTTTTGGGGGAAAAGTGCGACGTGGCGGCATTGTGGGCCTGGGTGGGCTGCTGATCCTGGCCATGTCCGTCGCCGCCTGCGTCAGGTTCGAGCTGGAGTCGGACTCGGTGATTGCGACATCTGTTGACTGCCCGGACGGACCGCCTTTCTCCGACTTCACCGATGAGTGGGTGGTGGTGGCGTGACTGGACGCAGCCGGAAGGATGCCAGTCTGAACCCGTCAGCCGGCAGCAAACTACGCCCCTTCCGGCTGCTCAACGGCGGTCCCTAAAGCCAGCCTTTCTTCTTGAAGATGGCGTACATGACGGTTGCTGTTGCCGCCATCAAAACGATGGCCATCGGATAGCCCAGGGTCCAGTGCAGTTCGGGCATGTGGTCGAAGTTCATGCCGTAGACGCCGGCCACAAATGACGGTGCGAAGAAGATCGCGGCCCAGGACGAAATCTTCTTCACCTGTTCATTCTGTTCGGCGCTTGCCTCGTTCTGCCGGTTGGCCGTGAGCGTGCCGTCCAGGGTCAGGGCGTTCTGCAGCAGGTCCCGGAAGGAGTCCGCCCGGGAGATGACCCGCTCCACATGGTCCTCCACGTCGCGCAGGCTGTGCCGCAGGTCGCTCTCCACATCGTATTTTTCGAAGCCGCGCTTGAGCTGGTGCATCATGTCGGGCAGCGGGTGGATGGCGCGCTGGAACTGGATAACCTCCCGCGCGAGTTCATAGATGCGCCGCGACACCGCAGTGTCCCCGCTGAAAAGCTGGTCCTCGATTTCGTCAATGTCGTTCTCCAGCCCGGCGACCACCGGGCCATAGTCATCCACCACCCGGTCCAGCAGTGCGTACAGTACGGCCTCGGGGCCATGCCGCAGCAGGTCCGGCCGGCCTTCCAGCCGCTGCCGCACCCGCGCCACACCTCCGGTCTCCGCGTGCCGGACCGTGACGACGAAGTTCTTCCCCGTGAAGACATGCAACTCGCCGAACTCCACCGTTTCGGTGGCGTCCAGATACCGGGCTGGCCGAAGCACGGTAAACAGATTGTCCTCGTACCGCTCAAGCTTTGGACGCTGGTGCGCCGAGATGGCATCCTCAACGGCAAGCGCGTGCAACCCGAACTCCGCAGCCACCGCCGCCATTTCTTCAGCGGTGGGCCGGTACAGGCCGATCCAGGCCATTCCGCCATGCTCCGCCAGCGTCTCGAAGGTCTGTTCCAAGTTCTCAGGCTCAGCGTGGCGGATGCCGTTGACGTACACGGCGTTGTCAATGATCGTCATTCCCAAAATCCTAGCCGTCCGCCCCTTCACCGCCTGTCCGCGGTGACTTGGCCTGGGCGTGTTGGCCGGCAGCCGACGCTTTGGCCAGGCCGCTGATCAACGGTTCGGTCCGGTAGGGGATATGGGTGTGCAGCGCCAGGACAGTTTCGGTCCGGATGACGCCTTTGATCCTGAGCACCTGCCGCAGGGCAGCTTGAAGGTTATGGGTATCGGTGGCCACCACACGGCACCACACATCGCCCCGTCCCGAAATTTCGTGCACTTCAAGGACTTGCGGAATCATCCGCAGGGCACCCACTACCCCGTCCAGCTCCCGGTGGGACACTTCGATGGTCACAAAGGCAACAACGTCGTAGCCCACCGCATCCAGGTCCACTTCCCGGCCGCCGGACCGGAGCACCCCTGCCCGGAGCAGCCGCCGGACGCGCGACTGGGCCGTGTTCCGGGCAACACCAAGGGAATCGCTGAGTTCCGCGATCTGGATCCTGGGATCCCTGATGAGCTCCAGGAGGATCTTCAGGTCGGTGGAGTCCAGGTTGTTCAAATGATCACTCTCCGTCATGCCAGCGCAGTTATTTTGATGATCGTGCTCAATTCTTGCAGCCGTGGCCGCCTAATAGAGCAATCCTGCCCCACTCTGGAGCTACCACTATCCACCCGCGCCGGGCTCCCACAAGGACCACCTGCCGCGGCAGCAGCAAAGGCGGCACTATGACGGTCTTCAGCGAGCTCCGGATGCGTCCGGCACCGGCCACCACAGCAGGCTGGAACGCGTCCACCACGGCGCGCCTGGTGCTGGCCGGCACCGTCATTTTTACGCTCCTGGTGGGCGCCAACCTGGCCACTCCGCTGTATCCGCTGCTGCAGGTGCAGCTGGAGCTTTCCCCGCTCGATGTTTCGGCAGCATTCACAACCTACGTCCTGGCGCTGGTGGCCGTGCTCATGCTGGCCGGTCACTGGTCGGACCACATCGGCCGCAGGGCCGCCCTCATCCTGGCTGTTCTTGCCGGCCTAGCCGGCGGCTGGCTGTTCGCCGAAGCACACACCCTCGCTGCCCTGTGCGCCGCGCGCGCTCTCCAGGGCACCGCCGTGGCCCTGGCCACTGGCGCCAGCGCCGCAGCCCTGCGTGAACTGCTTCCCAGCCGGCCGGAGTGGGCGTCCCGCTTCACCCTCCTGGCATCAGCCGGGGGAGTGGCCGCGGGCCCGGTCATCGGCGGGCTGCTGTCGCTGCTTCCCGGGGCCACCTCGACCCCCTACTACATCCACTCCGCAGTCCTCGCCGTGCTCCTGGTCCCGCTCTACCTGCTTCGGGCCCGCCCCGCCATCGCACCTCCCGCAGGACCGAGGCCGCTGCAGCTGCTGGCGCCGCGGCGTCCGTCCGTCACGCGGGAGGCGCGGGGCGCCTTCTGGCTTGCCTCCGGCGTCGGCTTCCTCAGCTTCGCTGTCTTCGGGTTCTGCCTCTCGCTGGCTCCGGGCTACTTCGCCCGGAGCCTGGCCGTGGACAGCCGCCCGGTGATCGGTGTCCTGGCCTGCCTCACGCTGGCCGCATCGGCGCTGACGCAGCTGGTCAGCGTTCGCGGACGCTTTGTGGTGCCCGGCGGGCTGGCGGTCCTGGGAGGTTCTGCCCTGCTGCTCGGCGCCGCAGGGGCCTGGAACAATGCGGCACTGCTGGTGGCGGCCAGCCTTGCCGCCGGCGTAGGACAAGGACTCGCTTTCCGCACCGTCTTCAATGATGTGGCCGGCCGTGTGGAGCCGGCACGGCAGGCCCAGACCATCAGTTCGCTGTACGTCATCACCTACCTGGGCAGTGCCGTACCGGTACTGGGGCTTGGCTGGTCCTCGGGCCTCTTCGGCCTGGAGCAGTCCGTTGCGGGCTTTGTGGTGCTCTGCGGTTTGGCGGCCTTCATCATGGCGGCCCTCACGCTGCGCCAGGCTGTGCGGAGCGAGACGGCGCGACGGTAGCGCGGCTTCGGGCCGGCCCTGACAAGGCTATTCCGGCAGCGGCCCGTGGTTGCCCTGGATATGTTCGAACACCAGCGTGGTTTCCGTGTGCCCCACCACGGGGTCGGTGGCCAGGTTGTCCAGCACCCAGTCCCGCAGGTCCTCGGTAGTGGCCACAGCGATGTGCAGCAGGTAATCCACCGAACCTGACGTGTGGAACGTGGACAGCACGGCCGGCAGTTGCGGGACACGCGCCGTGAAGCGGTCGATCTGGTCGCGGTCATGTGCCCGGAGCCGGACGGCAACCAGCGCCTGCACCGATCGGCCGATGGAGGAGAGGTTGAGCTTCGCCTCATAGCCCTGCACGATGCCCCGCTCCGAAAGGGCCCGGGTCCGCATCAGTGCAGTAGAAGGCGCTATGCCCACCAGTTCCGCGAGCTGTTTGTTGGAGATCCTTGCGTCCGCCACCAGGGCCGCCAGCAGGCGCTCGTCAATGGCATCCAGGGGCTCCAGGTGCACTCCCGGCCTGACATTCCTGGCATTCGTGCTCACGGCGGCTCCTCACAGTGTTCCTGCGTTTATCCTAGACGCCCGGCGGCGGCGTTCAGGCGGCGGCGCCTTAGCGAGGTACTGCTTCCCTGGGATGGACGACGGCGACAGTCACCGCGGTGAGGCAGGCAAGGACCATTACGGCGGTTGCCAGGGCGTTCCAGCCATAGGACTGGAAGAGCAGGCCTCCGGCCCAGCCGATGATGCTGGACCCGAGGTAGTACGCAAGGTTGTAAAGCGATGCCGCCTGCGCGCGGCCGGTGCTGGCAATGGCGCCGGTCCAGCCGGCACCGATGCTGTGGGCGGCAAAAAAGCCGCCGGTGAATACCACCAGCCCGGCGAGGATCAGTACCAGTGCCGGGGCCAGGGTCAAGGCGAGGCCCGCCGTCGAAAGGCCAAGCCCGGTGAGTAGAACGGTGCGGCGTCCGAACCGCTGGGTCAGGCCTGCTGCCCAGCGCGACGTGAAGGTCCCGGAGAGATAGGCCAGGAACATGAGGCTGACCACGGTGGCGGGCAGCCCGAAGGGGGCGCCGGTCAGCCGGAACCCGAGGTAGTTGTACACCGCCACAAACCCGCCCATCATCAGGAAGGCCTGGATGTAAAGCGCGAGCAGGCGCATGTTTCGAACGTGCCGGCCGAGGGTGCGGGCAGCGCCGCGGAATCCTGCAGCCTGGGCGGCGGTAAACCCCCGGGCCGGCGGAACAAGCACCAGGAAGGCGAGCGCCGCGAGCGTTGCGAGGACGGACACTGCCAGGGCCGCGGCGCGCCACCCCCACAGTTCACCGGCAGGGCCGGCCACCAGGCGCCCGGCGAGACCTCCGAGCGTGGTGCCGGCAACGTAGCTTCCCGCGGCGAGTGCGGCGTGCGCCTTGGTCACCTCTTCGTTGAGGTAGGCAATGGCGATGGCCGGGATGCCGCCCAGGGCCATGCCTTCGAGGAGCCGCAGGCCCAGGAGGAGGGGAAAACTGGTGGCCAGGGGAACCAGCAGGCCCAGGGCGGTGGCCACCGTGATACCCCAGGCCATGGCCTTGACCCTGCCGATCCGGTCCGCCAGGAAGGACCAGGGGATCACCGTGACCGCCAGCCCGACGGTGGCCAGCGAAATGGTCAGTGCTGCCTCGGCGGCGGTGACCTTCAGGTCCGAGGCCAGGATCGGCAGGACAGCCTGGGTGGAATACAGCTGGGCGAACGTTGCCACCCCGGCGAAGGCGAGGCCGAGGATGATCCGCCCATACGCCCGTGAACCCTTCGCATGCCCGTTCCAGCCCGGATCGGGAGCCTGGGAGCCGGGATGGGAGACACTGCGCTGCATCCGGCAAGCGTAGCCCTGGCCGGACTGACCCTTCCAATGCATCTTTTATGCAATACTCATAGCAATTCCGGAACGATGAGCCCTGCGAGGGCAGAGAGCCAGGAGGCCCCTTGGAGCCCGACCATAAGCAGTTGGTGCAGCTTCTTCCGCTCCTGCCGTTGCTGGCGGAGCTGGGCCGGACTCAGCACGTCACGGAAACGGCCGAACTCCTCGGAGTGCCCCAGTCAACGGTGAGCCGGGCACTGTCCCGGGCCAGCGCCGTCGTCGGAACGGAACTCCTCGTGAAGGACGGCAGGGGAGTGCGGCTCACTCCCGCTGCCCGCTCCCTCTTGCCCTACATTGAGCGGGCGCTGGCGGAGGTCCAGGCCGGCCTGGACTTGGTCCGCAACGAATCTGACGTTGTCCGCGGCCGGATCTCGCTGTCCTTCCAGCACACCTTCGGCGAGTCCACCCTTCCGCTCCTCATCAGCACCTTCCGCAGCCGCCACCCGGGCGCCGTCTTCACGCTGACCCAGGGAGCGCGGGATACCTGCCTGGCCGAGCTCGCTGCCGGTGAATCCGACCTCGCACTGACCGCGCCCGTGGCCGCCGAAGGCCGCAACCTGTTGTCAGCGCTGCTGTACCGCGAGCCCCTGCGCCTGGTGGTCCATCACACCCACGCGCTCGCCGCGCGCACCATCGCCTCCGTCAACGACATCCGTTCCGACCCGTTCGTGGCGCTCGGCCCCGGCTACGGAATGCGCTCACTGACTGATGCCTTGTTCCGGGAAGCCGGATTCAGGCCGCGGATAGCCTTCGAAAGCCAGGACACCCACACCGTCCGGGGCCTCGTTTCCGCCGGTCTCGGCGTCAGCATCCTGCCGCCGGGCGGGGATGCCCCCGGAAGGAACATGAGCGCAGAGACAGGCAACCTGGGCTGGGTTGAAGTGCCCCTCGACTCCGCCCTGGCCTTCCGCGACGTGGGCCTGAGCTGGCGGCAGCGCAACCGGGACATGGAACCGCTGGCAGCCCGGTTGTTCCGCGAAATGGTCATCACCGACGGGCCCGGGCTCCTGGCCGGGCTGGTCAAACGGCGCTCCCGCATGCCTGGCGCCGGACCACGCGGCGGCGGCCAGTAATCTTGTGACGTGACCAACACCGAAAACCCCAACGCCCTGCCTGCCCAACCGTCATCTCCTCCACCTAATGCGCCAGGTGGTGTGGTGATCGGCCTGGACATCGGCGGGACAAAGACCCGGGGTGTCCGGTTCGAGGACGGCGTCCCGGTAATGGACGAGTCCGCCGGCAGTTCGAACGTGCAGAACGTCACCCGTGATGAAGCGGCGAACAACCTTGCCAGTCTGTTCGCGCGGATCGGCAGCGGCGATGTCTCCCATGTGTACGCCGGGTCAGGCGGTATTGATACCGAGGAAGATGCCGCGGCCCTCGCAGCGCTCATTGAACCGCACGTACCGGGAGCACAGATTACGGTGGTGCACGATTCGCGGCTGCTGCTCGCCGCCGGCCACGCCAGCACCGGAGTGGCCGTGATTGCCGGGACGGGCTCGGCGGCGTGGGGCCGGAATGCCGACGGCGGCGAGGCCAGGGCAGGCGGCTGGGGTTACCTTCTGGGGGATGAGGGCAGCGGTTACTGGCTGGGGCGCGAGGCGGTGCGGCACAGCCTGCGGCGGATGAACCAGGGCCTTCCGGTGGACCAGCTCACGGCCGCCCTGCTTCAGTCCTGCGGTGTGGACCACCCCAACAAGCTGATTGCGCTGTTCCACTCCCCGGACACCGGCCGGCGGTTCTGGGCGCAGCAGGCCCGGTCCGTAGTTGAAGCCGCGGCCGCCGGCCACGCCGCAAGCCAGGAGATGCTGGACCAGGCGGGTAAGGACCTCGCCGCCCTGGCGCTGCAGGTGCTGCAGCAGCTGGGCATCCAGGGCCCGGTGATCCTGGGCAGCGGACTGGGGATGAACGTGGTGCCCCTGCAGGAGGCCTTCCGGCGGCACCTTGCCGAGGCCGGCGTGACCGATGTCCGGGTCCTGGACCAGGATCCGGTGTTCGGCGTGCCGCAGCTGCTGGCGGAAATGGCCTGACGGACTCTACACCGCGCGTTTGCGCGGAGTGAGCCGGACGGCGGGCAGCGGCGGAGCCGGGATCCGGCCTGCCTCGGCGCCGGCATCGGGGCCGTGTCCCGGGACCAGCCCGTAGCGTGCTGCCGCTGCCTTGCCGTTTGACATGGCGGCCTGGGCTTCCCACTCATCCCGGGCCTGCTCCACTTCCTCGTGCGTGCGGCCCACAAAGTTCCACCACATGAGCAGCTCCTCCTGTAAGGGCTCGCCGCCGATCAGGAGGAAACGCGTGCCCGGTGCCGCCTCAATCCTGAGCTCCCGGCGTCCGATGCCCAGATAGCCCAGCGGTCCCGGCGGGATGTCCTGTCCGTCCACCGCCAAGGCGCCGTCGAGCACCAGGATGCCATGCTCAAAATGCTCATTCAGCGGAAGCACACTGCTGCCCGCGCAGGAAACCTCAGCTCCGACAATGGGCGAATACATGGTGGCAGGAGAGACCACCCCGCCCAGTTCCCCCACCATCACAGTGGCGGTAAAACCCTCACCGGCCAGGACAGGAAGGTCCCGGTGCTGCTCAAACGCCGGCTGCCGGTGCCGCTGCCCATCAGGAAGGGCCACCCACAGCTGGAGTCCGCGCTGCACCGGCAACACGCCGTCGGACGGAAGCACGGCGAATTCCGAATGCGACACCCCATGGCCGGCTGTCATGATGTTCAGCTCGCCCGGACGGACCACCACGTCGCTGCCCACGCTGTCCCGGTGCCGGATGGTGCCGGCGAGCGGCCACGTCACTGTCTGCAGCCCTATGTGCGGGTGCGGAAGCACTGACATGGCGGTGCGGTCAGGGCCGAAACTGTCCAGGAAACACCACGCCCCGATGGTGGGCAGGCCGCGCTGGGGAAGCGTCCGCTGCACGTTCATGGCCCGCACGCCGCCCAGCGGCACTTCACGCTCCGGCCATAGTTGCAGGCACGGGCCGGAACTCCCTTCCGGGCTCGCCGGCGGGCAGACTTCCTGCTGGGGGGATACTTCCAAATTGGTCACGTCCCCACTCTAAGCCGGGCGGCCATCCTGCGGTACGCCTGGCCCCCAGCCGGAAGCGGCGCCGTCCACGGTGGCGGCCCATCCGCCGGTGCTGCGGCCCCGAATGGTTACAGTAGGGATTCCTTTGCCGGAAATGGGGTGTGATGCAGGTGTTGCCCGGTCCGGTTTGGGCTACCGTAACTATCAGCGTGCTGTGACAAATTTGCGTTGCTTTTCGAAGCCGTCCAACAGAACAGGTAAGCCCGCGCCATGGACCAGGCCATGATCGAGTTTCAGAGCGTCACCAAGCAGTACCAGGGCGGGCAGCCGGCCGTGGACCAGCTCACTATGTCCATCAGCCCGGGTTCCATCACCGTGTTTGTGGGGCCCTCCGGCTGCGGGAAAACCACCTCGCTGCGCATGATCAACCGCATGGTCGAACCCACCTCGGGTGTTATCACCGTGGACGGCAAGGACGTCACCTCCGTTCCGGCGCCCGAACTGCGCCGCTCCATGGGATACGTGATGCAGTCCTCCGGACTCCTGCCGCACCGATCGGTGCTGGACAACATCGCCACGGTGCCCAGGCTCAACGGTGTCTCCAAGTCGGAGGCACGCAAGCGCGCTGAAGAACTGCTCGACGTCGTTGGGCTGGCCAGCGCCCTGGGCAAGCGCTACCCCTCGCAGCTTTCAGGCGGCCAGCAGCAGCGCGTGGGCGTGGCCCGCGCCCTGGCCGCCGATCCGCCGGTCCTGCTGATGGATGAACCCTTCAGCGCGGTGGACCCGGTGGTCCGCGACGAACTGCAGCAGGAACTCCTCCGGCTGCAAAAGGACCTGGCCAAAACCATCGTTTTTGTCACTCACGACATCGATGAGGCCACCGTCCTGGGCGACATGGTGGCCGTCTTTGCCACCGGCGGAAAGCTGGCGCAATACGCCACGGCCGAGGAGATCCTGCGGGCTCCGGCGAACGATTTCGTGGCCTCCTTCGTGGGACGGGACCGCGGCTTCCGGCACCTTGGATTCACTGCGTCTGACGGCGTGGCGGTGCACCAGGTGCCCACGGTGGTCCGCTCGCCCGCTGGCGCATTTGAATCCGAGCCGGGCCGGGGCTGGCAGCTGGTGGTGGATGAGGCTGGGCGTCCGCTGGGGTGGACCGGCCCGGGATCCGGAACGGGAATCATTCCCGGCGGGTCGCTTTTCAAGCCGGGCGAGAGCCTGCGCCGCGCACTGGATGCGGCACTGTCCTCGCCGTCGGGCCTGGGCGTTGCCGTGGATCCCGAAGGCAGGGTGCTCGGCGTCGTCAGGGGCGGTGAAGTCCTGGCCCTCATCGAAGAGGCGCGCCAGGTCCGGCAGGCAGCGCTCTGATGGACTGGTTCCTGGCAAACAGCGGCATGGTCCTGGAACGGGCCGGCCAGCATATGGTGCTCGCCCTCGTGCCCATGGTCCTGGGGCTGGCGATTTCCATTCCCCTGGCGCAGCTGGCGCGCCGCCACCAGGTGCTCCGCTCAGTGGTGCTCACGGCCTCCTCGCTGCTCTACACCATTCCTTCGCTGGCCCTTTTTATCATCCTGCCCACCATCCTTGGCACCCGGATCCTTGATCCCCTCAATGTGGTGGTGGCCCTGACCATTTACGCTGTGGCGCTTCTTGTCCGCGCAGCCCTGGACGCCTTCGATTCCGTGGATGAGGACGTCAGCCAGGCCGCCGTCGCCATGGGCTATAAACCCCTGGCCAGGTTCCTGCAGGTGGACCTGCCGCTGTCCCTCCCCGTCATGTTCGCCGGGCTCCGGGTGGTGTCGGTCAGCAACATCTCCCTGGTCAGCGTGGCGGCACTGCTGGGCGTGGGCAACCTGGGCATGCTCTTCACTGACGGCCTGCAGCGGGACTTTGTCACCGAAGTTGTGGTGGGCATTATTGCCATCCTGGTCCTGGCGCTGCTCATGGACGCCATCCTGGTCCTGCTCGAACGGATCCTCACCCCGTGGGAGCGGGCCGGGAAGCTGGGCCGCCGGCAGCCGCTGGCGCCGGACGCAACTGATGCAGCCTGGCTGTTGGCCGAGCCAAAGACCGGAGGGGGGAACGCGTGAGCAACGTCTTCACGGATACCTTCGCCTGGCTGGCGGACCCCCTGCACTGGACCGGCAGCGCCGGCATTCCCGCACGGCTGGCCGAACACCTGCAGTACACGGGACTCGTGATGCTCATCGCCTCGGCCATCGCCCTTCCGGTGGGCCTGTATGTGGGCCATACCGGCAGGGGCAGGGTGGCCGTCGTCGCCATCGCCGGCGCCCTGCGTGCCCTGCCCACGCTCGGCCTGCTGACACTGTTTGTGCTGCTGGCCGGAATTGGGCTGATGCCGCCCATCTGGGCGCTGGTGATCCTCACCGTACCGCCGCTCCTGGCCGGCACCTACGCCGGGATTTCCAGCGTGGACCGCAACGTGGTGGATGCTGCCCGTGCCATGGGGATGACCGAACTGCAGGTGCTGTTCCGGGCTGAACTGCCCAACGCGCTGACGGTGATGTTCGGTGGGTTCCGGACCGGCGTGCTGCAGGTTATCGCCACCGTTTCCGTGGTGGCGTACATCAACCTGGGTGGCCTGGGCCGCTACCTGTTCGACGGACTGGTCCTCAGCGACTTCCCGCGGATGCTGGGAGGCTCACTGCTCATCGCCGTCCTAGCCATCGCCGTGGACCTTGTCCTGTCCCTGTTCCAGAGAGTGTTCCTGACACCAGGGCCCTCACAGCAGTCCCACCTCGGCCACCAGGCCGCGGTCGATCGCACAGACCCCGTCCTGGCGGAGGCTGTGGCACAAGGAGGTAAATCATGAAAGAAAGCCGACCACAAGGCCTTGGCAGGCGCACATTCGGCGGGCTGGCCGCCGGAGTTGGACTGGCCGTGGTGCTCTCCGCCTGCGGCGGATCTTCCGATCCACTCAAGAATGCCCCGGCCAGCACCGGTGCCGCGTCCGGGGGTGCCACCTCGCTGGTGATCGGTTCCGCCGACTTCCCCGAAAGCCAGATCATCGCTGAACTGTACGCCGGGGCATTGAACGCCGGCGGTGTCACGGCCACCACCAAGCCGAACATCGGGTCCCGGGAGGTCTACTTCAAGGCCGTCCAGGACGGTTCGGTGGACGTGGTTCCGGACTACACCGGCAACCTGCTGCTGCACGTGGACAAGGAAGCCACTGAAGTATCTGCGGACGAGATCGCCAAGGCCCTGCCGGGCAAGCTGCCCGACGGCCTGGCCGTCCTTGACGCAGCCAAGGCCGAAGACAAGGACGCCATGGTGGTCACCAAGGCGACCGCAGAGAAGTACCAGCTGAAGTCCATCGAGGACCTGGCGAAGGTCTGCAGCGAGATTGTGGTGGGCGCCCCTGCCACGTTCGCGGAGCGCGCTTACGGCCTGCCCGGGCTGAAGAAGAACTACAACTGCGAGCCCAAGAAGCTCGAGCCTTTCAGTGACGGCGGCGGTCCGGTGACGCTGAAGGCCCTGTTGGAGGACCAGGTACAGGTGGCCGACATCTACACCACCACACCTTCCATCGCCGACAACGACCTTGTGGTCCTGGAGGACCCGGAGAACAACTTCATCGCCCAGCAGGTCGTCCCGCTGTACAACAAAGCCAAGATGACGGACAAGGCGAAGGACGCGATCAACTCGGTGTCCAGGATCCTCACCACCGATGACCTGATCAACCTCAACCGGGCCGTCAGCGGCAGCCAGAAACAGGGGGCCAAGGAAGCGGCTGAAGCCTGGCTCAAGGACAAGGGCATCGTCAAGTAGGAATCAACGCCTGCTTTTGCCCGTACGACGGCGGCTGACGGACTTCGCGAGTCCGGCAGGCGCCGTCGTACTTCCTTTTGAGGTTGGCTGGTCCAACGAGGTGCCGCCGGGTGCGGCTCTGCGGCGTGTGTGGCTGAGGTCTCACTGGAAGTACATCCCTGCTGTGGCATATTTGAGGAATGGCAGAATTCAAGCAGTCCACGAAGCTTCACAACGTCCTTTACGACATCCGTGGACCGATTCTCCAGGCCGCCCAGCAGATGGAGGCGGAGGGCCACAGAATCCTCAAGCTGAACATCGGCAATCCCGCACCCTTCGGCTTCGAGGCGCCCGACGCCATCCTGGTGGACATGATCCGCCACCTCCCGCATGCCCAGGGCTACAGCGATTCCCGGGGCATCTTCTCAGCGCGCACCGCCGTCTCCCAGTACTACCAGACCCGCGGCATCCAGAACATCCACGTCGATGACATCTACCTGGGCAACGGGGTGAGCGAACTCATCACCATGTCCCTGATGGCCTTGCTCGACGACGGCGACGAAGTCCTCATCCCCACGCCGGACTACCCGCTGTGGACGGCATCAGTGGCGCTCGCCAGCGGCAAACCCGTGCATTACCTCTGCGACGAGGAATCCGGCTGGCAGCCTGACCTTGAGGACTTGGAAGCCAAGATCACCCCGCGCACCAAGGGGATTGTGGTGATCAACCCGAACAACCCCACCGGCGCGGTTTACCCCGAAGAGACGCTGCGGAAGATCGTGGCTTTGGCCGAGAAGCACGGCCTGGTCATCTTCGCCGACGAGATCTACGAAAAGATCCTCTACGAGGACGCCGTGCACGTGAACCTGGCCGGTCTGACCGGGGACCACGTCCTCTGCCTCACCTTCAGCGGCCTGTCCAAGGCGTACCGCGTGTGCGGCTACCGGGCGGGCTGGATGGCCATTTCCGGACCCAAGAAGGACGCGGCCGACTACCTCGAGGGCATCAGCCTCCTGGCAAACATGCGGTTGTGCGCCAATGTCCCGGCCCAGCACGCCATCCAGACGGCGCTGGGCGGCTACCAGAGCATCAACGACCTGATCCTGCCGGGCGGGCGGTTGCTGGAGCAGCGCAACAAAGCCTACGACATGCTCAACGCCATCCCAGGCGTCAGCACCCAGCAGGCGAGGGGCGCGCTGTACCTCTTCCCGCGGCTGGACCCGGAGGTCTACCACATCAGGGACGACGAGAAGTTTGTCCTCGACCTCCTTCGGGAGCAGAAGATCCTCGTCTCTCACGGCCGGGCCTTCAACTGGGTGCGCCCGGACCACTTCCGCATGGTCACCCTGCCCAACGTCAAGGACATTGAAGAGGCCGTGGGGCGGATGGGGGACTTCCTAAGCAGGTATCAGGGGAACTAGCCTGTGGTTCACGGGCGCTTCGGACCCGTGAACCTTCGCGGAAAGGATTCCCCATGGCCGGCGTCGTCCAGTTCGATCAGCACCCCTCCGAGACCCTTCGGGCAGGGGAGGGGTTTTCGCTCGCCGGCGTGGATCCCGACTCCACCCCCGGCTACAGCGGCGGCAAACAGGACGGCAAGGCGCTCCTGGCTGACCTGGACGATGAGCTGACCGAGCTGCAGGAAAAGCTCTTCGCAGAGTCCCGTTTCGGCGGCCGCAAGCGCATCCTGCTGATCCTGCAGGCCATGGATACTGCGGGCAAGGGCGGAATCGTCAACCACGTCATGGCGGCCATGGACCCGCAGGGGGTGCAGTTCAAGGCGTTCAAGGCGCCCACGGACCAGGAAAAGTCCTACGACTTCCTGTGGCGCATCGAAAAGGAAGTGCCTGCCGCCGGCATGGTGGGCGTTTTTGACCGTTCCCATTATGAAGACGTCCTGATTCACCGCGTTCATGACTGGGCCACTCCGGATGAGATCAAGCGCAGGTACGTGGCCATCAACGAGTTCGAGGCACGGCTGACGGAATCCGGCACCAAGGTGGTCAAGGTGATGCTGCACATCAGCGGGGACGAGCAGAAGGCAAGGCTGCTGGCCAGGCTGGACAACCCCGCCAAACACTGGAAATACAACCGCGGCGACCTCGACGAACGGGCCCTCTGGCAGGACTACATGGATGCCTACCAGGCCGCCATCGACGCGACGAGCACCGCGGACGCACCGTGGCATGTGGTCCCCGCCAACAAGAAGTGGTACGCGCGCATCGCCGTTCAGCAACTTCTGCTGGGAGCGCTGTCCGGCTTGAACCTTGAGTGGCCCAAGGCAGAGTTCGACGTCGACGCCGAGCGGGAGCTGATCCTTCAGTCCTGACGTTTGGACCGGCTGGCTGGCCTTCCGTCCGCTGGCGCTACATTGGCTGGCGCTACATTGGCTGGAGCTACATTGGTTGGTCGCGGGCGGCGGCCAGCCGCTTCCGTGCACCTTCCAGCCATTCCTCGCAGCGCGCGGCCAGCGCCTCGCCCCGCTCCCAGAGTGCAAGGGATTCCTCCAGGCTTGCACCTCCCGCTTCCAGCCTGCCCACCACAGCGATGAGCTGCTCACGGGCTTCCTCGTAGCTCAGCGCTGCGACGTCGTTTCCTGGCGTGGGCTCAGTCATTCGGTTCTCCGGTTTCGGGTCGGGGCTGGTGAAGTGTTCCCACGGACTCAAGCGTCCCCGTGGACGCCGCGCCGAAGCGGCCTTCCGCCACACGCACGGACAGCTGTGTTCCCGCCGGCGCCTCTGCCGGCCGGCGCACCACGGCGTGCCCTGCATTGCTGCGGCCGGCCGCCTGCGGGTTGGCGAGTTCGACGACGGCGTACCCCCGGTCGAGTGTTTTCTGCGGCGAGAGGGCGCGCACCTGGGCTTTGAGGTGTTCCAGCTGGTCCGCGGCACGGACCACGGTGGAACTCACCGCGGCGGAGGACCTGCGGAGCAGCCGTTCGATCTCTTCGGAACGATCCGTTACCAGTCGTTCGGGAGCTGCCAGCACCGGCCGAGAGTGCAGCGACGCCAGGCGGTCGGCTTCCCGGTCCACCAGGCGCTCCATGCACCGGCGCAGCTGTTCCCTGGCCTGGCGCACCCCGGCCAGCTCTTCCGAAACCTCCGGGACGATCCGCTTGGCCGCGTCCGTGGGGGTGGACGCGCGAAGGTCGGCGACGTCGTCGAGCAGCGGCCGGTCCGCTTCATGGCCGATGGCGCTCACGACTGGAGTGGCGGCAGCAGCCACGGCGCGGACCAGTTCCTCGCTGTTGAACGGCAGGAGGTCTTCAAGTGCGCCTCCGCCACGGGCGATGACAATAACGTCCACCTCAGGGCGGCCGTCCAGGTCACGGAGGGCACGGATCACCTGGGCCACCGCGGTGTTGCCTTGGACGGCCACCTCCCGGATCTCGAATTCCACGGCGGGCCAGCGCAGGGCGGCGTTCCGGAGGATGTCCTTCTTCGCGTCCGAGTCCCTGCCGGTGATCAAACCGATTCGGTGCGGCAGCAGGGGGAGCGGCTTCTTGCGGGAGTCGGCGAAAAGACCTTCGGCGGAGAGCGCCTGGCGGAGCCGCTCGATCCGGGCCAGGAGATCACCCAGGCCCACCGGCCGGATGTCGCGGACCAGCATGTTGAGCCGGCCGGTCTTCAGCCAGAATTCAGGCTTCAGCAGGGCCACCACCCGGGACCCGCGTTCCAGGGGCAGGTTCTGGCGCTCCAGCACCTTGGTCCAGACGGAAGCGGGGAGGGAAACTTCGGCATCGACATCGCGCAGGGTGAGGTAAGCGTTGGTGCCGCGCCGGTTCAGTTCAATAACCTGCCCTTCCACCCAGGCTGACGGCGTGCGGTCGATGTGCGCTTTCAGTTTCTGCGACAGCAACTGGAGGGGCCAGGGGTTGTCCGGGCTGGTTTCCGCTGCGGTGGCCGGAAGGGTGGTGGGACCGGACACTTGCGGACCGGGCACGGGAAGCGAGGCCTGTTCAGACATGCGGGCCCCCTTGCGGGGCTGGAGCTGAGGGCATGGGGTCCTTCGTCTGTTGTGCGGCGGTCATTCAACCTTATCCATAAGCTCTACCATCCGGGACTGACAGTGTCCGGCCACCAGGCCCGCCTAGGATGGGTTGACCGCCATCGACCCGAAGGATCTGCTGTGCGCACTTTTGTTTCCGCCCTCGCCACCCTGCTGGCCATACTGCTTGCCGCGGTGGCGGTTCCTGCCATCTGGCTGGACCGCAACATCGTCCAGGAGCAGGGCTTCGTGGAACTGGCTGCCCCGCTGGGGAGGGACTCGGAGTTCCAGCAGGGCCTCGCCGCGGCGGCGGTCGGAACCATCGATACCAGTGCTGTTCCCGGCTTCCTCTCCGACCTGGTCCGGCCGGCACTTGAGGACGCCGCCGCGTCAATGACAGGTCTCCCCGGATACCCGGCGGCCTGGGAAGAAACGCTGCGCAGGAGCCACCGGCTCAGTTTTGCCGAACCGCAGGCAGGAACCGAGGAATCGGCGTCCGCCTCGTCTCTCACACTGGATGTGGCGCCGCTGGTGGCGCTCGGGGCTGAAGAAATCTCGCGCACCACCCGGCTCCCTCTCGACCCTCCGGACCAGACCCTGATTAATGTGGGACAGCCCCAGCAGAAGGAATGGACCGAGCGGTTGCGCACCTATGCACCTGCCGGCTACCTGCTGGCCGGGGGAGCGGTGGTGGCCTTGCTTCTGGCACTGGTAGCAGCGCGCCGCCGATGGGCTGTACTGGTCTGTGCCGGAGTGGGTGCACTGGTGTTGTCCGCGGTCTGGACAGTGGGCTCGCAGCTGGGCTCGGCCGCCGTGCTGGCAACGGACAGCGGCAGCGAAGTGGCAAACATGTTCAGGGACGGGTTTGTTCCTGCTGCCGTCCAGGACTTCGGGGGCTGGACGTTGGCCACGGCAATCACGGGCGGCGTGCTGCTGGTGGTGGGCATTGTGGCCGGGTTCATACCGCGGAAGCGGGCACGGGCAACCCGGTAGCATGGAGTAATGACCCCCTCAGCTGTTTCCCTTTCGATGCCCACCATTCCGCGTCGGCGCCGCTCTCCTGAGGAAGTAGCTGCTGCAGCCCCCGTGTCCGGAACCAAGAAGGTGCTGCTCGCTGCTCCTCGTGGATACTGCGCCGGCGTGGACCGTGCCGTCATTGCCGTTGAGAAGGCCCTGGAACACTACGGCCCTCCGGTGTACGTGCGCAAGCAGATTGTGCACAACGTCCATGTGGTGAGCTCCCTGGAGGAAAAGGGCGCCATCTTCGTCGACGAAACGGATGAGGTGCCCGAAGGCGCCCTGGTGATTTTTTCAGCGCACGGTGTCTCACCCGCTGTGGTCCAGTCCGCCGAGGACCGTGGCCTGCGCACCATCGATGCCACCTGCCCGCTGGTCACCAAAGTCCACAAGGAAGCTGTCCGGTTCGCCAAGGACGATTTCGACATCCTGCTGATCGGCCACGACGGCCACGAGGAAGTCGAAGGAACGGCCGGCGAGGCTCCGGAACATATCCAGATCATCAACGGCCCGCACGAAGTGGATAAAGTGCAGGTCCGGGACCCGGAGAAGGTCATCTGGCTTTCCCAGACCACCCTCAGCGTTGACGAGACCATGGAAACCGTCCGCCTGTTGAAGGACCGGTTTCCCACGCTGCAGGATCCCCCCAGCGACGACATCTGCTATGCCACCACCAACCGGCAGGTGGCCATCAAGAAGATCTCGCCGCAGGCGGACCTGGTGATCGTGGTGGGCTCGGCCAACTCGTCCAACTCCGTGCGGCTGGTGGAGGTGGCCCTCGAATACGGGGCCAAAGCCTCCTACCGCGTTGACTTCGCCAATGAAGTTGATGAGGCCTGGTTTGAGGGCGTAGCCACCGTTGGCGTCACGTCCGGCGCGTCCGTACCCGAAGTGCTGGTGCAGGACGTGCTGCGGTTGCTGGCAGACTACGGCTACGGCACCGTGGAGGAAGTGGTTACGGCCGAAGAAGACCTCCTCTTCTCCCTGCCTAAGGAGCTCCGGGCAACGCTGAAGCAGGCTGGCGACGTCAGCCGCGCCCTGGGTGGCCGCAAGTCCCGCAGCTGACATCGGCAGCTGAGCCCGGGCTAAAAGACTCAGCTAAAAAAATATGGGAGTTCGGGCCTGGCAGCTGTTGCTGCCAGGCCGAACCTGTAACTGAACGCTTTTCAGGCGGCTTCGTCCTCGCTTTGGAGTTCCGGGGCAGCCACTGCCCGCGGCGTCACCTCCACAACAGGCGGTGTGACCAGGCCGGATTCCTCCAGGCTGTTGAGCTTGCGTGCGGTCGGAAGGACGCGGGCTTCCAGCGTGCCCACCATCGAGTTGTAACGGTCCACGGAGGTCTTCAGCGATGACCCCAGCTTGGTGACGTTCTCGCCCAGGGTACCCATCCGGTCGTACAACTGCCGGGCCAAATCGAACAGTTCGCGGGCACTGTCCGTGAGGACGTCCTGCCGCCAGGTAAACGCAACGGATTTCAGCACAGCCAGCAGGGTGCTCGGGGAGGCCAGGACCACGTTCCGGGACAATGCGTGATCCAGGAGTTCCGCGTCGGAGGTCAGTGCGGCCGCGAGGATGGATTCGGCCGGGATAAAGCAGATCACCAGTTCCGGCGAGTTGCCGGGAATGTCCCAGTACTTCTTATTGCCCAATGCGTCCACATGGGCCCGCAGAGCCTTGGCATGCGCGGCCAGGAGCATCTGCTGCGAGCGGTGGCCGGTGGCGGAAACGGTCCCGGACGAGCCTGGCCTGGAATCATGTGCTCCGAGGTCCTGGGCCTCCAGGTATGCGGACAACGGGACCTTGGCGTCAACCACCAACTGCTTTTCGCCGGGGAGCTGGACCACCAGGTCGGGGCGAACGGATGATTCGTTGCCAGTGCTGTGAACCTGTTCGATGAAGTCCACATGGCGCAGCATTCCGGCGGCTTCCACCACGCGGCGCAGCTGGACTTCGCCCCACTGGCCACGGGCACTGTTTGACCGCAGTGCAGATTCCAGGGCATGCGTGGACCGGATCAACTGCTCGTCCGAGAGGCGCGCTTCCTGCAATTGCTGGGCAAGCTGGCCGTACTGTTCCAGCCGGTCCCGCTCCAGCAGGGCCACCTGCTGCTGCACTGCTGTCAGTTTCTCCGCCACGGGCGCAAGGGCACGAAGTACACTGCCGTCCTGGGACCGCGATTCGCCCAGCTCCCGGTTCTGTGCCGCCAGAAGCCGCCGTTCGGCGTCGGCCGCCGCGAACTGAGCGCTGACTTCCGAAAGCCGCGACGAGACGGCGTCGAAGTCCTCCTCCACTGCACGGTTGTTTTTCCGCAGCGCAAACCAGGTGGCCGCAGCGCCCGCCAGGGCGCCCAGTAACAGCATGAACAAAGCCAGAATCAACGCGAAAGCATCCATGTGCCCACTGTCGCATGGGGCTGTGACATTTTGCCGAAGCGACATTTCCGGCGGCCCCAGGCGAACCGGCAGGATGTCCGCTGCGGGTAGAATCAATGCTCGTGGCTCTTACTATTGGCATCGTCGGACTGCCCAACGTCGGCAAATCAACCCTCTTCAACGCACTGACCCGCAATCAGGTGCTGGCAGCGAACTACCCGTTCGCCACCATCGAGCCCAACGTAGGCGTCGTCAGCCTGCCGGATCCGCGGCTCCAGCAGCTCGGCGAACTCTTTGGCTCCCAGCGCCTCCTGCCCGCAGCCGTGTCCTTTGTGGACATCGCCGGCATCGTCAAGGGCGCCAGCGAGGGCGAAGGCCTCGGCAACCAGTTCCTGGCGAACATCCGCGAAGCGGAGGCCATCGCCCAGGTGGTGCGTGTTTTCGATGACCCGGACGTCATCCACGTTGACGGCAAGGTGGATCCCCGCTCGGACATGGAGACCATCAACACCGAACTGATCCTCGCGGACCTGCAAACCATCGAAAAAGCCATTCCGCGGATCGAAAAAGAAGTCAAAATCAAGAAGCGCGAAGCCGCAGAGCTGAACGCCATCCTGGCCGCACAGAAGGTGCTTGAGCGCGGCGACACCATTTTCTCCTCCATCAAGAGCGACAAGCTGGAGATGGAACACCTCAAAGAGCTCAGCCTGCTGACGGCCAAGCCTTTTATCTACGTCTTCAATGCCGACGAGGGAATCCTCGGCAGCCCGGAGAAGCAGGAAGAACTGCGCGCCCTCGTTGCCCCGGCTGACTGCATCTTCCTCGATGCCAAGCTAGAGGCCGACCTTGTGGAACTGGACGAGGAAGAAGCCCGCGAGATGCTGGAGATGAACGGCCAGGACGAATCCGGGCTGGACCAGCTGGCGAGGGTCGGCTTCCACACCCTGGGACTCCAGACCTACCTCACCGCCGGTCCCAAGGAAGCCCGCGCCTGGACAATCCACCGCGGCGACACCGCACCCCAGGCTGCCGGTGTCATCCACAGCGACTTCCAGCGCGGATTCATCAAGGCCGAAGTGGTCTCTTTTGATGACCTCATCGAAGCCGGATCCATGGCCGAGGCCAAATCGCGGGGCAAGGTCAGGATCGAAGGCAAGGAATATGTGATGGCCGACGGCGACGTAGTGGAATTCCGCTTCAACGTCTAGGTGTTTCGCCACGATAGTGGCGGGTACATAAGATACGTTCGCTTCAATTGCTGGTGGGTTCGCCGGGGACCTTATCCTGACTACAGGGGCGTACTCCCGGCGCTTCCGGCTGGACCGCCCGGGAAAAGTAAAACAAGGAGGCGGCATGCCGGTCAGGCGTCTGATGCAGTTCATCACCGCGGCGGCAGCGTCTGCGCTGGTGCTTTCGGGCTGCTCAGGCGGCGGAGGCACCACCCCGGTTGTGGTGGGGGAGGCCAAGCGCGGCGGCAGTGTCACCGTCGCCGAAGTCAATGCGTTCTCGTCGTTTAATCCCTACAGCGCCGACGGCAACACGGACATCAACTCCAAGATCGGCTCGATCACGCATTCGGGCTTCTACTACCTCGACGATGCGTCCAAAGTGGTGCGGAACGAAAAGTTCGGGCGGTTCGAGAAGGTTTCCGACAATCCCCTGAAGGTCAAATACACCGTCAACGAGGGCGTGAAATGGTCCGACGGCGAGGCGATCGATTCGGGCGACCTCTTGCTGGCCTGGGCTGCGGGTTCAGGCTACTTCAATGATGCCGATCCCATGGCCGGAACAGGAACCACGTACTTCTCCACCGCCTCCGACACCAGCGGGCTGGCCGGGACGGTCCTCCCCGAGCTCGGGGAGGACGGACGCTCCATGACCCTGGAGTACTCCGTGCCGTACGCGGACTGGGAGGTGGCGTTCGACGTCGGTCTGCCGGCCCATGTGGTGGCCGCAAAAAGCGGCCTGAACGATGAGGAGGACCTCATCGACCTGATCAAGGATTCACCTCGAGGGGACGTCGAGAAGCCCGCGCCCAACACTGCGCTGAAGCGGGTCAGCGACTTTTGGAACTCCGGATTCGATGCCAAGTCACTGCCTGCGGACCCCTCGGTCTACCTCTCCAGCGGGCCCTACATCGTTCGGGACATTGTCCCGGAGTCGTCCATGAAGCTGGTCCGCAACCGGGACTACACCTGGGGCCAGGAGCCCTGGCTCGATGAGATCAACGTCCGGTTTACCGGAGCTTTGCCTGCCGCCGTGGATGCCCTGCGGAACGGCCAGGCGGACATCATCTCGCCGCAGCCCTCGGCCGAAACGGACAGTCTTTTCGCCGGCCTCGCCGAGCAGGGGAACACGGTGGACCGTTACAGCCAATCCGGCTACGACCACCTGGACCTGAATTTTTCCGGACCTTTTGCGGACGCAGACGTCCGGAAGGCCTTCCTCAAGGCAGTGCCGCGCCAGGCCATTGTTGATGCCGTCGTCGGCGGCCTCCTGCCAGACCCCAAGCCCCTTGACTCACACGTGTTCCTGCCCGGACAGCCCAAGTACGCGGACACCGTAAAAAACAACGGCTCCGGCGACTACGCGGACGTGGACGTCGATGGAGCGAAGGCGCTCCTGGATGGCGAAACCCCCACCGTCCGCATCCTGTACAACCGCGACAACCCCAACCGGGCCAAGGCTTTTGCCCTGATTCGCGATTCCGCAGCGCTGGCAGGCTTCCAGGTGGTGGACGCCGGACAGGGCAGCGCCGACTGGGCGAAGGCCTTGGGAGGCGGCAGCTACGATGCTGCATTGCTCGGGTGGATCGGCACCGGGGTGGGCGTCAGCCGTGTTCCCCAGATTTTCCGCACCGGTGCCGGCAGCAACTTCAATGGATTTTCCGACGGCGAAGCGGACAAAGCGATGGAACAGCTCGCGGGCACCACTGACCTTGCCAAGCAGGACGAACTGCTGGCCGAAATCGACAAGCAGGTGTGGGAGAACGCCTACGGGCTGCCGCTCTACCAGACCGTCGGCACCACGGCCTACAGTGCCCGCGTCACCGGCCTCAAGCCAAGCCCGGGACCGCTCGGAGTCTGGTGGAACGTCTGGGACTGGCGTCTCACCAAGACCCCGTAAGCGCTTTCGCCGCCGTCGTGGCGCGCTTCACACTTTCGATTCGCCGATAATCGTACCGGCGAGTAGCATGTGACTTGCACAACTTCCGTTTACCGGCTAGATCCCTGGAGCGGCCCGGTCACGGTTTGGCAACGGAGTACCAGTATCTGGACTTCGTGCAGTTAGGCTACTCGTATATGTAGGTTGCGTCACAGTTCAACGCTGGGTCTCGCCTGCGGGGAAGCACAAAGATTCCCCTCGTTTCTCCCACAACTCATAGGAGGCGGAATGCGTTTTACGCGCACTTCCAAAGCACTGGGCATCGTGGCAATCGCCGCGCTTGCCCTGACCGGCTGCGGCGCTGGAGGCGGCAGCAATGACGGTGCCAGCGAATCTGCCGGCGACCCGAACAAGGTCATCACCGCTTACAGCAACGAACCACAAAACCCGTTGCTGCCGGCAAACACTGGTGAAGTTTACGGTGCACGCGCCGTCGAACTTCTTTTCGAGGGCCTTCGCACCTACGATCCGAATGGCAAGCCGGTCAATTCCCTTGCCGAATCCATTGAATCTTCTGACTCACAGAACTGGACCATCAAGGTCAAGCAGGGCACCAAATTCACTAACGGCGAACCCATCACCGCCAAGACTTTTGTGGACTCCTGGAACTTTGCCGCGAACTCCAAGAACCTGCAGCAGAACGGGTTCTTCTTCGAATCCATCGAGGGGTACGCCGAGGTGTCGGCAGTAACCACCGAGAAGTCGGCTGACGGCAAGACCACCACCACCCCGGCTCCCACGGCTGAGACCATGACCGGTTTGGCAGCCACCGACGACTCCACCATCACGGTGAAGCTGGCCCAGCCAGAGGCTGACTGGTCACTGCGCCTCGGTTACATCGCATTCGCACCGCTCCCGTCGGCCGCGCTGAAGGACCCGAAAGCGTTCGGCGAAAACCCGATCGGCAACGGCCCGTACAAGATGGAAAAAGAGGGGGCGTGGGTTCATGACCAGTCCATCTCGCTGGTGAAGAACGCTGACTACAGCGGACCGCGCGCAGCAAAGAACGGTGGCGTGACCTTCAAGTTCTACACCGATCCGGGCCCCGCCTACACGGACTTGCAGTCCGACAACCTTGACGTTACAGATGTTCTGCCCTCTAACGCTTTGAAGACCTACGTTTCGGACTTCCCGGACCGTAACGCCACCAAAGCCGTGGCTACGAACTCCACCCTGAACATCCCGGGCTACAACCCGAACTTCCAGGGCGAAGCCGGCAAGCTCCGCCGCCAGGCCCTGTCCTACGCCATCAACCGCGAGGAAATTGCCAAGGTGGTCTTCAATGGCACCCGTACGCCGGCCAAGGCATTCGCCCCGCCGGTCATCGACGGCTTCAAGGAGGGCCTTAAGGGCAGCGAAGTCCTGAAGTTCGACGCCGCCAAGGCGAAGGACCTGTGGGCGCAGGCTGAAAAGATCCAGCCGTACGACAACTCCAAGCCGCTCCAGATTGCCTCCAACACTGACGGCGGCAACAAGGAATGGATTGATGCGGTAACCAACGGGTTCAAGAACAACCTCGGCATCCAGGCTGAAATCCAGCCGTTCGCCAAGTTTGCTGAAGTCCTGAACCTGCGCAAGTCGCAGCAGCTGCCCGGCCTGACCCGGTCCGGCTGGCAGGGTGACTACCCGTCGCTGTACAACTTCCTGGGTCCTGTCTGGGCAACAGGCGCACCGTCGAACTACGAGAAATACTCCAATCCCGAGTTCGACAAGCTCCTCCAGGAGGGCCTCGCCTCCAAGACTCCTGACGAGGCAAACGCGAAGTTCAACCAGGCGCAGGAAGTCCTCTTCGAGGACCTTCCGGGCTTGCCGCTCTGGGATCAGGCACGGCCGATCGTATGGAGCAATAACGTTGTGAAGGCCGAGACCGGCTGGAACGGCGGCATCCGCTACTTCGATATCACGGCAAAGTAGTCCCAGATCTAGCTTGCCGCCAGGCACATTGGGGGGTCCGGTTACGGCCGGGCCCCCATTGGCTTGCAACGGCAGGAAGGCACCAATGACACTGTATTCTTCCCATCCGGAAGGCTGGTGATCCGGTGGTCCGCTTTATTCTGCGCCGACTCCTGCAAGTGATCCCTGTTTTCCTCGGCACAACCCTGCTTGTCTATTACATGGTGTTCGCCTTACCTGGCGATCCCATTGCGGCGCTGTTCGGCGATCGCCAGCCTCCGCAGGCCGTTATCGACACGCTGCGCAGCCAGTACCACCTCAACGAACCCTTTTGGGTCCAGTACGGGCTGTTCCTGAAGAACCTCTTCACCTTCAACCTCGGCAACGACTTCACCGGCCAGCCCATCGCGGCAAGCCTCGCACGCGTTTTCCCCGTGACCGCCATGCTGGCGATTGAGGCACTCGCCATCCAGGCCGTTTTCGGTGTGGCCTTTGGTGTTTTCGCCGGCCTGCGCCGTGGCGGCTGGTTCGACTCCACCGTTCTCGTGGCGTCCCTGGTGGTCATCGCGGTTCCCACCTTCGTCCTCGGCTTTGTGTTCCAGCTCGTCTTCGGCGTGCAGCTGGGCTGGGCGAAACCGACGGTAGGCGCCAACGCAGACTGGGGCAGCCTGCTGCTCCCGGCTGTGGTTCTGGGGCTGGTTTCCTTCGCCTATGTGCTCCGCCTTACCCGCACATCGGTCAGTGAAAACATGAACGCTGACTATGTCCGGACTGCCACCGCCAAGGGCCTTTCGCGGCCCCGGGTGGTCCTGGCTCACATCCTGCGTAACTCGCTTATACCCGTGGTGACCTACCTTGGCGCCAACCTGGGCGGCCTGATGGGCGGCGCCATTGTCACCGAAGGCATCTTCAACGTTCCGGGCGTGGGCAACAAGCTGTACCAGGCAGTCCTCCGCAGCGAAGGACCCACCATCGTTTCCATCGTCAGCGTGCTGGTGCTGGTGTTTGTGGTGGCCAACCTGCTTGTAGATCTCCTGTATGCCTGGCTTGACCCGAGGATCCGCTATGACCAGTAATAACAGCCACTATGTGGCCCCCATCGAGGAAACCCCGCTGCTGGCCACGGATGCGGTCAAGAATGACCAAGCACCCCTCAGCCTGTGGTCGGACGCCTGGCGCAAGCTCCGCCGTCGTCCGCTGTTCATTATCTCGGCGCTGCTCATCCTGGCCCTGGCAGTGGTTGCGCTGTTCCCCGGCCTGTTCACGTCCGTTGCCCCCAATGAAGGCTGTGAACTGGCCAATTCGGAGGGCGGCCCCATGGCCGGGCACCCCTTCGGCTTCACGTTCCAGGGCTGCGACATCTACTCCCGCGTCATTCATGGCACCCAGGCGTCAATGTCCGTCGGTATCCTCTCGGTGCTGTGCGTGTTGGTCATCGGCGTCACCTTCGGTGCCCTCGCCGGCTACTACGGTGGCTGGATCGACGCCGTGCTGGCCCGCCTGGGCGACATCTTCTTTGCGCTGCCGCTCATTCTCGGTGCGCTGGTCATCACCCAGCTGCCCTTTTTCCGCGAGAACAAAAGCGTCTGGACCGTGGTCTTTGTGATCTCGCTCCTGGCGTGGCCGCAGATGGCCCGCATCACCCGCGGCGCCGTCATTGAGGTGCGCAATGCGGACTTCGTCACGGCAGCCCAGGCTTTGGGCGTCTCCAGGTTCAGCGCACTGGTTCGGCATGTGTTGCCGAACGCCCTCGCTCCGATTATCGTCCTGGCCACCCTGGAACTCGGCGTCTTTATTGTCGCCGAAGCAACGCTGTCCTTCCTGGGGATCGGCCTGCCCCAGAGCATCATGTCCTGGGGTAACGATATCGCCGGCGCACAGGCATCGATCCGAACCAAGCCGGAAATCATGCTGTACCCGGCCGCGGCTCTTTCCATTACGGTACTGAGCTTCATCATGCTGGGCGACGCGGTACGTGACGCCCTTGATCCCAAGAGCCGCCAGCGATGAGAGACAAAGAGATGACAACTCCAGAAATACGCATCGCGGAGGCCGGCACCTCGGGAACCAGGCCGCTGCTGGAGATCCGCGACCTCGCCATAACCTTCAAGACCAGCGGCGGGGAAGTCCAGGCGGTCCGCGATGCACACCTGACCATCATGCCCGGCGAAACCGTGGCCATTGTGGGGGAGTCCGGCTCCGGCAAGTCCACCACCGCGCTGGCTGCGATCGGCCTGCTTCCATCCAACGGCCGGGTTTCCGGCGGCCAGATCCTGCTCGACGGCGAAGACATCGCGCATGCACCCGAGAAGCGCATGATCGAATTGCGCGGAAACACCATCGGCATGGTGCCGCAGGACCCGATGTCCAACCTGAACCCGGTGTGGAAGATCGGTTACCAGGTTCGCGAAACGCTCCGGGCAAATGGCCAGCCCAGCGGTCCGGATGACGTCGCCAAGGTACTCTCCGAGGCCGGCCTGCCGGACGCCCACCGGCGTGCCAAACAGTACCCGCACGAGTTCTCCGGCGGCATGCGGCAGCGCGCCCTGATCGCTATCGGGCTCTCCTGCCAGCCCCGGCTGCTGATCGCGGACGAGCCCACCTCGGCCCTCGATGTCACCGTGCAGCGGCAGATCCTGGACCACCTGGACACGATGACTACCGACCTGGGCACCGCCGTGCTGCTCATCACCCATGACCTGGGGCTGGCAGCCGAACGGGCCGACAAGGTAGTGGTGATGTACCAGGGCCGCGTGGTGGAGGCAGGGCCTTCCCTGGAACTGCTGCAAAACCCGCAGCATCCTTACACCAGGAGGCTCGTGGAGTCCGCACCGTCCCTGGCCAGCCGAAGGATCCAGGCTGCCAGGGAACAGGGCGTGGAGGCCTCGGACCTGCTTGCCCCGGCAGCCGAGCCCGCCGCGGCGGATAACGTCCTCCAGATCCAGGACTTGCGCAAGGTGTACAAGCTCCGCCAGGGACTGGGTAAATCGTCGGACTTCGCGGCCGTGGACGGCGTCAGCTTCGATGTGAAGCGGGGAACCACCACGGCAATCGTGGGGGAGTCGGGCTCCGGGAAGTCGACAGTAGCCAAGATGGTCCTCCAACTGGAGAAGCCCACCGAAGGCAGGATCCTGTTCGACGGCGTGGACACGTCAGCCCTCAAACCCGGGGACCTGTTCAAGTTCCGGCGCCGGGTACAGCCCATCTTCCAGGACCCCTACGGTTCGCTCGACCCGATGTACAACATCTTCCGGACCATCGAAGAACCGTTGCGGGTCCATAAGATCGGCAACAAGGAGAGCCGGGAGAAAAAGGTCCGGGAACTGCTGGACCAGGTGGCACTGCCGCAATCGGCCATGCAGCGGTACCCGAACGAACTCTCTGGCGGCCAGCGGCAGCGTGTTGCCATTGCCCGTGCGCTTGCCCTTGACCCGGAAGTCATCATCTGTGACGAAGCGGTGTCCGCCCTGGACGTGCTGGTGCAGGCACAGGTACTGAACCTGCTGGCTGACCTCCAGGCCAACCTGGGGCTGACGTACCTTTTCATCACCCACGACCTTGCTGTGGTCCGGCAGATTGCCGACCATGTCTGCGTGATGGAAAAGGGACGCCTGGTGGAGACCGGCTCGACGGACGACGTCTTCGAATCCCCCGAGCAGGACTACACGAAGGCGCTCCTCAATGCCATCCCAGGTGCGAAGCTGATGCTTCCGCCGGAAGTCGCCTAGCCGCCTTTCCTCCCGTTAAACGAGTGGAGCCGGAGCCTGTTGGCTCCGGCTCCACTCGTTTAAGCCCCGTCAGTCCTGGAAGGAATCAGTCCCGCTTCCGGCCGCCAAAGCCGGCGTCTGGTCCACGGTCAGCTTCCGCTCCAAACCCAGGTCCCGGAGCCGGCGCTCCAGCAGGACCCCCAGTGCGCGGCGGCCATTGGGATTCATATGCACTGAGTCCGCGAGGTCCTTGGCCAGGCCGTACCTGGTGAGCCAGTCGCCCACCGAAACAAAGGGGAGGTTGTGGGCGGCGGCTACCGAGCCCAGCAACGTATCAACCTCCGTCCGGCGACCGCCCCCGTTGCCTTCGCCACGGGCCAGCGTCCCTATCATGGCAATGCGGGTTCCCGGGTAGCGGGTCCTGAGCTCAGTGATCAGACGCTCCGCGTTGCCGGTGATCCGGCTGTCCGATGCTCCGGTTGTAGCGTCGTTGCCGCCGCCTTGGATAACGATGAGCGCCGGTGTACCGGAAGGCAGGAGCCAGTCACCCCGCAGGAGGGCATCAATGTAGTTGCCCGTTTTTCCGTTGGAGGACACGAACCCGGTGCCGCCCCGCCCGCAGTAGTACACCTGGTACCCCGCGGCCTCCAGGCCTTGGCGGGGCCAGCCATCGGTTGGTTCCGATTGAGAGTCCCCAATCAGGAGGACCGTCCTGCTGATGTTGGGGACCACGGCTTCAAGCCGCCCATTAGCCGGATTGAGGATTCGTGAACCGGCCGCAGCCTGATGTGCTGCGGCAGTCCCGGGCTGCCCCGCAGCGGCGGCCTGCGCTTGGGAAGAGGCAGAAGACCCGGCCGGCATTCCGCAGCCGGACAAGGCAAGGAGGCAGGACACCGCAATCACGGCGGCGGCTCCAGACGCCGCAGAACGGGTCCGGGCCTGGGCTTTTCGCATGTGGTGTCTTTCGGGCTTGCATGGAGTGTCAGAGCAATCATGTGGCATGGGCGCAGGTTTGGCCAGTGATTTTGGTCACTGATTTTCGCCGGCCGCGTTGACGCAGGGCGGCTGTGGGCCCTGCTGGCTGGCAGAAAATTTAGGCCTATTAATGCCGCAGACGCTAGACTGGGGGAAGCAGCCCTGTGCAAAGGGCATGATCCGTCGTGCGTTCCAGTTGGAAATGTCGCGATACAACAGCTGACTTTCACCACTGAATCGAGCCATTACGCATGTCTGAAACCACCACCAACACCGCGGTAGCCACTGCATCACGCAGTGACCTCCGCAACGTCGCGATTGTGGCCCACGTTGACCACGGCAAGACCACCCTGGTCGATGCCATGCTCAAGCAGACCAACTCCTTTGCCGAGCACAACCACCTCGAAGACCGCGTGATGGACTCCGGTGACCTTGAGCGCGAAAAGGGCATCACCATCCTGGCCAAGAACACCACCGTGGCCTACAACGGTCCGTCGTCCAACGGCGAGACCATCACCATCAACGTTATTGACACCCCGGGCCACGCCGACTTCGGCGGCGAGGTGGAGCGCGGACTGTCCATGGTTGATGGTGTTGTGCTGCTCGTTGACGCATCGGAAGGTCCGCTGCCGCAGACCCGCTTCGTGCTCCGCAAGGCATTGGCCGCCCACCTGCCCGTGATCCTGCTGGTCAATAAGACCGACCGCCCCGACGCGCGCATCGACGAAGTGGTCCACGAGTCCATGGACCTGCTCCTCGGCCTGGCGTCGGATCTTGCCGACGAAGTCCCGGATTTGGACCTGGACAAGGTTCTTGAGGTCCCGGTTGTTTACGCCGCCGCCAAGGTTGGCCGCGCCTCCCTGGAGCAGCCCGCCAACGGTGCCGCTCCGGACAATGAGGACCTTGAGCCGCTGTTCAAGACCATCATCGAGCACATCCCGGCGCCGACCTACAACCCGGAAGGTGTCCTGCAGGCACACGTCACCAACCTGGACGCTTCACCGTTCCTGGGCCGCCTGGCGCTGCTCCGCATCTACAACGGCACGCTGCGCAAGGGCCAGACCGTTGCCTGGGCACGCGCCAACGGTGAGCTCAAAAACGTCAAGATCACCGAACTGCTGGCCACCAAGGCCCTGGACCGCGTTCCGGCTGAGTCTGCAGGCCCCGGCGAGATTGTAGCCGTTGCCGGCATCGAGGAAATCACCATCGGCGAGACTTTGACCGACGCCGAGAACCCGCAGCCGCTGCCGCTGATCACCGTGGACGATCCCGCGATCTCCATGACCATCGGTATCAACACCTCCCCGCTGGCCGGCAAGGTCAAGGGCGCCAAGGTCACCGCGCGCCAGGTGAAGGACCGCCTGGACAAGGAACTGATCGGTAACGTCTCCATCAAGGTGCTCCCCACCGAGCGTCCTGACGCCTGGGAAGTCCAGGGCCGTGGCGAGCTCGCCCTGGCCATCCTCGTGGAGCAGATGCGCCGCGAAGGCTTCGAACTGACCGTGGGCAAGCCGCAGGTTGTCACCAAGACCATCGACGGCAAGATCCACGAGCCGATGGAACACATGACCATCGACGTACCCGAAGAGTACCTCGGCGCTGTGACCCAGTTGATGGCAGCCCGCAAGGGCCGCATGACCAACATGGCCAACCACGGCACCGGCTGGTGCCGGATGGAATTCATCGTTCCGGCCCGTGGCCTGATCGGCTTCCGCACCAAGTTCCTCACGGACACCCGCGGCGCCGGCATCGCGGCCTCCATCTCCGAGGGCTACGAGCCCTGGGCCGGCCCCATCGAGTACCGCACCAACGGCTCCATGGTCGCTGACCGCGCCGGCGTGGTGACCCCGTTCGCCATGATCAACCTGCAGGAGCGCGGTTCCTTCTTCGTCAAGCCCACCTCCGAGGTGTACGAGGGCATGATTGTTGGCGAGAACTCCCGCGCCGACGACATGGACGTCAACATCACGAAGGAAAAGAAGCTCACCAACATGCGTGCCGCTTCGTCGGACACCTTCGAGAACCTGACCCCGCCGCGTGACCTCACCCTCGAAGAGTCGCTGGAATTCGCCCGCGAAGACGAGTGCGTCGAGGTAACGCCGGAGTCCATCCGCATCCGGAAGGTCATCCTGGACACCAACGAGCGTGCAAAGGCCAACCGCGCCCGCGCCAAGGCCTAGCCAGCACAGTAGTACCAAAGAAAGCCACCGGCACCCCGCCGGTGGCTTTCTTCGTACCGCCGTGCGCAGTGAGGCCCGGCTTCGTCGCGCAGGGGCAGTCCCTGCGCACTGAGGGTCGGCTCAGGCGCGCGGCCTTCGCCGCTCCGGCGCCGGCGGAACCTCCTTGGCTGCCACAACAACCTCAAGGGGGATCACGACGTCGGCCTGCCGGGTGCGGATGGTGCACGCACCGGCGTCGCACGCCACCAGGTGTCCCAGTGCATCAGCGAGCCCGCCCTCGATGCGGTACCGCACCACCACCCGTGTTCCGGAAGCGGCGGCAAGGAGGAATCCGGCGGGGGAGGGGACAGGTAGACTCACCACTTCATACTAAATGGCTTCACACAAGGAGCCCGGCTAGGTTCGTAGTAACGGGCTGGGAGATAATAGGCTCAGATGTCAAGAGTCCGGCCAGGTTGCCGGACGCAACAGCCGGCGGGACGCCGGAACCAACGTGGAGAGGCAAGGGACGTGACGTACGTAATCGCGCAGCCGTGTGTAGATGTCAAGGACAAGGCATGTATCGAAGAATGCCCGGTCGACTGCATCTATGAGGGTGAGCGTTCGCTGTACATCCATCCGGACGAATGCGTCGACTGCGGAGCCTGCGAACCGGTATGCCCGGTGGAGGCCATCTACTACGAGGACGACACCCCGGACGAGTGGGCCGACTACTACAAGGCCAACGTTGAGTTCTTCGACGACCTCGGCTCACCGGGCGGCGCAGCGAAGATCGGCAACACCGGCAAGGACCACCCGATGATCGCCGCACTGCCCCCGCAGAACCAAGACCACTGACGCAGGCTGGAACGGTGACCGCAGCAGTGAATACGTTTGGCCTTGACTTGCCCGACTACCCGTGGGAGGCCATGGCGCCGTATCTCGCGAAGGCCTCGGAGCATGCCGGGGGAGCCGTCAACCTCTCCATTGGTACTCCGGTGGATCCCACGCCCGCGCTGATACAGGACGCACTGAAGGCCGCCGCCGACGCCCCCGGTTACCCCACGGTCCATGGCACGCCTGCCCTGCGGGAAGCCATTGCCGCCTGGTTCGAACGCCGCCGCGGTGTTGCCGGACTGGACCCGCGCAACATCATGCCCACGGTCGGCTCGAAGGAACTCGTGGCCTGGCTCCCGCTCCTGCTCGGGCTCAAGCCGGGGGACGTCGTCGTACGCCCCAAGGTTGCCTACCCCACGTACGATATCGGCGCAACGCTCGCCGGCGTCACCTCCGTGGCCACGGACAACCTGGACGAGCTCGACGACGCCACCCGCTCGCGTGTCCGGCTGATCTGGGTCAATTCCCCGGGAAACCCCACGGGCAGCGTCCGCGGCGTCGAATCCCTGAAGGCGCTCGTACAACAGGCCCGTGAAGTGGGCGCCGTGGTGGCGTCCGACGAATGCTACGCAGAGCTGGGCTGGGGCGACTGGGATGTCCAGCGCGGCGGCCAGCCTGTACCGAGCATCCTGGACCCGCGGGTGGCCGGCGGATCCCACCAGGGCTTGCTGGCCGTGTACTCGCTGAGCAAGCAGTCCAACGTGGCCGGCTACCGGGCAGCATTTGTGGCCGGCGATCCGGACCTGATGCCCAACCTCGTCAACAGCCGCAAGCACGCGGGCATGATCGTTCCCTACCCGGTGCAGGAAGCCATGCGGGTGGCATTGGGCGACGACGCGCATGTTGAGGCCCAGAAGGACCTGTACCGCGGCCGCCGGGAACGGCTGGTTCCGGCGCTGCTGGATTTCGGGCTGGAGATCAAGGAGTCCGACGCCGGCCTCTACCTTTGGTCGACGGCGGGTGCGAGTACCTGGGACACGGTAGCCCGGCTGGCGGAGCGCGGCATCGTGGTGGGTCCCGGCGTCTTTTACGGTGAGGCGGGCAATGGATACGTCCGTGTGGCCCTCACCGGAACAGACGAGAGGATCGACGCCGCCGTGGCCCGGCTGGCTTCGGCGCCGTAATCAGCGCGGCTGCCCCGGCCGGCGCTAGGTCCGTAACAATGGTGTGACTCCGGACACATCTGACGCATTTTAGGGCCTTTTGGAACGTCGCGGATTAGTGGCACCCGCCAAGGAGCGGGTACTTTTTAAGTGACTATCAATGGTGGCTTTCTACAAGAAGGCAGCCCGGGTGTTGGAACCTGTCCTCTCAGGCTTCGTGCGCGGCTCACCTGATGTTGGATCAAGCTTTCGACAGAGGCCCAGACGCCTCATGAAGGGGACTCCATGACTGAGACCAACAATGCTGCGACCCTGCTCCACGCAGGAGGCGAGCTCAAGCTGCCGCGCATCCAGGTTGTTGAAGGAAACGAAGGCTACGACGTTTCCAAACTGCTGAAGCAGACGGGCGCAGTCACCTTTGACCCCGGCTTCATGAACACAGCAGCCACAACTTCGGCTATCACCTACATCGACGGCGATGCTGGCATCCTGCGCTACCGCGGATACCCCATCGAACAGCTGGCACAGCACTCCAGCTTCCTTGAGGTGTCCTACCTGCTGATCTACGGCAACCTGCCCACTCCCACGGAGCTGGACGAATTCGACCAGAAGATCCGCCGGCACACGCTGCTGCATGAGGAGCTCAAGGGCTTCTTCGGCGGCTTCCCGCGGGACGCGCACCCCATGCCCGTCCTGTCCTCGGCCGTTTCCGCGCTGTCCACGTTCTACCAGGACTCCCTGGACCCGTTCAACGCCGAGCAGGTGGAAGTTTCCACCATCCGCCTCATGGCCAAGCTTCCGGTCATCGCGGCCTACGCCCACAAGAAGTCCATCGGCCAGCCCATGCTGTACCCGGACAACTCGCACAACCTCGTGGAGAACTTCCTGCGCCTCAGCTTCGGGCTTCCGGCAGAGCAGTACGAGGTGGACCCGATCGTGGCCAAGGCACTGGACCTGCTCCTGATCCTGCACGCGGACCACGAGCAGAACTGCTCCACCTCCACGGTCCGCCTGGTGGGTTCCTCCAACGCCAACCTGTTCGCATCCGTCTCCGCAGGCATCAACGCCCTCTTCGGCCCGGCCCACGGCGGCGCCAACGAGGCCGTGCTGAAGATGCTCCGCCAGATCCAGGCCGAGGGCACCAAGCCCGAGGACTACATGGAGAAGGTCAAGAACAAGGAAGACGGCGTCCGCCTCATGGGCTTCGGGCACCGCGTCTACAAGAACTACGATCCCCGCGCCAAGATCGTCAAGGCCACCGCTCACGAGATCCTGAGCAAGCTCGGCGGCAACGACGAACTGCTGGACATCGCCCTGCGCCTGGAAGAGAAGGCGTTGAACGACGATTACTTCATCCAGCGCAAGCTCTACCCGAACGTGGACTTCTACACCGGCCTCATCTACAAAGCCATGGGCTTCCCCGAGAAGATGTTCACCGTGCTCTTCGCCATCGGCCGCCTCCCGGGCTGGATTGCCCAGTGGCGCGAAATGATCAGCGACCCGAACACCAAGATCGGCCGCCCGCGCCAGCTCTACATCGGCGAGCCCGAGCGGGACTACCCCGCCCGCTAGTCCCGCGGACTCCAGTACGACGGCGGCCGCCCACCTCATCGAGGTGGGCGGCCGTTCGTCGTTAATCACCAGCAAAGCAACACGGGGTCACTAACGGCCCAATATGGGGTCCCCGAAGGGCAAGTAGTGACCCCGCGTTGCTGCTAGGAGTTGTATCCCTGGGGGTTGTTTTTTTGCCAGCGCCAGTGGTCCTCGCACATCTGGTCGATGGTTTTGGTGGTGGACCAGCTGAGGTCGGCGAGGGCTGAGGTGGCGTCGGCCCAGAAGGCGGGCAGGTCGCCGGCGCGGCGGCCAGTGATCTCGTAGGGGATGGGCTTGCCGACGGCTTTTTCAAAGGAGCGCAGGACCTCAAGGACCGAGGAGCCGGTGCCCGAGCCGAGGTTCCAGCGGAATACCCCGGTGCGGTCGGTGATGTGGTTCAGGGCGGCGAGGTGGCCCTCGGCGAGGTCCACCACGTGGATGTAGTCGCGCAGGCAGGTCCCGTCCGGGGTGTCGTAGTCGCCGCCGAAGACCATGAGTTTCTCGCGCCTGCCCACCGCGACCTGGGCGATGAAGGGGACCAGGTTGTTGGGGATGCCCTGGGGGTCTTCGCCAATCCGGCCCGAGGGGTGGGCCCCGACGGGGTTGAAGTAGCGCAGCAGGGCGATGTGCCAGCGGGTGTCGGCAGCCCCGAGGTCGGAGAGGATGTCCTCGATCTGTTCCTTGGTGCGGCCGTAAGGGTTGTTGGCGCCGATTTCCATTTTCTCGACGTACGGGATGGGATTGTGTTCGCCGTAGACGGTGGCGGAGGAGCTGAAGACGATGGAGCGGACGTTGTGCCGGTCCATGGTCCGGATCAGGTTCAGGGTTCCGACGAGGTTGTTGTAGTAGTAGTTCAGGGGTTCGCGGACCGATTCGCCGACTGCCTTGAGCCCGGCGAAGTGGATCACGGCATCGACGTCGTTCTCAGCGAAAACCTTCTCGACGGCGGCCTCGTCCACGAGGTCCACGTGGTGGAACTGTGCTGTTTTGCCGGTGATCTCGGCAACCCGGCGGAGGGACTCCTCGCTGGAGTTGACCAGGTTGTCGACGACCAGCACGTCGTGGCCGGCTTCCTGCAATGACAAAACAGTGTGGGAACCGATGTACCCGGTGCCCCCTGTAACCAGAATTTTCATGCTCTCAACGCTATCCCAAGTGGTGCCGGTCGCGCCGGTCGGGGCCAATTTCCAGGCAGGATGACGGTGCTTTACGGGCCAACCGGCTGACAGGCCTGTGACGAGGCACAAGTGTGCTAAATAGGAGGAGTGCCTAAAATCGTTCATGCCGGAGCCCGGCGCCAGGAAGTGGTGGAAGCAGTTTGGCGGATCATCGCCGTCGACGGACTGGAAAGGGCTTCCCTGCGGGAAGTGGCAGACGAGGCCGGGCTCGCGGTCGGCTCCGTTCGGCACTACTTTGCCGGTAGCGATGAACTGCTGGCCTTCTCCTTCGCGACCGTGATTGACAGCATTGTGGCCAGGCTGGAGGCCGCATTGCCCGGGCTGCAGGACCACCCGCGGGCAAGCGCCGAAGGACGCGCCGCTGTTTTAACACTGCTGGGCGAACTCCTGCCATTGGATGAACAACGGGCAGTGGAGGCGTGCGTGTGGATAGCATTCCGCAACGCCGCCAGGATCAAGCCTTTTCTTGCCGCGGAGGCGGACCGGAGCCACCGCGAGGTGGCCGCCGTGATGGGCCGCGTGATCACTGCGTTGCTGCCCGGGGAATCCCAGGAAGTATTGGTGGTGGAGGCGGAAAGACTCCTTGCCACGCTGGATGGCCTCTGCATGCATGCCCTCCTGCAGCCCGGCTGGATGACTGCCCACATGTGCACCGATGTCCTGGAGCGGCACCTTGACGGGTTGGCGCCGTGAATTTCGTTAACCTCGGCAACTCAGGGGAATAGACTGATAGCCGGGGGCGCAACACCGGATCACCAGACCCGGCAGGAGCGCGCCAGGGAAGGACCTCGGATGCAGCAAAAGACCGGTTCCGGGTGGCAGATCACCACCGACACGTCCGGACCGATGATGATCGCCCTGTATATCCGCGATGCCGCCGGACTCGACGGCGCGGGCCACCCGGCGCTTTCCCATGCAGCTCCCAAGATCCGTCATGCCGACCATTCCCACCTGACTGCCGACGTCGGGGGCTTCAACGGGCTCAAGACGGAATGGGAGGCGTGGTGGGAACAGTTGCTGAAGGCGCATCCGCAGACGTCGCCGGAACTTTCCCCGCCAGAGTTCGAGGCTTTCGGCAATTCGCCCGCCCTGCAGCGGGTACTCCAGGCGCATTTCGGCTCGGCCCTGACCTGGGCGCGGGAACGCCGGAGCGAGTATGCCGAGCTTGAAGCTGAAAGGGCCGCCAACGGTGCAGACCAGTTGCTGGAGGACATGGTGGATGACCGGCTGATGGAAGTGGGCCGCAACGCCCGCGACTTCAAGCTGACCATCATTGAACTGCCGTTGAACGAACAGCGGGCCTGGTACCTGGAGCCGGACAAAATCATTATGAGCCACCAGTTGATGGGCCAGCCGGAGCTGTTCCGCAGCTACGTCCAGCCTGTGGTGGAAATCCTCGTCTAGCAAAAGGCCGGACGGGCCTCAGGCCCCCGTGCCTGCCGGCGAGACTGTAATCCGCACCTCGCCGTCCGGGACCGCCGACTCCCGCCAGCCGTCCCGCTCGTCGCGCTCCCAGGTCCGCCCGGCAACTTCCACCTGTGTGACCTCGAGGGTCTTGGCATTGGCTACGGCCCATTGCGCCACGGACCAAGCCTGGCTGCCGTCAGCCTCCACCACCAGGGTTTGGCCGTCAACCGCGGAAGCAGAGAGTCCGTAAGCCTGGGAAAGCTGGTCAGAAACGGCCTGCGGATCTCCCGCGGCACCTGCCGAACGGAGGGTGCATCGAATCGCTTCGGGGGTCTGGCCGGACAGCCCGGAGGCAAAAAAGCGCCCCATCTGCTCGTGCTGGGCGTAGGCGGTGGGAAATGCAGATCGCTGCACCCGTTGCGCAGCTTCGGTGATCTCCATCGACTCGTAGCCGGGGATCTTTACCAGTGCGTCGTAAAAGGCGTTCGTCGCGTAAATGGGATCCATGATCTGCTCTTCGCTTCCCCAGCCCTGGGAAGGCCGCTGCTGGAACAGCCCCCGGGAATCCGGGCCCGCCTGATCGCCGTGTTCGATGTTGCGGAGCTTGGACTCCTGCATGGCGGTAGCCAAGGCTATGGTGGCCGCCCGGGGCGGGAGGCCGCGCTGGACTGCAACAGCGGTGATCAGGGAAGCGTTGACAGCCTGGTCCGGAGCCAGTTCCGCCGTCTTGCCGTTGACGACGGCGGTACAGCGCTCCGAAACGAGGGTCTCGGAGCGCTGCACAAAAAACACCGCTGCATAGACGCCGCCGGCCACGAGTGCGAGGGCAAGCAGCAGCACCAGCAGGCGGCGCAGGCCGCGTCTTCGTGCCATGAAGGGATCAGTTGGCGTGCAGGGCGTCGTTCAGTTCCACGGTCTGGCCGGCACGGGGGAGTACCTCCACGGCGCCCGTGGTGGAGTTGCGGCGGAAGAGCAGGTTGGGGACACCGGAGAGTTCGGCAGCCTTGACGATCTTGGTGGTGTCCTCGCCCACTTCGTCCTTGGGGCCGGGCACGCGCACTCGGGTCCCCGCCGTCACGTAGAGGCCGGCTTCCACCACCGAATCATCACCGATGCTGATGCCCACGCCGGAGTTGGCCCCGAGCAGGACCCGCTCGCCGATGGTGATCTTTTCCTTGCCCCCACCGGACAGGGTGCCCATGATGGACGCGCCGCCGCCGACGTCGCTGCCGTCACCGGTGACCACGCCTGCGGAAATCCGGCCCTCAACCATGGAGGTGCCCAGGGTGCCGGCGTTGAAGTTGACGAAGCCTTCATGCATCACCGTGGTGCCCTCGGCCAGGTGCGCACCCAGGCGGACGCGGTCGGCGTCGGCAATCCTGACGCCGGTGGGCACAACGTAGTCCACCATGCGCGGGAATTTGTCGATGCCGTAAACGGTCACGGCGCCCCGGCGGCGCAGCCGCGCCCGGGTCAGTTCGAAGCCGTCCACAGCGGCGGGACCGAAGTTGGTCCAGACAACGTTGGGCAGCTTGCCGAAGATGCCATCCAGGTTGATGGTGTTCGGGCGGACCAGCCGGTGCGAGAGCAGGTGCAGGCGCAGGTAGGCGTCAGCGGTATCGGCCGGGGCCTCATCGAGGTTGATCTGGACGAAGACCACCTTCTGCTCGGTGCCGCGGTCCTCGTCCGTACCGGCGTCGGCGATCCGGGTGAGTGCCTCGTCCGCGTTTTCCACTGCCCGCAGGTGTTCGGCAGCGACGCCCAGCGAGGGTGCGGGGAACCAGACGTCCAGGACGGTGGCATCACCATTGGCAACGGCAATGGTGGCCACGCCGAAGCCATAGGCGGAGCGTTCTTCAGTGGGGGCAGTCTGGGTTTCGGGCACGGCGGAGGAAGCAGTCTCAGTCATTGCCCCAGTCTATCGACGGGCGGGGACCTGCTCCGAACTAGACTGGCTTCGTGACTGCCGAAACCGCTCCGGAATCTTCCATCCTTCCCCTCGACCTCCGCCAGGACGTTGCGCTCCTGACGGCCGCGATCATGGACATCAACAGTGTGTCCGGCAATGAAACGGAACTGGCTGACGCGGTCGAAGCCGCCCTGCGCGCCATCCCGCAACTGCACATTGTGCGGGACGGGGATGCCATCATTGCCCGGACCGAGCTGGGCAACGCCGAACGCGTCATCCTGGCAGGACACCTGGACACCGTTCCGTTGCCCCTGGCCGAGGGGTCCCTGGGGACGGTTCCGTCCAGCTGGGAGTCCGGGGTCCCCGGCGTTGGTGTCCTGTACGGGCGCGGCGCCACCGACATGAAGGGCGGCGTGGCCGTACAGCTCGCGCTGGCTGCCAGGATGTTCGACGGCGGGACCGCGCCGAAGCGGGACGTCACCTTCGTTTTCTACGACCACGAGGAAGTGGAGGCCGTCAAGAGCGGCCTGGGCAGGCTGGTCCGGAACCACGGCGATCTGCTTGATGGCGACTTCGCCATCCTGCTCGAACCCACTGACGGCACCGTGGAGGGCGGCTGCAACGGCACCAGCAGGTTCGAAGCAACAACGGTGGGGGAGTCCGCCCATTCCGCCCGGGCCTGGATGGGCAGCAACGCCATCCACGCGGCAGCGCCGATCCTGGCCCGGCTGGCTGCCTACGAACCCCTGACAGTGAACGTGGACGGACTGGATTACCGCGAGAGCCTGAATGCCGTAAGAATCAACGGCGGAACGGCCGGAAATGTGATTCCGGACCGGTGCGTGGTGGAGATCAACTACCGGTTTGCCCCGGACAAAACGCCGGATCAGGCCGAATCAGTGGTGCGGCAACTCCTTGAAGGTTTTGACGTGGTCCGCACTGACGCTGCCGCCGGGGCACGGCCCGGGCTCCAGCACCCCGCCGCCGCTTCCTTTGTCGCCGCCGTGGGTGCCGAACCCAAGCCCAAATACGGCTGGACCGACGTCGCGCGTTTCAGCGAGCTGGGAATCCCGGCGGTGAACTTCGGGCCGGGGGACGCCCTGCTGGCGCACAAAGACAACGAACACGTGGATGCGGATGCGATCCGGAAGTGTCTGCAGGCGCTCGAGGACTGGCTGGGAGGCTGACACTTACGGGCCGTGGTCCCCGCTGCCCTAGACAGCAGGGTGCCCTAAACAGCAGTGGCCCGGACTGCGTTCCCCAACAGGGGCGCGGTCCGGGCCATTGTTGTTTGACCTGTCAGGGAACGGGAGCTTCGGCCTTTTCGGGCTCGGCCTTGGCCACACCGCCGGCTGCCTTCTTCGAACCCCTGCGCTCAATCATGACCGCAATCCGGGATACGAGGATGTTGATGGCAATGTAGATCGCCGCGGCCACAAAGAAGATGGGGAACAGGAACTGGGTTCCCAGGAAGTCTGCCATCACCTGTACGGCACGCAGGAGCTCGCCGTACGCCACGATGTAGCCCAGGGACGTGTCCTTGAGGAGCACCACCATCTGCGCCACCAGCGAAGGCATCATGCGACGTATTGCCTGCGGCAGTTCGATCAGCATGCGGGACTTGAAGCTGGTCAGGCCAATGGCCAGCCCCGCTTCGCGCTGCCCCTTCGGCAGCGACTGGATGCCGGCCCGGATGATCTCCGCGAACACTGCCGAGTTGTAGAGGATCAGGCCGGTCACGACGGCGACGAACGCCGAGGTGCCAAACCCCAGCAGCACGAACAGCATCATCAGGACCACGGGCATGCCGCGGAGGAACTCCAGCACCACCCGGATGGGAATCCGGATGAACGCCACATCCGAGATGCGCAGCAGGCAGAGCGCCAGTCCCAGGGGGAAGGCGATCACGGCGGCCAGTGCGGCGGCGCTGAGCGTGGCGCCCAGGCCGTTGCCCAGCAGCGTCCAGACATCGCCGCGGGTGAAGATCTGCCACCTGCGGCCCTCAAAAATCCCCTGTTGGGCGAAGGTCATGATGATCCAGGCGAGCAAGCCCAGGATCAGCAGCGAACCGACAATTGAACCAATCAGGGAGATCCGGCGGGCTTTAGGGCCGGGAACGTCGTAGAGTACCGAGCTCATCGGGCAATCGCCACCTTTCGTTCCACCGTACTGGCCAGGATGCCCAGCGGAACGGTGAGGAGCAGATAGAAGAAGGCTACGCCGAGCAGGACGGGGATCACGGCGTCACCGTTCGCGTTGGCCAGTTGCCGGCCGTAGCCGAACAGTTCAAGGACAAAGAAGGCGCCGGCAACGGAGGAGTTCTTCACCAGGGCGATCAGGATATTGATCAGCGGCGGGATCACCGTCCGCAAAGCCTGCGGAAGGATGATGAGGTTCAGGACCTGCCCGAAGTTCATGCCGATACTCCGGGCGGCCTCGGCCTGGCCCACAGGGACGCTGTTGACACCTGAGCGGACAGCTTCGGCGATGAACGCTGCGGTGTAAGTACTGAGGGCGATAATTGCGGCTATTTCGAACTGCTCGAACTTCACTCCGAGCCGGGGGAGGACGATGGCTGCGAAGAAGAAAGCGATGGTCAGCGGAGTGTTCCGGAGAACTTCCACATAGACGGTGCTGAAGCCGCGGAGCGCTGCCACGGGGGAAACCCGGGCTGCCGCGAGCAGGGTCCCGAGCACCAGCGCGATGACCCCGGAAACTACGGAGAGGAAAAGCGTGCGGAGAAAACCGTTCCAGTACAAGGGCAGGTTTTCAAGAATGACGTCCATTGGATCCTTTGGCTGTGGGCGTGGACGGGTGTGAAGGCCGTGGTTGCCGGGGCCTTTATGCGGCCCCGGCAACCACTGCGTTACTTAGTAACGGTTGATTTCGGGCAGTTCAGGGGCAGTCTTGATGACTGAACCTGCGGTTGCTTCCCAGGCCTTCTTGTAGGAGCCGTCCTTCTCGAATGCCTCCAGCTGGTCGTTGATCCAGTTGCGGAACTCGGTATCGTCCTTCTTCAGGCCGATGCCGTAGGGCTCCTTGGTGAAGGTTTCGTCCGATGCGAGCTTGAAGGCGTCCGGTTCCTTGTCCACGAAGCCGGCGAGGATCACGTTGTCCGTGGTGACAGCTTCAACCTGCTTGTTGCGCAGGGGCTCCAGGCAGGCGGAGTAGGTGGCTGCGGGAACAAGCTCAGCTCCGTACTTGTCCACGATGGTTGCGGCCGGGGTGGAACCGGTGACGGAGCAGACCTTCTTGCCCTTGACGTCTTCGGGCTTCTTGATGGAGTCGTTGTCCTTGTTCACCATCAGTGCCTGGCCGGCCTCGTAGTACGGTCCGGCGAAGCTGACAACCTGCTTGCGCTTGTCATTGATGGTGTACGTGGCGATGACCAGGTCAACCTTGCCCTGCTCAATAAACGGTTCGCGGTTGGCGGACACCGTTTCGGACCACTCGATCTTGTCTGCCGGGATGCCCAGCTTGGCGGCGATCAGCTTGCCCATTTCAACGTCGAAGCCCACAGGCTTGCCGTCCAGGCCAACCTGGCCGAAGAGCGGCTGGTCATACTTGGTGCCGATCTTGATGGTGCCGGCGGAGGAGAGTTTTTCCATGGTGGTGCCCGCAGCGAATGTGGGCTTCGCCACGGGGCTGGGGTTGCTGGAGGATCCGGCGTCACCACCGCCGCAGGCGCTGAGGGACAAAGCGAGGGCAGCGGTAGCCGCCACAACAAATGACTTCCGCCGGGTCAAAAATGCCTTCATGACATTCCTTTCATTGGTGGCCGTGGGTCACGGCCTGGGTGCGAACTGGGAGTGTTTGTTCGTAGGTGTTTCAGTGCGTCAGGAGCTTGGAGAGGAAATCCTTGGCACGGTCGCTCTTGGGATTGGTGAAGAACTCTTCAGGCGTGGCGTCCTCAACGATCTGGCCGTCGGCCATAAAGACCACGCGGTCTGCGGCCTTGCGGGCGAAGCCCATTTCGTGGGTGACCACGATCATGGTCATGCCCTCCTTGGCGAGCTGGACCATCACATCCAGGACCTCGTTGATCATTTCGGGGTCCAGCGCCGAGGTGGGTTCGTCGAACAGCATGACCTTGGGCTTCATGGCCAGGGCGCGGGCAATGGCGACGCGCTGCTGCTGGCCACCGGACAGCTGCGCGGGCAGCTTCGGAGCCTGGTGGCCGACGCCCACGCGTTCAAGCAGCGCCATGGCGTCCTTGTCCGCGGCAGCCTTCGCAACACCCTTGACCTTGATGGGGCCGAGCGTGACGTTTTCGAGGATGGTTTTGTGCGCGAAGAGATTGAACGACTGGAAGACCATTCCGACGTCGGCGCGGAGCTGGGCGAGTTCCTTGCCTTCCTCGGGGAGGACCTTTCCGTCGATGCTGATGGTGCCGCCTTCGATGGTTTCAAGACGGTTGATGGCGCGGCACAAGGTGGACTTACCGGAGCCCGAAGGCCCGATGACCACAACAACCTCGCCCTTGCGGACCTGCAGATTGATGTCCTTCAAAACGTGCAGCTGGCCGTAATGCTTGTTTACGGCGTTCAGGGAGACGAGGGCATCGCCGGGCACATGAGTAGTCATAGGAAGAATCTAGCGAACAACGGCACCTTATGACGGGAATCACCCCAGGTTCCTGCGGATCGTGATTCAAGAGATACCTCCCACCGGCAGGTTAGCCTAGGGGAATGAGCATCAGTGCAGATCCGGCCAAAAACATCCAGCCGCGCCGTAAGGGGCCCCTTGAGCTTCGCCGCAAGCAGGCGGCGGTGGAAATGTCCGACCAGCATCTGCTTGATACCAAGGGGCCCGGGCAGTTTGTGCATACCGATCCGTGGCGCGTCATGAGGATCCAAAGCGAGTTCGTGGAGGGTTTCGGAGCCTTGGCAGACCTCGGCCCGGCCGTGAGCGTCTTCGGATCCGCCCGGACAAAACCCGGCAGCCACTATTACGAGATGGGCGTGGAGGTGGGCCGGAAGCTGGCCGAAGCCGGTGTCGCCGTTATCACCGGCGGCGGACCTGGTTCGATGGAAGCGGCCAACCGCGGCACCGTTGAAGGCAACGGGGTGTCCGTGGGACTGGGCATCGAACTTCCGTTCGAGCAGGGGCTGAACCAGTGGGTGGACCTGGGCATCAACTTCCGGTACTTTTTCGCCCGCAAGACCATGTTCGTGAAATATGCCCAGGGATTCATCGTCCTGCCCGGCGGCCTTGGCACCCTGGACGAACTCTTTGAAGCCATGGTCCTGGTGCAGACGCGCAAGGTGACCTCGTTCCCCATCGTGCTGCTTGGCGTGGACTTCTGGGGTCCCATGATTGAGTGGATCAAGGGAACCCTGGTGGCAGAAGGCATGGTCTCGGCAAAGGACCTGGACCTGATACAGGTGGTGGATGATCCGGCTGAAGCAGTGAACCGCGTGCTGGGCGTGGGAATTACCCCTTCACTGAACGGGGAACAGCGGCCGGAGTAACCACGGCCGCCAGGTCTGGCACGATGGGGTTGTGAGCTTTTTCCTGGTCTTCCTTGCCGTGCTGCTGATCGGCGCCGTCATCTGGACAAGCGTGGGGGGCCGGGCTGGAAAGCAGGGCGGCCGCCAGCTGCCGGCCGTGCTGATTGGCGGCCCGGAGGAGCCACCGGCCAACCTGCCGCCGGTCCTTCTGCCCGCCAACGCCGCGCCCCAGGACGTGGACAGCGTCCGTTTCTCTTTGGGGCTGCGGGGCTACCGGATGGACCAGGTGGACCAGGTGCTAGACGAACTGCGGGACCAGCTGGCGGCCAGCCGGAATGAAGTGGAAACGTTGAAGGCCCGGCTGGCGGAGGTAGACCGACAGACCCCTGCCGCGGGGACCGGGACGCTGGAGGCCTTGCCGCGAGCAGCAGGCCCGGAAGCAGCTGAGTCCGGCACTCCTGTTACCGGCACTCCTGTTTCCGGCACACGTGAACCCGCTGCAGGGCAGCCGTCAGCAGGGCAGCCGGCCGCAGGGGAGGGCCAAGCTTGAGTACTGCCACCGGCCGCCGAACGGGACTCTCGGCGTCGGTCCACTCATTGGCGCTCCGCTACCGCGCGGCCGTCCGCGGCTGGCCCTGGTGGCTGCAGGTCACCGCCATCTATGTCATGGCCCGGCTCGTCAGCGCCGGAATCTTTATGGCAGCGGCCCTGCATCAGGGACCCAACCCCTGGTTCGCGCCGAAACCTGACTACTGGAATTTCATCAACATCTGGGACGCCCGGTGGTACGCCAGGGTCATCGAGGGCGGCTACCCCGCCACCCTTCCCGTGGACGCCGCAGGCAACGTGCAGGAGAACACCTGGGCGTTTTATCCGCTGTACCCGTCCCTGGCCGGCGGGCTGGGCAGCCTCACGGGGTTGAGTCCCGCCGCCTCGCTGACCGTTATCGCGATGCTGTCCGGCCTGGGCGCTGCGCTGGTGGTCTACATGCTGTTCCGGCATCTGGCGTCCCACGGGACGTCATTGTGGGGGGTGGCCTTCTTCGCCACGTTCCCTGTGTCAGCCGTGCTCCAGGTCCCCTACGGCGAGCCGCTGTCGCTGCTGCTGCTCGCCGGTGCTCTGCTGCTGGTGATCCGGCGGGAGTACTTGTGGGCCATTCCGGTGGTGGTACTGCTGTGCCTTTCCCGCCCGGTGGGAGTTCCTTTCGCTGCGGCGCTGGGCATCCTGTTGATCTTCCGCCTTGTCCAGCGCCTCCGGCGCAGTGAAACGGCAGGGCATACAACGCCGGACCTCGTGGCCCTCACCACGCTGACGGCGGTAGCGGGCGCCTCGGCGCTGGCCTGGCCCGCCGCTGCCTGGGCTGCCACCGGGGACATCCAGGCCTATACCAAGACCGAAACCGTGTGGCGGGGCCACGACCTGGTTCCTTTCAAGCCTTGGTTCGATACCGGAGTGGACCTCTTCGGTCCCGTGCTGGGCATCCTGGCGCCGTTCGTTTTTGTTGCCCTCTTCGCCGCCATGCTGTACGTGCCCACGGTGGTCCGTCTCGGCGTCGAACTCCGGCTGTGGTGCGCCTGCTACATGGGGTACCTGGTCACGTTCCTCCACCCGCAGACCAGTACTTTCCGGATGCTGCTTCCGCTTTTTCCGTTGGCGCTGGGGGCCGCGTTGCTGTCCCGGTCCAAGGCTTACCGGGGGACTGTTGTGGTGATGTTCGTGCTGCTGCAGATTGTGTGGATCGTGTGGCTGTGGGCCTGGGCCCAACTGCCGGGCGGAGGCGATTATCCGCCGTAGGATTTTCGACTTCTTTGCAGGTCAGGGTGCAAATTCCGCCCTGCCGGAAATGTCCATCGATTAGCTACGCGCGGGTAATTCCGCGATAATGGTAGGTAAGCAAGGACAAAAAGCATTTCAGAATACGCGCGGCCCTGGCGGTGTCCACCCACTCCGTCATGGCAGCTTGATCTACATGCGGACACAGCCCGCCCGGGCTGATCAGTCCTGGGACTAAATGGAGGGGAATTCCTCATGGCGGCTATGAAACCACGCACCGGCGACGGCCCAATGGAAGTCACCAAGGAGGGCCGCAGCCTGATCATGCGCGTCCCGCTCGAAGGCGGCGGGCGCCTGGTGGTCGAACTGAATGCTGCCGAAGCGGCCAACCTTAGGGAATGCCTGGTCGGCGTCACCGAATAATCATGCGGACAGGATCCGCAGCCTCGAAAGGCTGCGGATCCTGTCTTATTTTTTGACTGCTACCAGCAGGCCGTCGCCGGTGGGAAGCATGGCTGACGCCAGCCGGTCGTCGTCGCGGATGCTTTTGCCCACTTGGCGCAGGACCACCGTGGTTGCTTCGCGGCCGGCAGGGTTGGCTACCTTGTCCTTGTCCAGGGCGTCGTTGATGACCAGCAGCCCGGCAGGCTTCAGGAGCCGGATGGCCTGCTCCACGTAGCCGGGAAGACCGGGTTTGTCCGCGTCGATGAAAACGAGGTCGTACGCGCTGTCCGTGAGCCGCGGCAGCACGTCGCCTGCGCGGCCGGAGATGGTGCGCGTCCGGTTGGCGGGGCTGCCTGCCTCGGAAAAGGCTTCGCGGGCGGCCTTGAGGTGTTCGACGTCAACATCGATGGTGGTCAGGACAGCCTGCGGACCGAGGCCCCGGAGCAGGCAGACGCCCGAAACCCCGGCTCCGGTTCCGATTTCGACGGCGGTCTGGGCTTTGGAGGCCGCTGCCAGTACGGTGAGGACGGCTCCGACGCCGGGTCCGATGGGGGTCACGCCGAGTTCGAAGGAGCGCTCCCGGGCCCGAAGCATGACCTCATCCTCAGCGGGCAGATCTTCTGCATAGGACCAGCTGGTGGACTTGTCGGCGCTCATGGATGTTCGCTTTCTGGGCGGCAGGGGGGAGTATCCTCTACAGCCTACTGTGTCCGGTGCCGGCAACCGGGAAGGCGGGCTGTTGCGCCTACGGCTGAAGTTTTCCGGCAGTCAGGAAATTCCCAGCGAAGTTTGAAATGATTATTATCCGCTCATCCATAGGGTGGTCGGCGCCGAATCAGAGATGTCAACAGTATCCGGGCGTTAGCATTCCACGAGGGGAGTGGACGATGTCATCATCAGTTGTGGCACCTGTCCCTGCAGCACATCATGCCGAGGCTGAGTGGGTCCGTCCCACTTGGGAGGAAGTGGTGACCAACCACTCCGCCAAGGTGTACCGGCTGGCCTACCGCCTGACCGGAAACAAGTTCGACGCCGAAGACCTTACCCAGGAGGTTTTTGTCCGCGTCTTCCGCTCGCTGGAGAACTTCAAGCCCGGAACGCTGGACGGCTGGCTGCACCGCATCACCACCAACCTCTTCCTGGACCAGGCGCGCCGGAAAACCCGCATCCGCTTCGATGCCCTGGCCGAGGACGCCGAGTCGAGGATCCCCGGGCGTGAACCCGGCCCGGAACAGAGCTTTGAGCTGAACAACCTCGACCTCGACGTCCAGGCGGCGCTTGAGGAACTCCCGCCGGACTTCCGTGCCGCCGTGGTGCTCTGCGACCTTGAAGGCTTGTCCTATGACGAGGTAGCGGAAGCCCTGGGCGTCAAGCTCGGTACAGTCCGCTCGCGGATCCACCGCGGCAGGACCATGCTCCGCGAGAAGCTCGCCCACCGCGATCCCCGTCCGCAGCAGTCCCGGCCCAAGCTGTCGCTGCCGCGCATTGCCGGCATCCTCTGAACGGCGCATGAGGCCCCAGTTTCCGCTCGGCCGCAGGCATCAGCGCACCGCCAGCCACATCCAGTCATGCCACGAATGCGCCTCCGTCCTGCGCCGGGAGCGCCAGTACCTGGAGCGGCTGCGGGAAGCCCCCATACCGCCGGCAAGCGATGACCTGACCGCCCGGCTCCTCGCAAGGACCCAGGAGTTGGCGGCGCAGCCCCCGCTTCCCCACACCCACCGCCAGGCCCCACGGGCAGCCGTCCGTATCCTGGCGATGTCTGCCGGCGGAACAGTGGCTGCGGCCGGCGTCCTCGCGGCCGGTGCCTTTGCCGTCGCCGGTGACCCTGCCGGCCCCGGTGGAACGATGGCGGCCGCCACCCTCGCCCACGTGTCATCGCAGACACCGGCCGACGGCAGGCCACTGAGCGCTGAGCGGCTGTCCGCCCTGCGGACCGAGGGCTGGGTATGCCCGGACCTTGAGGCAATGGGATTCCACCTCGAGTCAGCAAAGGCAATGGTGCTGGAGGGCGGGCCCGCCGTCGAGCTGAAGCTTTCCGACGGGACGCACTACGCAACGGTCACTGAACGCCATAGTGCAGGGCCGGAAGCTGATCCGGCGGCTGAGGCGGGCGGAGAGCCGCTGCAGGTCCTCGCGTCCTCGCCCTGGTCGGCCACCTACCGGGCTCCGGGACGGACGTTCACCTACCAGTCCAACCTGCCGGCCGAGCAAGCCGACGATGCCGTTCCCATCCTGCAGCAGTTGAGCGAGCGCGCGGCCGAAGGTGTTTTTGCCGAAGCCGTGGACAGGCCGCCGTCCCAGGGCGGGGAGCCCTTGGCAACCCGGCTGCAGCGCGGATTGAACAAGATTGTGGCCCTTTTTATCCCGTAGTGGGGACGGATTCCGCCGGCTACGGACGGGAATCGTCACTGGCAGCCCGGAGAGGGTAATCTTCCTAAAGTGTTTGGAATCAACGGCCCGGAGTTCTTCCTTCTGCTGATCATTGGCGTCCTCGTGATCGGCCCCCAGCGGCTGCCCGAATACACGCAGAAACTTGCCAACCTGGTCAAGGAAGTCCGCCGCATGGCCTCTGGCGCGCGCGAACAGATCAAGGAAGAAGTAGGGATCGACATCGACGATGTCGACTGGAAGAAGTACGATCCCCGCCAGTACGATCCCCGGCGCATCATCAAGGAAGCGCTGCTCGACGACGACACCAAGCCCGTCAGCGCCGGTGCGCCCGCAGCCGTTGCCGCAGTCTCGGGTGCCGCTGCTGTCGCCGCAGCTGACACTGCCGCTCCCCAACGGCCCGAGCGGGTGCTGCAGACGCTGCCGCCCGGCGAAGCGGCACCGTACGATACGGAAGCCACCTAGCCAACCTTCCGGGAAGGTCAGCGCGGCTGCAGCCCCAGCTTCATTCCCGCCAGGCCGCGTGGCCTGGCAGCGAGCCGGCCGGCAATCGCCAAAAGCGCCTCAGCGGCGGGCGTCTCTGCCTGGCCCAGGACGATCGGCAACCCAGTGTCGCCGCCCTCCCGCAGCTTGATATCCAGCGGGATCTGTCCGAGCAGCGGAACGTCCTCGCCCACGGTGGCCGTCAGCCTCTCAGCAAGCACCGTCCCGCCGCCGCTTCCGAACAAATCCATCCGGCCGCCGTCGGGCATTTCCAGGTACGACATGTTCTCGATAACGCCCGCCACCTTCTGCCCGGTCTGGGTGGCGATGGCGCCGGCACGCTCGGCGACGTCCGCGGCAGCTGCCTGCGGTGTAGTGACCACCAGGATCTCCGCCTTCGGCAGCAGCTGGGCCACGGAGATGGCAATGTCTCCGGTGCCGGGCGGCAGGTCCAGGAACAGGGCGTCCAGGTCGCCGAAGTACACATCGGTCAGGAACTGCTCCAGGGCGCGGTGCAGCATGGGACCCCGCCAGGCCACCGGCTGGTTGCCGCTGACGAACATCCCGATGGAAATGACCTTCACGCCGTAGGCAACGGGCGGAAGGATCATGTCGTCCACCCGGGTGGGCGCCTGGGTGATCCCCATCAGCGCGGGAACAGAGAATCCGTAGACGTCTGCGTCAACGATGCCTACCCGCAGCCCCTGGGCGGCCAGCGCGCAGGCCAGATTGACGGTCACCGAGGACTTTCCCACGCCTCCCTTGCCGCTGGCCACGGCGTAGACCTTGGTCAGGGAATCGGGCTGGTTGAACGGGATGCCGCGCTGGCCTGCAGCCCCGCGGAGCAGCTCCTTGAGGGCGTCACGCTGTTCCTGGGTCATCACTTTGAGGTCCACGTCGACGGCGGTCACTCCGGGGACTGCCTGAAGCGCCTTGGTGGCGTCTGAGGTGATGGTGTCCCGCAGCGGGCACCCCGCGATGGTGAGCAGGACGGCGAGGGTGACCCGGCCGTCGTCGGCAATTTCCACTGATTCCACCATGCCAAGCTCGGTGATGGGACGGCGAAGCTCCGGATCGATGACTGTGGCCAGGGCGGCGTTGACAGCCTCCTGGGAGGGGCTGGCGGTAGGTGCGCTCAATTAACGTTCCTGGGTTGAATGGCCCGGTTTGACCCGGGGAATCTGCTGGGTGCGCGGGTTCCGCTGCCGCTCACGCTGTTCCTTGAGCTTTTCCCGGACCTTGTCCCGTGGAGACTCGTGCTGCCCCTGGCCGGTTGAATCGTGGGTGCGGAGCTCTTCCTGGGCTTCCAGCATGTCTTCCAGGAGCGAGCGCAGTTCGGCGCGGACGTAGTCGCGGGTTGCCACCTCACGCAGGGCGATGCGCAGCGAGGCCAGTTCGCGGGTCAGGTACTCGGTGTCGGACAGGTTGCGTTCGGCGCGCTGGCGGTCCTGCTGCAGCGAGACGCGGTCACGGTCGTCCTGGCGGTTTTGCGCGAGCAGCAGCAGCGGCGCAGCGTAGGACGCCTGCAGGGACAGCATCAGGGTCAGCAGGGTAAACCCGAGGTCACGGGAGTCGAACTGCCATTCCAGCGGCGCCCAGGTATTCCAGGCAAGCCAGATGACCACAAACACTGTCATGTAGACCAGGAACTGCGGCGTGCCCATAAACCGGGCAAAGCCTTCAGTGGCGTGCCCAAACGCGTCCGGGTCCGGGGAGAATTTGGGCAGGATCCGCTGGCGGCCGCTCAGCGGTGTATCGAGGCTCCCTGCGGGCACCGCCTTCGGTGAGGGCCGCTGGCCGGGGTTCTTTGGAACGCTGTTGTCAGCCAATACGGCCACCGAGCCTTCTTATCGGGGCTTCGCCATCGTGGGCGCGCCAGTCATCGGGCAACAGATGATCCAGAACGTCATCGACAGTCACCGCCCCCACAAGCCGGCCGGCATCGTTAACCACCGGGAGGGAGTTCAGGTTGTACGTGGCCAGGGTCCGGGCCACTTCGCTGATATGGGCCTGGTCGGACAACGGCTCCAGGTTCTTGTCCACGAGGTTGCCCAGCGACTCGAACGGCGGGAAACGGAGGAGCTGCTGGATGTGGACCACGCCCAGGAACCGGCCGGTGGGCGTCTCGAGCGGTGGCCGGGCGATGAAGATCGAGGAAGCCAGCGCGGGGGAGAGCTCCTCGCGCCGCACGTGCGCAAGGGCCTCGGCAACAGTGGCTTCGGGCGGCAGGATCACCGGCACGGGGGTCATCAGGCCGCCGGCAGTGTCCTCGTCGTATTCCAGGAGCCGCCGGACGTCCTCTGCGCCTTCGGGCTCCATCAGCTGGAGCAGTTCCTCTGCCTGCGCCGAGGGAAGCTCACCGAGGAGGTCGGCGGCGTCGTCGGGGTCCATTTCCTCCAGCACATCGGCGGCGCGCTGAACGTCCAAGGCGGAAAGGATCTCCACCTGGTCATCCTCCGGAAGCTCCTGCAGGACGTCGGCCAACCGTTCGTCCTGGAGTTCGCTGGCCACCTCGAAACGGCGTTTATCGCTCATTTCCTGCAGTGCTTCGGCGAAGTCGGCGGGTTTGAGGTCCTCGTGGTTTGCCACGAACTGGGTGGCGGCCTGCGGCTCGGTGCGGGGGCCCTGCAGGGCGTCCGCCCAGTCGATGATCAGGGTTTCGTTGCGCCGCAGCCGGCTTAGCGGCGAGAGCGAATGGCCGCGGCGGACAAAGAGCTTGCTGACGAACCAGTCGCGTGAGCGGCTCTGGTCCATGGCGATGTCCTCGATGGTGGCGTCGCCACTGCCGTCGCGGAGGGTGACGCGGCGGTCGAACATCTCCGCCACCACCAGTGTTTCGGCGCCGCGCTGTTCGAAGCGGCGCAGGTTGACCAGGCCGGTGCAGATGATCTGTGTCTGGTCGATCGAGGTAATCCGGGTCATGGGCACAAAGACGCGCTTTTTGCCGGGTACTTCCACCACGATGCCCACCACGTGCGGGGCTCCCTGCGTCCCGCGGGAGAGCACAACAACATCGCGCAGCCGGCCCAGCCGGTCGCCCAGCGGGTCGAAGACGTCGAGTCCCAGCAGGCGCGCCACGAAGACGCGGGTAGGTGTTGTACTCACTCCTACAGGCTACCGAGTCTGCTCTCTTTTAGCGGAATTTACAGGCAGCACACATGCTGATGGGCAAGAATGGGACTATGGCAAACATATTTGGTGCTCCCAAGGCCGGCGGCCCCAACGGCATGGACGAAGCCAGGGCCGTTCCCACCGGCGACACCGTCGGCTCCTACACTTCCTACCTGGACGCCCAGAAGGCGGTGGACTACCTCGCGGACCAGCAGTTCCCGGTGCAGATGGTGTCCATCGTGGGCAATGAGCTGAAGATGGTGGAGCGGGTAACGGGGCGCCTGAGCTACCCGCGGGTGGCCTTGTCCGGTGCGCTGAGCGGCATGTGGTTCGGTTTGTTCGTTGGCGTGATGCTCTCCTTCTTCGCGCCGTCACCGGGGTACTTTTCCATCCTGACGTCCGTGTTGATGGGTGCAGCCTTCTTTATGCTCTTCGGCATTGTCACGTACGCGATGCAGCGGGGAAAGCGCGACTTCACGTCCACCAACCAGGTGGTGGCCACCAACTATGACGTCATCGTGGCGCCCGAGGCTGCACACGAAGCACGGCGGCTCCTGCAGCAGCTGCCCATGACGCGCTCGGACGCCGCCGCAGGCAGCGGTCCCTATACCCAGCGCGACTACCAGAACCAGCCCTACCAGCAGCCGGGCCAGGGCCCCGCCCGCCCCAACGGCTGGAACGATCCCTACGGACAGTCAACCGGTTCTTCTGTGCAGGCCCCTGGTTCATCTGCGCAGGAAAGCCCGGCCTACGGCGCCTCTGCCGGGCAGCAGGACGACGGCGTCGCGCAGCCGGCTTCCCCGGCGCCCGCCAGGCGTTACCCGGACCTGCCCGACGGCCGGCCCCAGTACGGCGTCCGGCTGCCGCAGCCTGGTCCTTCCGCCGATGCGCAGGCCGCGCCCCAGCGCCCGGCCGGCGACCAGGGCCCCCTTGAGGAGCCTCGTCCCGTGGATGAGCAGCATCCGTCGGGCGATTCGCGGCAGTAGCCGTTCCCACAACGCAAAAGCGGGGCCGCCGGAGGAATCCGGTGGCCCCGCTTTTTGGGTAATACGGGGAGCTAGTGTGTCCCCTCGGTTTCGCGGTAGATGCCGGCCATCCAGTTCTCCACGTCCTCGGCCTTGCGCGGCAGGGCGGCGCTGAGGTTGACGGGGCCTTCGGCGGTCATCAGGATGTCATCCTCGATCCGGACGCCGATGCCGCGGTACTCTTCCGGGATTGCGAGGTCCTCTTCCTTGAAGTACAGGCCGGGCTCAATGGTGAACACCATGCCTTCGGTGAGCATGCCGTCCAGGTAGAGCTCCCGCTTGGCCTGTGCGCAGTCATGGACATCGAGGCCCAGGTGGTGGCTGGTGCCGTGCGGCATCCAGCGGCGGTGCTGCTGGCCCTCGGGGCTGATGGCCTCTTCCACGCTGACGGGAAGAAGGCCCCATTCGGCGAGCCGCTCGGCCAGTACGGTGGTGGCAGCGGTGTGGATGTCGCGGAATTTTGTGCCGGGCTGAGCAGCAGCGAAACCGGCGTCCGCGGCGTCGAGGACAGCCTCGTAGACCTTGCGCTGGACGTCGCTGAACACCCCGGTGGCGGGCAGGGTCCGGGTGATGTCCGCGGTGTACAGCGAGTCGGCTTCCACCCCGGCGTCCACCAGCAGGAGCTCGCCGGCGTTGATCTTGCCCGTGTTGCGGGTCCAGTGCAGGACGGTGGCGTTGTTGCCGGAGGCGGCGATGGTGTCGTAGCCGAGTTCATTGCCCACCTCCCTGGCGCGGGCGAAGAAGGCGCCTTCCACCACCCGTTCACCCCGGGCGTGTGTCAGAGCGCGGGGGAGGGCCTTGACTACCTCTTCGAACCCTTCCACAGTGGCGGCGACGGCGAGTTTCATCTGCTCGACCTCCCACTCGTCCTTGAGCAGGCGCAGCTCGGAGAGGGCTTCGCTGAGCTTCTCATCCAGGGCATCCAGCACAGCGAGGTCCAGGTTGTCCGGGTCCTTGGCGGTGTTGTACCGGGCAGTGTCCACCAGGGCGTCGATGTTTTCGTCCACCTTGCGTACCAGGCGGATGGAGATGCCGCCGATCTCCGGGGCGCCCACATCCTTGGTGATGGCCGTCTCGAGCTGGTCGATATGGGCAGTGGCCAGGCCCAGGCGGGCCTCGAATTCGGCCAGCGTGGGGCGGGCTCCGATCCAGAACTCGCCGGAGCGCGAATCGGCGTAGAACTGTTCGGTATCGCGCCCGGCCAGGGGCCGGAAGTACAGCGTGGCACGGTGGTTCCCGCCGTCGTCGCCCTTTCCTTCCTCTACAGGCTCCAGGATCAGGACGGCGTCCGGCTCATGGTCAAGGCCGAGCCCGGTGAGGTGCGCGAAGCCGGAGTGGGGGCGGAAGCGGTAGTCGCAGTCGTTGGAGCGGACCTTCAAGGGTCCGGCAGGGACGACCAGACGTTCGCCTTTGAACAGTCCGGAGATGGCCTTGCGCCGGGTGGCGGCGTAGCTGGCCACGGCGTCGCGCGCCGGGAGTTCCTGGCTGGACGGCGCCCAGTTGCTGGCCATAAAAGCCTTGAAGGCGTCGGAACTGGGCCGCTGGGAGCGGTTGTTGACGCGCTCGTCCAGGGGCTGGGAAGCAGAATCGGGGGTGTTATCGGCATCGTTCACGGCACCATCGTCTCACCAGCATGAAGGCTTGTGCGAATACCTGCATGATCATGGGAGCCGGGGTCAACTAGGCTGGGCAGGTGAGGATTGACCTGCATGCCCACTCCAATGTTTCCGACGGCACGGAAAAACCGGCCGACGTGATGGCATCCGCTGCCCGTGCGGGGCTGGACGTGGTGGCGCTGACCGACCATGACTCCACCGCGGGCTGGGCCGAGGCTTCCGCTGCTGCCGTGGAGTATGGCGTTGCGCTGGTGCCTGGGATGGAGGTCTCGTGCCGGACTGAGCAGGGAATCAGTGTCCATCTCCTGAGCTACCTGCATGATCCGGACCATCCAGGGCTGCTGGAGGAAATCACCAAGGCCAAGGATGCCCGGCTGACCCGTGCTGAGCGGATGGTCACCCTGCTGGCCGAGGATTACCCGCTTACCTGGGACGACGTCATCCACCATGTGGCGCCGGGCGCCACCCTGGGCCGCCCGCACATCGCCGACGCGCTCGTGGCGGCCGGCGTGGTGGAGGACCGGTCCGAGGCGTTTGCGTCCATCCTCACCTCCCGGTCCCGCTACTTCATCCAGCACTATGCGCCGGACCCGGCCACCGCCGTCGAACTGGTCCGTGCAGCGGGAGGAGTTCCCGTGTTTGCCCACCCGGTAGCCTCCGCGCGCGGCCGGATCGTGGGGGAGCGCGTCTACCAGGAGATGATCGACGCCGGACTGGCCGGCCTGGAAATCGACCACCGCGACAACCCTGAGGAAGGCCGCGGGTTCCTGCGAAGGCTCGCCGCAAAGCATGACCTGCTGATCACCGGGTCCTCGGACTATCACGGGACCGGCAAACCGAACCTGCTCGGCGAAAACGTCACCGCCCCTGAGGTCCTCGCCAGGATCGAGGAGCTGGGGACGGGAACCACCGTCGTCCGCCCCTGACCCCCTGCCCCCAACTGGGTAGCGCTATGTGCCGTTTTGGAGCGTCAAAACGACACTTGGCGCTACTTACTTGGGCGGGAAGGACGTGAACTGGGCGTGCGCACCGAGGCGCTTGGCCATGATGTCGATGGCGGGCTGGTTCTGGTCAACGCACACAAACCTCCGGCCGAGCTTCGCGGAGACGGCCCCCAGTGTCCCGGAGCCGGCGAAGAAGTCCAGGCACCAGTCGCCGGGCCGGCTTGAGGCTGCCACCACGCGGCGGACCAGGCCTTCGGGCTTCTGCGTGGGGTAGCCGGTTTTTTCCTTGCCGGTGGGGGAGACGATGGTGTGCCACCAGACGTCAGTGGGCAGCTTGCCCAGTTCACGCTTGGCAGGAGTCACCAGCCCCGGGGCCATGTACGGCTCGCGGTCCACCTCGGCGCTGTCGAAGTGGTACTTCGCCGGGTTTTTCACATACACCAGGATGTTGTCGTGCTTGGTGGGCCACCGGTTTTTTGCCCGGGCGCCGTAGTCATAGGCCCAGATGATCTCGTTCAGGAAGCATTCCCGGCCGAAGATCGCATCGAGCATCACCTTGGCGTAGTGCACCTCGCGGTAGTCCAGGTGCAGGTACAGGGTGCCGTCGTCGGCCAGCAGGCGCCACGCCTCCACGAGCCGCGGCTCGAGGAAGGACCAGTAATCACTGAACGCGTCGTCGTAGCGGTGCAGCGCGCCCTTGATGGTGTCGTAGGAGCGCCCCTTAAAGCCCAGCCGGTCGCCTGTGCCCTCAGCATTGGCCACCATGGTGGTCTGCTGGCGCTGCTGCGGCCGGCCGGTGTTAAACGGCGGATCCACATAAATCAGTGTGAAGGCGCCGTCCGGCAGCGAGGGGAGGAAGTCCGCGTTGTCCGCGTGAACCACCAGGCTGCTGCCGTCCGGCGCCCAGACAGTGTCAGTCATAAAGGGGTTTAGGCCTCGGTGCTGCCAGGCTGTGCGGCCTTGTCGCCGGCCACGACCTCACCGTTGCGGCGGCGGGTCCGCGTCCGCGGGCGGCGGGTCCGCGAGGGCTGTTCCGTTTCGGTGGCGGCGGGGGCCTCACCGGCGGCGGCAGGGCTTTCGGCCGCATCGGACGTACGACGGCGGCGCTCACCGGAGCGGCCGGTGTCCCCGCCCGTGCGGCCGCCTTCGCGGTTTCCGCCACGGCCCTCACGGCCGCGGTTGTCCCGGTCACGGCCGTCGCGGGTACGACCTGCGTCGCGGCCGCCACGGCTGTTCTTTTTTCCGGTCTCACCCAGGTCTTCGAGGACCTCGGCGTCCACGCCGGCCAGGGTGCGCTTGTCACGCGGCAGGCGGCCCTTTGTGCCCACGGGAATATCGAGTTCCTCGAAGAGGTGCGGCGAGGAGGAGTAGGTTTCCACGGGCTCCGGGACACTCAGGCCCAGGGCCTTGTTGATCAGTCCCCAGCGGGGCATGTCGTCCCAGTCAACGAAGGTGACCGCGGTGCCCTTGTTGCCGGCACGGCCGGTGCGGCCCACGCGGTGCAGGTAAATCTTTTCGTCTTCGACGCACTGGTAGTTGATGACGTGGGTGACGTCGTCGACGTCGATGCCGCGGGCGGCGACGTCGGTTGCCACGAGGACGTCCACCTTGTTGTTGCGGAAGGCCCGGAGGGCCTGCTCGCGGGCGCCCTGGCCGAGGTCGCCGTGGATGGCGGCGGCGGCGAACCCGCGGTCCACCAGTTCCTCGGCCACCTTGGCGGCAGTGCGCTTGGTCTTGGTGAAGATGATGGTGCGTCCGCGGCCCTTGGCCTGGAGGATGCGGGCCACCACCTCGATCTTGTCCATGCTGTGCGCGCGGTAGATCAGCTGGCGGATGTCGCGCTTGGTCAGGCCTTCATCCTCCGGGTCCGCGGCACGGATGTGGGTGGGCTGGGTCATGTAGCGGCGGGCCATGGCGATGACCGGGCCGGGCATGGTGGCGGAGAACAGCAGGGTCTGGCGCACGGCCGGCGTTGCGGCGATGAGGGTTTCGACGTCGGGCAGGAAGCCGAGGTCCAGCATCTCGTCGGCCTCGTCCAGGATGACGATCTTGACGTTTTTCAGGCTCAGGTGCTTCTGCTTGAAGAGGTCGATGAGGCGGCCAGGAGTGCCCACCACAACCTCTACGCCCTGCTTCAGGGCTTCCACCTGGGGCTCATAGGCGCGGCCGCCGTAGATGGTGGCAATGCGGGCGTTGCGCTTCCGCGACGCGGTCTGCAGGTCATTGGCCACCTGGACTGCGAGTTCGCGGGTAGGAACGATGACCAGGGCCTGCGGCGCACCGGGGACCGCGAGCTTGTCATAACCGGGATCGTCCTGGCCCACCACGCGCTGCAGCGCGGGGATGCCGAAACCGAGGGTCTTGCCGGTACCGGTCTTGGCCTGGCCGATGATGTCGTGGCCGGACAGGGCCACCGGCAAGGTCATGGCCTGGATGGGGAACGGGTGTGTAATTCCGGCGTCGGCCAGGGATTCCACGATGTCGGCACGCACGTTGTAGTCCGCGAAGGATTTTTCCGCGATCTCATGCGGCTTCTCATCCGAGATGATGGTTTCTTCGGGCTCGATGGTTTCGGTGCCGGACTCGTCGGTCAGGAGCTGGTGGGTATGCAATTCACTCACTGGGGAGTTTCCTTATTCATTTGGGCATTGGCGCTGCCTGCTCAACGGGCCTGCCGTAAGGCTGTTCCGGAGCACGCTCGGGCGCACAAGCAATTCCAGTGGAAGCCGATCGCGGGCTATCTAAATGCTGGCACTGGTGACCAACGGGTAAATCTCAAGATCGCGTAGGGGCGGGTTTGTTGGTTTCAAATCAAGGAAATCAACGACCGGGCATCCATTTCTACTCCTTCAGTCTAGCGGCAGGGAGCCCAAATACCGGCTTTGGGCCTTCAACACCGCCCCAGTGCTGCTATTGGACCAGCTCGAAATGGACTTCCCGGGTGGCGATATCCGAGGAGACCAGGCGCACGCGGACCTTTGTTCCGGGCTCCAGCTCGCCGGCGCAGCGGGCCGTAACCGCGGGGTCCGCGATCTGGATGGTCCCCGAACCGCCGTTCCCGTTGCCGTTCCCGTTCTTGCCGTTGCCGTTTTTCCCGTTGTCCTTTTGGGGCTTGGAACCGGAAATGACGATCGCGTCGAACTCCTGGCCCACGTGGTTGACCAGCAGGGCCGCCTCCACAGTGTCCAGGGCCATTTTCTCCATCCGCGACGCCAGTTGGTCGGATCCGGCCATGATTTCCGGCAACGTTGGCAGGGCATCCCGTGCCCAGCCCGGTACCTTGCCGCCGTTGCTCAACGCCTCACAGATGACCAGGACAAAGCGGTCCACCAGGCGGCGCAGCGGGGCAGTGGTGTGCGCATAGGCGGCGCCGATGGCGGACTGGACGGCATCTTCGGGCACGGACCCGTCAAAGGCCGTGTAGGCAGCGCCGCGGAACAACATCCCGGCGGAGTGCATGATGGCCAGTTGGCGGGGATCGGTGGGGTCCAGGCTCCGCAGGTACTCGCCGTAGCTGACTTCACCGTCCCAGGGCTTGCCCAGGGCTTCGGTCTGCAGCCGGAAATGGTTCAGCGAGCGCTCATCGGGCGATGGCATGGTGCGCAGGATGCCCACTTTTCCCGTGAGCATGAGGCGGGCCGCTGCCATTCCGGTCATCAGCGAGATCTGGGCGTTCCAGTCCTCCACGGGCAGCTGGGGAGCAGCAGCGATCCGGTAGCCGCCGTCGGGCAGCTGGACGATCTCCTGGTCGGGCATGTTCAGGCTGGCGCCGCCGCGGGCACGCTCCAGTTCCACGCGCTTGAGCCCCACCTCTTTAAGGAGCTTCAGCACCGGCGGAGCCGTTCCGGCGTCCAGTTCCGCCTGCGTGCCCTTGTAGCTGAGCTTGGCCCGGCTGCGGATACGGGCCCGCCTGACGGCGACGGACGTGACCTCCGCGGCACTGTCCAGGCGGAAATCCCAGACGAATGCAGAGCAGTCCTGGTCCGGAAGGAGGCTGCCGGCCTGTTCACTGATGATTTCCGGATGCAGCGGGATCCGCCCGTCGGGGGCGTAGAACGTCTGTCCGCGGCGCCTTGTTTCCGCGTCCAACGGTCCGCCGGGCGTGACGAATGCGGGCACGTCGGCGATGGCGTAGAGCACGTGGTACCCGTCGCCGTCGGGCTCGATGAACAGTGCCTGGTCCAGGTCGGTGGAGGAGGCGGGATCAATGGTGACGAACTCGACGGCGGTGAGGTCGTAGGCGGGCAGCTGCAGGGATTCGACGGCCGCTTTGGCATCCGCCACGGCGTCGTCAGGGTAGGCGCCAGGCAGCTCCAGTTCGGTCCGCAGCGCACTGAGCGCCGCCTCGAGCGCGTTGTTGTGCTCGTGGACGTTGGGAGCCAGCCGATGGTGTGACACGAAAATCAGCCTAACTCGAATTCCGGCGATAATGCAGGCATCCGGGCCGGGAAGGGCGCACGGTAAAACCAGGGTAGCGGGCGTCAGCGGACCGGATGGTCAGTGAACCGTATCGCCGGAGACCGGACAGCCTCAGGAACCGGGGGCATCCAAGGCTGCGAGGAGCGATGCGGCGGCGGCCGAGGGATCGTCCGCCTCCGTGATGGCCCGGACCACCACAATGCGGCGGGCGCCTGCTTCCACTACCTGCTCAACGTTGCCGTGGTCGATGCCGCCGATGGCAAACCAGGGGACACCGGCGTCGGGCTGTCCTTCCTGTCCCGCAGCACTGGCCGCCGCGGCAGCGTACTTCACCAGCTCAAGCCCGACGGCGGCCCGCCCCGGTTTGGTGGGCGTTGCCCACACGGGGCCCACGCAGAAGTAGTCCAGCCCCGCGGGTCCGGACGCTGCCGAGAGAGCCGCGTCCACCTGCTCAGGTGCATGGCTGGACAGTCCGATGGCTGCGTTGCCGTTGAGCAGGGTGCGCGCGGCAGCGAGGGGAAGGTCCTTCTGGCCGATGTGGAACACCGGAGCGCCGGACAGCACTGCTATGTCAGCCCTGTCGTTGACAGCCCACAGCCGGCCGTGGCGCTCCGCGGTTTCCTTCAGCACGGCCAGGAGTTCCAGCTCCTCTGCGGCCTCGATGGTCTTGTCCCGGAGCTGGATGATGTCCACGCCGCCGGCAAAAGCGGCATCCACGAACTGCCCGAAATCGCCGCGGTCCTTGCGGGCATCCGTGCAGAGGTATAGGCGCGCGGAGCTGAGGCCGTTGCTGATTTTAGTGGTGCTGAGGACATCGGTGCCGGCGGCAGGAGTGTGGGACACATTCATGGGGGCAAGCCTAGTTCCTCTACACTTGCCTCGTACTGCGGGAGCCCGCGGCAGCTGTCACAAAGCGCCGGGCTGAGAGGGCGTCAGAGCCGACCGCTTGACCTGATCCGGCTAGTACCGGCGTAGGGAAGGAGACACATGGGTGCACTATCTGGCCGCGGCGCAACGGAACAACAGGCCGCGCCCGCCGGCGGCACCATCCGGGCTGACGTCGCCGTCATTGGCGGCGGAGTGATCGGCCACGGCATCGCCTGGGAGGCGCAACGCTCGGGGCGCTCCGTGGTGCTCATCGACGACGCACCGGGTTCCGGGGCCAGCCGGGCGGCCGCCGGAATGCTCGCCCCCGTCAGCGAACTGCACTATCAGGAGGAGGGCCTTCTGGAGCTGATGCTGGATAGTTCGACGCGCTGGCCCGCTTTTATTGCCGGGCTCCGCGCAGCATCGGGTGCTGATCCGGGATACATCACGACGCCGACCCTCGCCGTGGGTGCCGACGCCGCTGACCGCCGGGCACTGATGGACCTGCGCGGAGTACAGCAGGCCAACGGCCTCACCGTGGAACCGCTCACCGTCCGCGAAGCCCGTCAACGGGAGCCACTGCTCAGCCCGGCGATCGCCTGCGCGCTGGACACCCCGGCCGATCACCAGGTGGATCCGCGGCTGCTGGTGGACTGCCTGCGCCAGGCGCTCGCCGGCCACGGCGGACACGGCAGCGGCAGTGACGCGAACAGGACCAGTGGCGAGGGTGCCCACAGCGGGACCGGGGGCGATGGCACAGCTGTAGCAGGCGCCGTCGACGGCTACTCGGTGCCGGACAAAGCACGAGGGCTGCTGTGGCAGGACGGCGCCGTTGCCGGCGTGCAGTTGGCCTGCGGGGGAACCATCCTGGCCGCAGAGACCGTGGTGGCGAACGGGCTGCACGCGGCAGAACTTCAATCACTCCCGGAAGGCCTGCACCTTCGGCTGCGGCCCGTCTATGGGGACATCCTGCGGCTCGCCGTGCCCCGGCACCTGCAGCCGTTAGTGACCTCCACCGTCCGCGGACTGGTCCACGGCGTTCCGGTGTACATCGTTCCCCGGCGGGACGGCACCGTGGTCATTGGGGCAACCCAGCGCGAAGACGCGCCGGCTACTGCGCATGCCGTTTCCGCCGGTGGCGTCTACCAGCTCCTGCGCGACGCGCAGGTGCTGGTTCCCGCCGTCGCCGAACTCGAACTGCTGGAATGCACCGCCCGCGCCCGGCCCGGAACCCCGGACAATGCCCCGCTGCTGGGGCGCGTGCCCACAACGCACGGCATTGCGGGACAGGCCGGACACGTCCCCGGCCTCATCGTGGCCACCGGGTTCTTCCGCCACGGCGTCCACCTGACGCCGGCCGCAGCCGCCGTCTGCCGGGACCTCCTGGACGGCCGCGAGGATCCCCGCTGGGCACCCTTCAACCCGGCCCGCTTCAACGCCACACCCGCCGCGACTACCCGCTTCCCAACCGGCCGCCTGAGCCACCAACCGCCCACAAAGGAATCAGTATGAACATCACCTTGAACGGAACCCCGCACCCCGTGCCGGATGGTGCTTCCATCACCCAACTCGTCAGCCAGGTCACCGGCCGTCCCCTCGGTGCAGACGGGCAGGCCACGGATGGGCAGAAGCTCGGTGTGGCCGTGGCGCACAACGCCCAGGTAGTTCCGCGCAGCCAGTGGTTCGCCACTGCGCTCGCGGACGGCGACGAGGTCGAACTCGTCACGGCTGTGCAGGGAGGCTGACCCATGAGCGAAACCATCACTGCTGCAACCTCTGCCGCGCTCCACGATCCGCTGGTCATTGAGGGCGTCGAACTGGAATCCCGGCTCATCATGGGCACGGGGGGCGCACCCAGCCTGGACGGCCTCGGCGCTGCGCTCCTCGCCTCCGGGACAAGCCTGACCACGGTGGCCATGCGCCGCTATTCGACGGCGGAGACAGGCTCTCTGTTCCAGCTGCTCGTGGACCACGGCATCCGGGTGCTGCCCAACACCGCCGGCTGCTTCACCGCCCGGGACGCCGTGCTCACGGCCGAGCTGGCCCGCGAGGCACTGGAAACCGACTGGGTGAAACTGGAAGTCATCGCGGACGAGCAGACGCTCCTGCCGGACGCCGTCGAACTGGTGGACGCCACGGAACAGCTGGTCAACCGGGGCTTCAAAGTGTTCGCCTACACCAACGACGATCCTGTCCTTGCCCTCCGGCTCGAGAACCTCGGGGCCACTGCGGTGATGCCGCTCGGATCACCTATCGGTACCGGCCTGGGTATCCTGAACCCGCACAACATCGAACTGATTGTGTCCCGGGCCTCGGTTCCGGTGGTCCTGGACGCGGGCATCGGCACTGCCTCGGATGCGGCCCTGGCCATGGAGCTGGGCTGCGACGCTGTCCTGCTGGCCACGGCGGTGACCCGCGCCCAGAAGCCTGCCCTCATGGGGGAGGCCTTCAAACACGCGGTGATCGCCGGTAGGCTGGCGAAAGCGGCCGGCAGGATACCGCGCCGGGAACATGCACTGGCGTCATCGGCCATGGAAGGCCGGGCCGAGTTCCTGTAGCCCTTCCAGCGAGCGGGCTGCCGGCCAGCGCAACGGAACAAAGGAGCAGTCATGGCCGGCAACGACGTTCTTTCACCTGAGCGGCTCGAGGATGCCCTGGCCGTCCTGCCCGACTGGCGCTACCACAACGGCGCCCTCCTCACCGTGTACAAAGTGCCGACGTCGGCTGCGGCGCTTGAGCTGATTGCCGCCGTCGGACGCCTGGCCGAAGAACAAAACCACCACCCGGACCTGGACTGGCGGTACAACAGGGTGTTCCTCCGTTACACCTCCCATGACGCCGGGGGAGAGGTAACGGCGCGCGACGTCGGGGCGGCTGAGGCTGTCAGTGAGGCCGCTGCCGCGGTCCATGCCGTTGCGGAGCCTGCGAAGTATCCAGCAGGCGCCTGATCATGCCTCGCGCTTAAACGCCGGTGACCACTGCCCAGGGCAGTGGTCACCGGCGTTTACTTTGGGGTTCTGCCGTTAGAGCCGCAGGATTGCGGTGAGCCGTTCCAGATCCCGCTTGGCCCGGACGCGGCCCAGGAAGATGACTGCAGCCACGGCCGCCGCTGCTCCGAGCACCATGGGCAGGACCCACGGCATCCAGGTCAGCCCCGGACGGTAGCCTAAACCGGCGGCCATCAGGCTGATCCAGCTCAACGCTCCCACGCCAACGGCAACGCCTGCGGGTAGGCCAACGCCGTACTTGGTGTGGCGTTTGTCGTTGGCCCAGACGATGAAACCTGCGGCGGCTGTCACCAGCACCACGATGGTCAGCGAAAGCATGGCCCTCCTCGTAAATAACCGCCCTGCCCGGACGGCAGCGGCTAGAACTGGCCGAAACCTACGCGGCGCTGTTCTTCGGCGCCGATTTCCACGTATGCCAGGGCCTTGCCGGGAACAATGATCAGGCGTCCCTTGTCATCCTTGAGGCGCAGGTCACCGCCGTTGCTGATGGCTTCCTCGACAACCTTGGCCACGGAGTCTGCGTCCTCGTTTGACTCGAGCACAATTTCGCGGCCAACGTTCTGAACGCCGATCTTTACTTCCACAGGGGGCCTCCCAGCCAGTTCACGTTTCTCGGTTATGTCTTATTTGTAGTCTAGGACTCTTTGGGGAAGCGAGAGATTCCGCGCCAAGCTAAACGGTAAATGAGGTCGCTGGCCACATCGAGGTCCAGGTTTCCATCCGTTTCGAGCCAGTAACGCGCACTAACCTGGGCCATGCCGGCAAGCCCCCGGCCCAGCAGTTCGGCTTCCAGATGCGGAAGTTTGGTGTCTTCGGCGATGACGCGGGCAATGGCATCGGCGAAGGTCCGGTTGAAGGTTTCGAGCCGCGAGCTGACATCGGGATCATTGATCAGGTCCGATTCGAACACCAGCCGGTGGGCCTGGTCATCATTGGCGATGAACTGGAAATAGGCCCGCATGACGGCCTGGACGCGCTCATCGTTGTCCGTGGTGGAGTTCAGGGCCCCCAGCATCAGCTCGGTCAGGGACGCCAGGTGGCTTTCCAGCAGGGCCAGGTACAGTTCACGCTTCGAAGGGAAGTGCTGGTAGAGGACGGGTTTGCTGACGTGGGCGGTCTCTGCGATCTCGTCCATGGCCGCTCCGTGGTAGCCATTGGCCACAAAAACTTCCTGTGCTGCGGAAAGGAGCTGTGCGCGTCTTTCGTCCCTGGGAAGCCGGGCGGACCGTTGCCCGGCGGGGCGCGGGGCGGTGTGCGGTTCGGCTGCGGACGGGCGGCCGGCCCGTGCTTCATGGACCACAGTTGTCCTTCTTTCCCTTGCTGTTACCCCCACTCTACTTCGGGGTAATATGACCCGGCGGTATCCCGGGGCATACATTGAAGTATGGCTTCGACATTCACCGCAAATGTTTCAACAGTTTCACTGGATCCGCTGGTTGAACCGGCCGGTGAGCTGACTGCTGCCGAGGTGGAACGCTACTCGCGGCACCTCATCATTCCCGAGATCGGCGCGCTGGGGCAGCAGCGGCTCAAGAATGCAAAGGTGCTGGTGATAGGTGCCGGCGGGCTGGGGTCACCGGCGCTGCTGTACCTCGCCGCGGCCGGAGTGGGGACCCTGGGCATCATCGACGACGACGCCGTTGACCTCAGCAACCTGCAGCGCCAGGTCATCCACGGGGTAGCGGACGTGGGCCGGCCCAAAATCGAGTCGGCACGGGACTCCATTGCCGCCCTCAACCCCCTGGTGGACGTCCGGCTGCATAATGTCCGGCTCGATGCCGGCAATGCCCTGGAGCTGTTCGCCGACTACGACCTGATCCTGGACGGCGCCGACAACTTCGCCACCCGCTACCTGGTCAACGATGCCGCCGCCGTCCTGGGCAAGCCCTACGTCTGGGGTTCAATTTTCCGGTTCGATGGCCAGGTGAGTGTCTTCTGGGAGAAGCATGGCCCCACCTACCGCGACCTCTACCCTGAGGCGCCGCCGGCAGGCTCCGTGCCCTCATGCGGTGAGGGAGGCGTGTTCGGCATGCTCTGCGCCGCCGTGGGATCGCTGATGGTGACGGAGGCAGTAAAGCTGATCACCGGCGTCGGACGTTCACTGCTGGGCCGCGTGGCACTCTTTGACGCCCTGGGCGGAAGCTGGCGCGAGATCCGTGTGTCGAAAGACCCCGCGGCCGCGCCCATCACGGAGCTGACGGATTACGAGGCATTCTGCGGCATCACGCCGGCGGCCCCGTCGGATACCGAACACACCGTCACGCCCACGCAGCTGGCCACCATGCTCGCTTCGCGGAAGGCGGGGCTGAAGGACTTCGAACTGGTGGACGTGCGGGAAACGGGGGAGTACGACATTGTCCGGATCGACGGCGCCACGCTGATCCCGCAGGGCCGGATCCTGGCCGGCGAGGCGTGGAATGAGCTTCCACAGGACAAAGAGATTGTGTTCCACTGCAAAGCCGGCACCCGGTCCGCCAACGTGCTGGCCGCGGCACAAAAGGCGGGCTACCAGCGGGTGAGCCATCTCGACGGCGGAATCCTTGCCTGGGTGCGCGACGTGGAACCCCACAAGCCCGTCTACTGAGGCCCCCAAACCAGCAACGCTCTCTCAGTTAACGCTTGCTTTTTAGGAACGCTCTCTCACTTAAGGTGCCCTTTCGAAGGACGCTCTCTCACTTTCCTCAGGAAAGTGAGAGAGGATCGCTGAAGAGGGCGCATCAAGTGAGAGAGCGCTGACGGAAAAGACGCATCAAGTGAGAGAGCGTTGGTAAAAAAGGCGCATTAGGTGAGAGGGTCGCCTGGGGTGGTCAGGCCGTTTCGCGGCCGATGTCACTATGGTCCACCGGGCACTCCGCCTGGGGGACTGCGCGGGCCGCGGGCTGCTCAACGGTGATGCCGTAGAGCGCTTCCAGTGCGGCCACGTATTCGTCCTGCTGGCCATTGGCGGCCAGTTCGCGGGCGCGGACGGTGGGGACGTGGAGCAGTTGCTTGACCATGCGGCGGAGGGCGAACTCCACTTCTTCGGCAGCAGCGGTGCAGCCGTGCCGGGCGCGGACTTTCTCCATTTCGGCGTCGAGCACGTTCATGGTGTGCCGCCGCAGGGCAACGATCGCGGAGTCCACGGACCGGGCCTCCCGCTCCTGCTCGAAGGCCTTGGCAGCACCGCTGACGATGCCGCTTGCCTGGGCCAGGGACTCTGCCTGTTCCTGCGGCGCGGCAAGGCGCACGGACTCCAGGGTCAGCAGCTCCACACCGTCCAGCTCCCCGACGCCGGGGTCAAAATCATGGGTGAGGGCGAGGTCAATGGCAATCAGCGGCTGGGGCGAATCTGCACGGACCAGGGCCAGTTCGTCCGCCTCAACCCGGGTATCCGAACCACTGCAACCGATCATGACGTCCGCGGCGGCCACGGCCGGCCGGAGAGACTCTTCGTCCAGGGCGGTGCCCCCGCGAGTGGCTACAAACCCTTCGGCACGGCCGGAGGAGGAGAAAACGGAAATGTCGGTGCAGCCACGCTCACGCAGCAGCGCCATGGTGGCGCCGGCGTAGGCGCCGGTCCCGAAGACCACCACCTTTTTGGTGGTCCAGTCAGGGTTTTCCGAAAGATCGGTGGCGAGGTCGAGGGCCACAGAGACGATGGACAGGCCCCGGGATCCGAGGGCAGTCTGGGCGCCCACGTCCTTGGCCGTTTTGGACGCGGCCTGGAACAGCCGGACCAGGCCCGAACTCGCGGTGCCTTCGTGCTGCGCGGTGATGAGCGCGCGCCGCACCTGGCCGGCGATCTCGCGTTCGCCGACGACGGCCGAGTCCAGTCCGGCGCTCACCGCGAAGAGGTGCTGGGTGACTTCGGGGCCTGTGCGGGTACTGAAGGAGCGCGAGACGAGCGGTTCGCTCAGTCCACTGGCTTCGCTGATCTGGGCAACGAGGGCGGCGCGTGCGGCTTCCACATCGTCCGGATGGGGGGCCTCGCCGTAGATTTCGTACCGGTTGCAGGTGGCAAGGACAACCGCACCCGTCACTGCCGGCGATCCGGAGAGGGCGGATGTGGCGATCTCCGAAGCACCGTTGCTCAACTGAGCAACGGTCTCAAGATCGATGTCGGCGTGTGTAGCCACCAATGAAAAAAGAACCACAGCAGGTCAATCATAGCTTTTTCGTTCCGCGGTAGAACAACTGTCCGGCCCGGGAGCGGCAGCCGGGGCCTGTGATTCCTGACACGGGGCGGGCAGTGGGCTTTAGGGTGACAGCCTGTCGTTATCTTTTGACGCCGTTATTGGGCACAATCGGAGGCATGACTTCCAGCCCTGCCATGTCCGCTGCCGGCGCCCTCGCCGCAGACCATCCGCTCATGGACGGCCGCACGGCTGACTCGCCGCTGATTACGGCCTACCGGGGCGGCAAGCCGTCCAGGCGCGCCGTCTGGTTCATGCGGCAGGCAGGGCGCTCCCTTCCGGAATACCTGAAGGTCCGCGAAGGCATCGCCATGCTGGACTCCTGCCTCCGCCCGGAACTGGCGTCGGAGATCACGCTCCAGCCGGTCCGCCGCCATGACGTCGATGCCGGCATCTTCTTCTCCGACATTGTTATTCCGCTCAAGCTGGCCGGCGTGGGCGTGGACATTGTTCCCGGCGTCGGCCCGGTCCTGGACAAGCCGGTGCGGACAGCGGCTGACGTTGCCGCTCTGCCGCAGCTGACGTGGGAGGCGCTGGAACCCATCCGGGAAGCTGTGCGTCTCACGGTGGCCGAACTCGGCAAAACACCCCTGATCGGCTTCGCCGGGGCCCCCTTCACCCTGGCGGCCTACATGGTGGAAGGCAAGCCCTCCCGCGACCACCTCGGGCCGCGGACCATGATGCACGCTGACCCCGAAACGTGGAGCGCGCTGGCCGACTGGGCTGCTGACGCCTCCGGGATGTTCCTCCGCGCCCAGCTCGAGGCGGGTGCCTCCGCCGGTCAGCTCTTCGACTCCTGGGCGGGCTCCCTGGGCCTGGCCGACTACACCAAGTACGTAGCCCCTGCCTCCGCGCGTGCTCTCGACCATGTGCGGCACCTTGGCGCGCCGCTGATCCACTTCGGCACTGGAACCTCCGAGCTCCTGGTGGCCATGCGCGATGTGGGCGTGGACGTGGTGGGGGTCGACTACCGCCTTCCGCTGGATGAGGCCAACCGCCGGCTCGGCGGGTCCGTCCCCCTGCAGGGCAACATCGACCCCGCCCTGTTGTCCGCCCCGTGGGAGATCCTCGAGGCCCACGTGAGAGCTGTCATCAAGGCAGGCTCAGCGGCTCCGGGCCACGTCCTCAACCTGGGCCACGGCGTCCCTCCGGAAACCGACCCTGCCGTCCTGACCCGGGTTGTAGAGCTCATCCACTCCATTTCCCCGGAGTAAATTTTGGATGCCAACAAGGCCGGGACCGTGGACGCCCTGGTGCTGGGCGGGGGGATCGCAGGGCTGCTGTCCGCCCGGGAACTGGCCGCCGCCGGGCACCGGGTAACCGTCCTTGAAGCGGGCCAGGAGTGGGGTGGTTGCGTGGGCAGCCACTCGGTTGCCGGCCTTACTCTGGACAGCGGGGCCGAATCCTTCGCCACCCGCTCCGACGCCGTCGCCGCCCTGGCCGGCGAACTCGGCCTTTCCAGCAGGGTCGTCCAGCCTCGGCCCGGCGGCGCCTGGGTGCAGCTCCCGGACGGACCCCGCGAACTTCCCAAAACCGGTGTCCTGGGCATCCCCGCCAACCCGTGGGACCCGGAAGTACGCCGCACCCTGGGCCTGCTTGGTTCCCTGCGGGCGTCGCTGGACAGGATCCTGCCCGTCTCCGCAGGCGCGGCCGCGGACGTTGTCAGCGTGGCCGCGCTGGTGAAGGCAAGGATGGGCGGCCGGGTCCTGGAGCGTCTCGTGGCGCCGGTAGTGGGAGGCGTCCACTCAGCCGATCCCGCCCTGCTCGACGTCGACATGGTGGCACCGGGACTCCGGGACGGACTCCGCAAGCACGGCTCGCTGGCCGCCGCCGTAGCCGCCCAACGGCGCAACAGTGCCGGACCCGCCAAGGCAGGTTCCGCCGTCGCCGGCCTGGAAGGCGGCATGCACACCTTGGTCACCGCGCTGGTCGGCGATCTCCGCGCCCGGGACGTCACGCTCCTGACCGGCGCACGTGCTGTGTCCGTAGCCAGGACAGCGGAAGGCTGGCGCGTGGAGGCCGCCGGAAAGACGTACGACGCCGGCCTGCTGGCAGTTGCCGTCGATGGTCCGGCCGCGGTCGGCCTGCTGGAGCCAGCGGTTCCCTCCATCGCGGGCAAGAAGCCGGGCTCGGGGCCCGACGTGCAGCTTGTCACGCTGGTACTGGACAAGCCTGAGCTGGACAGCCGTCCGCGCGGCACCGGCATCCTCGTTGCGCCCCAGACACCCGGCATCCGGGCCAAGGCCCTGACGCACGCGACCGGCAAATGGGACTGGCTCGCGGAAGCCGCGGGTCCCGGACGGCATGTCCTTCGGCTCTCATACGGGCGCGTCGAGGGGACGGGCAACCAGCCCCCCGGCCTTGATACCGATGACGAGCTCCTGGCCGCGTCACTGATCGACGCTTCGGCGCTGCTGGGCGTTGGGATCAGCCAGCAGGACGTTGTGGACTGGGACGTTGTCCGGTGGCCCGGGTCCCTGCCGTTTGCCGCCGTCGGGCACCGTGCGCGGGTGAACGCGATCCGGAAAGCCTGCACCGCAGCCGGCGGCCTGGCCCTGGTGGGTGGCTGGGTTGCGGGCAACGGACTCGCCGCAGTGGTATCCGACACAAAAGACCAGATCCGGAAGCTCACTGCCTGAACGTTGTTACTGGTCAGCCCGGCGAGTCCCTTTCACGGACCTCCCGGTGGCCGCCGTTCCGGGCTTTCGCCGGCTTTCATTTCCCCTCGGGGCATCGTTAGGGTCGATGACTATGGTTCAACACAAGTCCGAGCTTTCAATGTCCCGGACTGGTATCCATGGGGGAATCCGGCGCGGCGCTGCAGCCGCGGCAATCGGAGCGGTACTGGTTCTGTCCACAGGCGTCGCGGCGTCCCAAGCCAAGGAAGGAACAGGCGATCCCGGCGACCCTGCGGCTCCGGCCGTGGACACAGCATCCCTTCCGCTGGTGGTCCCGTTGACGGCGCAGTCTGCCGAGGCGCGAGGGGACGCAGCCGGGCGGAACCGCGACAAGAGCCGCAGCGCCGCCCGTAACGGCACCCCTGATGCAAGTGCGGCAGCCACTGCCTCCGCTTCAGTCTCGGCCGTTCCCTCGGCGCTCCTTCCGGCCATCACCGCCACACTGTCGCCCAATCTGAGGTCGGCGCCGGCGACTACCACTAAGCCCTCACCCGTTCCGACGGCGGGCGCTCCAACGTCCAGCACTCCGACGGCCACCCGGCCTGCCACGTCCGCTCCTTCGGGCTCCGCCGCGCCGCAGGGACCTTCTGCGTCTCCCGCTTCCTCCGCCCAGGCCCCCGCCCCGGCATCTTCCGCCGCCGGAACCCCGGCGCCAGGGACGCCTGCTGCTGCCACCCCGTCAGCTGCTGCCCCTGCCGTGCCTGCCCCCGGCGGGCAAGCTCCTGATGCACAGGAAACTCCGGCGGGTGCGGCCGGAGCCACGGCAGAGCAGCCCAGCCCGGCCGGATCAGGCCCAGCGGATCTTCCCGGGACCGCCAACCGCCAGCCAGGAACCGAGGCAACCGCAGGGACTGCCTCCAGTGCGGCAACAGCCGCGCAGGCGCCGCTCTATGTAGTGCCGCAGCCCGATTCGAAGTGGACGCCGTCCTATGGAGCCACCCAGGCCAGCAGCGTTCGGAGCAATGCAGAGCTGAATACGCAGGCGGAGCCCAAGAGCGCACTGGTCTGGCTGGGCTCGGGACTGGTGGGAGTGGCCGGGGCTGCGGGGCTGGTCTTTTTCCGCCTGCGGAATCCCTAGGACCGGCCCCCGGCCCGGAGGGAAACGGGCGGGCATGTGACATTAAGCACTTCTACGCTGTGTAGAACTCGCTGGTTTCGACTTGGCGGGTATGAAGGGGCAAACTTGTAACCATGAGCCACACTTCTGCCGAATCTGTCACTAAAACCGAAGAATCAGCCGAGCAGTTCTTCACCCTCTGGACGGTCTTCAAGCGCTCCGAAACCCTGATCCGCAGCGCTGATGCTGCCACGGACTTTGAAGCGCTGCTGGAACGGCTGGCCCAGGGCGGAGTGACACACCGCGGCAGCTACGATGTTTCGGCCATGCGTGCAGACGCGGACGTGATGGTGTGGCTCCACGGACCCAAGCCTGAAGCCCTTCAGCAGGCCATCCGGGACATCCGCCGCAGCACGCTGTTCGCCGGAACCGAGATTGTCTGGTCAGCCATGGGTGTGCACCGCGAGGCTGAGTTCGCCAAGAACCACACTCCTGCATACTCCCGGGGCGTCGCGCCGGCCGAGTGGCTTTGCGTGTACCCCTTCGTGCGCTCGTACGAGTGGTACATCCTGCCGGAGGCCGAGCGAGGCAAGATGCTCCGCGACCACGGCCTGCTGGGCCGCGACTTCCCGCAGGTCATCTCTAACACGGTCTCTTCCTTCGCCCTGGGCGACTGGGAGTGGATCCTGGGCCTGGAGGCGCCCGAGCTGGTGGACCTGGTGGACCTCATGCGCCACCTGCGCGCCACTGAGGCCCGAAACCACGTCCGCGAGGAAATTCCGTTCTACACCGGCCGCCGCATTTCGGCCGCAGAGGTCGCCGAGGTGCTCGCATGAGCCCGCTCGAAGCGCGTGAACCGGCCGAAATTACGGCGGTGAACCCCGTCACCGAGGCAGGACGAATGGCGCCAAAGAACTACGACGCCGTCCTGCTGGCCTCCTTCGGGGGTCCCGAGGGCCAGGAGGACGTCATCCCCTTCCTCCGCAACGTCACCCGCGGCCGCGGCATCCCGGACGAGCGCCTCGAGGAAGTATCACACCACTACCGCGCCAATGGCGGCATCAGCCCCATCAACCAGCAGAACCGTGAACTGAAGGCAGCCCTCGAGGCCGAACTTTCCGCCCGCGGAATCGACCTTCCCGTGCTGTGGGGCAACCGCAACTGGGCCCCCTACATCCCGCAGACCCTCCAGGATGCGTACGACGCCGGGCACCGCCGCCTCCTGATGGTCACCACAAGTGCCTACTCCTGTTACTCCAGCTGCCGCCAGTACCGCGAGGACATCGGCATGGCACTGACCGAAACCGGCCTGGACGGCAGGCTCGAGGTGGACAAGGTGCGCCAGTACTTCGACCACCCCGGCTTCGTGGAACCCTTCATCGAGGGCACTGCCGCCGGCCTGGCCTCCGTCCGCGAGCAGCTCGCCGCCGCCGGCACCCCGGACGCGCCGGTCCAGATCCTGTTTGCCACCCACTCCATCCCCACCCGGGACGCCGAGGCTGCAGGCCGGTCAGAGGGCGAACCGCGCGAATTCGACGAGGGTTCGGCCTACGTGGCCCAACACCTGGCCACCGCTGCCGCAGTAATGCAGCGTGTCGAAGAGGAATCCGGCCTCACCGCACCTTGGTCCCTGGTGTACCAGTCCCGTTCCGGCGCCCCGCACGTGCCCTGGCTGGAGCCGGACATCAACGACGCCATCGAGGAATTGGCCGGGCAGGGCGTGAAGGGCATTGTTATTGTGCCGCTCGGGTTTGTCAGCGACCACATGGAAGTCGTCTGGGACCTGGATACCGAAGCCCTGGAAACCTGCGCCGACCTTGGCCTTGCCGCCACCCGCGTGCCCACACCCGGCACGCACCGCAAGTTCGTCAACGGCCTCGTGGACCTGATTTCCGAGCGGACGGTGGCCAACAACATCAGTGAACGTCCTGCCGTCACCTCCCTCGGGCCCTGGTACGACGTCTGCCGGCCAGGCTGCTGCGCAAACTTCCGCGGCGAAAAGCCAACCATCGCCGGTGCGGACACCACCGTGGGCACGGGCCACGACCCGTACCCGGGTGAAGCCGCAGCCGGCCAGGCAGGCGCCGCCGCTTCCAATACTGCCGGGGGAGCGCCGCAGCAGTGACGGTCCGCATCGGAACCCGCGCCAGCAAACTAGCACTCACCCAGACGCAGCAGACGGCGGACCAGCTGGCCGCCGTCGGAGGCTTCCCGGTGGAACTCGTCCACATCAGGACCGACGGCGATGTCCTCACCGGTTCCCTGTCGCAGATGGGCGGCACCGGCGTTTTCGTCGCCGCCCTGCGCGACGCGCTGCTGCGCAGCGAGTGCGATGTGGCGATCCACTCACTCAAAGACCTGCCCACCGGCGCCGCCGTGGGGCTCAGCCTGGCGGCCACCCCGAAGCGGGTGGACGTCCGCGATGTCCTGTGCGCCCGTGACGGGCTCAAGCTTGCCGATCTCCCGTCCGGAGCGACGGTAGGGACGGGCTCACCCCGCCGGGCCGCCCAGCTCCGCGCCGCCCGCCCGGACCTGGACATCAAGGACATCCGCGGCAACGTGGACACCCGCCTGGGCAGGGTCCCCGGGCTGCCGGGCAACGCCACTTCCGAGGTGGTTCCGGGAAAGTCCTGCGACCTCGATGCTGTAGTGCTGGCCGCCGCCGGCCTGGAACGCATCGGCCGGCTGGACGCCGTCAGCGAGTTCCTCGAAACAGACGTCATGCTGCCCGCCGCCGGCCAGGGATCGCTTGCCATCGAGTGCCGCACCGCCGACGCCCCGCCCCGGCCGGGCTCTGCAGAAGGCTCCAAGGAAGTCCTGGCACAGGCACTGGCCGCCTTGGATGATCCGGACACCCGGCTGGCTGTCACTGCCGAACGCGCACTGCTGGCCCGCCTCGAGGCAGGGTGCGCGGCACCCGTGGGCGCGTACGCCTACCGCAAGGGCAGCATGCTCCACCTCGAAGCCGTAGTGTGCGCCGTGGACGGCACCGCTTCAGTAAGGGACAAGCGGGCAACCGACGGCCTGACGGAAGTGGGCGCCACACTGCTGGGCATCGAACTCGCTGAGGTCCTCCTGGCCGCCGGTGCCGCCGACATTGCAGACCTGCAGGCTTCCTGAGCCCGCCATGGGACTGCTTTTCCGCCCCGTCAGGAGTCCCCTTCCAGAGGAGGCATGAGTATGCCCGCAAACGCATCAGGCAGCGGTTCCAGTCCCGGCACGCCAGCTGGCAAACCGCTTGATGGAGTGCGGGTCCTGATCACCCGCAGCCCGGAACGTTCGCTGCCTCTTGTGGCGGCCCTTCAGGAAGCCGGCGCGCAGGCGGTGCTGCTGCCGCTGATCGACTTCGAACGCGCCGCGGACCAGCATTCACTGGACGTGGCCTGCGATGCACTGGGCGCCGGTGCCTTCGACTGGCTGGTGGTCACCAGCGCCACCACAGTCCACGTACTCCTGGCCAAGGCGGCCGAACGAGGCCTCAGCCTGCGGCAGTGGATTCCTGCCGGCACCCGGATCGCAGCCGTGGGGCCGGCGTCCCGGAACCTCCTGGAAAGAGCCGGCCTGCCGGTGGAACTGACGCCCAGGGACGAACAATCTGCGGCGGGGCTCCTTGAAGTATGGCCGGCCGGTGCCGGGAAGGTCCTGCTGCCCCAGGCGGACATCGCACCGGCCCGGCTCGCCGAAGGGCTGACGGCCGCAGGCTGCCTCGTCACGGCGGTCACCGCCTACCGGACAGTTGATTACCCGGCGGCAGCGGAGCGCAGGCTCGCCATCCCGGCGGAGGACGGGGGACCCGGCCAGGTGCCGCCGTCGTACTCCCTGCTGGCGCCGGAAGCAGCGGCCGCGGAAATCGAAGCCGGACAAATTCACGCCGTGGTGGCCGCCTCGCCCAGCGCGGTGCGGCGGATCCATGCGCTCTCGCCGCTGCACGGCTGCCGGCTGGTGGCCATTGGACGGTCGACGGCGGAACAGGCCGCCGCGCTTGGCCTTTCTGTAGCGGCCATCGCCGCAGAGCCCACGCCGCAGGGGCTCGTAGCCGCCGTCGAGACGGCGCTCGCCCCGGGATGACGGCGGTGGGCCGCAGGTTGCGGACATCCGCCAGCGGGTACAAACACTTTCCACAGACAACGTGAAGGACGTCGAACATGACATTTCCGAGCCAACGCCCCCGCCGCCTGCGCACTACCCCGGCCATGCGCCGGCTGACAGCTGAAACCCGGCTGGCGCCCGCCGAGCTGATCCTTCCCGCGTTCATCCGTGAAGGCTTGGCTGAGCCCAACCCGATCACGTCCATGCCGGGCGTTGTGCAGCACACCACTGACACGCTGAAACGGGCCGCGGCGGAAGCCGTTGAGCTGGGCCTGGGCGGAATCATGCTGTTCGGCATCCCCGAAACCCGGGACGCGGAGGGCACTGCCTCCCTTGATCCTGAGGGGGTCCTGAACAAGGCCATCCGGGATGTCCGGGCGGAGGTCGGCGATGACCTGGTGATCATGAGCGACGTGTGCCTGGACGAGTTCACGGACCACGGGCACTGCGGGGTGCTGGACGCCGACGGCTACGTGGACAACGACCGGACCGTTGAGATTTACGCCCGGATGGCAGTGGCCCAGGCCGACGCCGGCGCCCACATGCTGGGCCCCTCCGGAATGATGGACGGCCAGGTAGCCGCCATCCGGTCAGCGCTGGACCAGGCCGGGCACACCAACACCTCGGTTGTTGCCTACGCCGCCAAGTACGCCTCGGCCTTCTACGGTCCGTTCCGCGAAGCTGTGGACTCGCAGCTCAAGGGTGACCGGCGGACGTATCAGATGGACGCCGGCAACCGGACCGAAGCCCTCCGGGAGGTGGAACTGGACCTCGCCGAGGGAGCGGACGTGGTGATGGTGAAGCCCGCCATGAGCTACCTGGACATCGTTGCCGACGTGGCCGCCATGAGCCCGGTACCGGTGGCCGCCTACCAGATCTCGGGGGAGTACGCGATGATCGAGGCAGCCGCCGCCAACGGCTGGATCGACCGCCGCGCCGCCATCACCGAATCGGTGCTGGGCATCCGCCGCGCCGGGGCCCACATGGTCCTGACCTACTGGGCCGCCGAACTGGCCGGCTGGCTGAAGGAGTCCTGATGACTGAAGTCCCGGCCAGCCCCACAGCGCCCGTTGGCCCGCAACGGATCCTGCTGGGGCTGAACACCTTCGGCGACGTTGGCGAGAACCCGGACGGCAGCCCGCAGCCGCATGCCCGGGTGCTGCGCCAGCTGCTGGAACAGGCGGAACTGGCGGACGCCGTCGGACTTCACGCCTTTGGGGTAGGGGAGCACCACCGCAAGGACTACGCGGTGTCCGCGCCCGAGGTCTTCCTGGCGGCAGCCGCGGCCCGGACCACCCGGATCCGCCTCGGATCGGCCGTCACGGTGCTGAGCTCCGATGATCCCATCCGGGTGTTCCAGAGATTCTCCACCGTGGACGCGCTCTCCAACGGACGGGCCGAGGTGATGCTGGGGCGGGGCTCCTTCATCGAATCCTTCCCGCTGTTCGGACTGGACCTCGCCGACTACGAGGTCCTGTTTGAGGAGAAGCTCGAACTGTTCGACAAGGTCCGGGCACAGCAGCCGGTGCACTGGGAAGGCCGCACCAGGCCCGCCCTCGCCGGCCTGAGCGTATACCCGCCCTTGGAGCACCACCTGCTGCCCACCTGGATCGGCGTGGGCGGAACCCCTGAATCCGTGCTCCGCTGCGCGCAGTACGGCTACCCCATCATCTTCGCGATCATCGGCGGGCAGCCGCGCGGTTTCCGGCCCCTGGTGGACCTGTACCGGGACGCCATGGCCAAATACGGCCACCCCATGCAGCAAATAGCCACCCACTCCCCGGGGCACGTGGCTGAGACCGACGAACAGGCCCGGGAGGAACTCTTCCCGCATTGGCTGAAGCTGCGGAACAAGCTCGGAGCCGAACGCGGCTGGGGACCCGCCGGACGGGGCGAGTTCGAGGCCCTGTGCGCTCCCGAGGGTGCCCTCTATGTCGGTTCGCCGGAAACGGTGGCGCAAAAAATTGTCCAGCTCAAGCAGAACCTGGGCGTGGACCGCTTCGACTTCAAATACAGCAACGGCCCGCTGCCGCACTCGGCGATGATGCGCTCCATCGAGCTGCTGGGTACGCAGGTGATGCCCCGGGTGGCAGAACTGCTGGCCGCCGATAGCCAGCCGGCAAACTGAGAGAATAGGAACCATGACTTCCAGCAATCCTCGCAACGAGGCACTCTTCGACCGCGCCCGCCAGCTGATGCCGGGCGGGGTCAACTCCCCGGTCCGCGCCTTCGGGTCCGTGGGCGGGACGCCGCGCTTTATGGTCTCCGCCAAAGGCCCGTACCTGACCGACGCCGACGGCAAGGAATACGTGGACCTGGTCTGCTCGTGGGGCCCGGCGCTGCTCGGCCACGCGCACCCCGCCGTGCTGGAGGCCGTCCACGCCGCCGTGGACCGCGGCCTCTCCTTCGGCGCATCGACCCCTGATGAGGCCAACCTGGCGGAAATCGTCAAAGAGCGCGTACCCGCCGTTGAACGCCTCCGGATGGTCTCCACCGGCACCGAAGCCACCATGACGGCTGTCCGGCTGGCCCGCGGCTTCACCGGCCGCAACCTCATCATCAAGTTTGCCGGCTGCTACCACGGCCACCTGGACGGCCTGCTCGCCGCTGCCGGCTCGGGCGTGGCGACCCTCGCCCTGCCCGGTTCCGCCGGTGTTACCGAGGCTACGGCCGCGGAAACCCTGGTGCTGCCGTACAACGACCTCGCGGCCGTCAAGGAAGCGTTCGCCACCCACGGCCCGAACATCGCCGCCGTGATCACCGAAGCCGCGCCGGCCAATATGGGTGTGGTCACGCCGGAGGAAGGCTTCAACCTTGGGCTGTCCCGCATCACGCGGGAGCACGGCGCGTTGCTCATCGTGGACGAGGTCCTCACCGGCTTCCGCACCGGCTACTCCGGCTACTGGGGACTGACCGGCGGCGCAGCCGATGCGGCCGAGCCGTGGACGCCGGACCTGCTCACCTTCGGCAAAGTCATCGGCGGAGGAATGCCGACGGCGGCCCTCGGCGGCCGTGCCGACGTGATGGACTACCTCGCCCCCACAGGCCCCGTATACCAGGCAGGCACCCTGTCCGGAAACCCCGTGGCGATGGCCGCCGGCGTGGCCACGCTGACCCACGCCACCCGGGATGTCTACTCCTTCATCGACGTTCGTTCGCTGGAGCTGTCCTCCGCACTGTCCAATGCCCTGGACGCCGCCGGGGTGGACCACTCCATCCAGTTCGCCGGGAACCTGTTCTCTGTGGCGTTCGGCACCTCGGCCCACGGAGTCCACAACTACGCCGACGCCCAGGCGCAGGAAACCTTCCGGTACGCGCCGTTCTTCCACTCCATGCTGGGATCCGGCGTCTACCTGCCGCCGTCCGTCTTCGAAGCCTGGTTCCTGTCCGCCGCGCATGACGACGCCGCCATGAACCGGATCTTCGACGCCCTGCCCGCCGCGGCAAAGGCTGCCGCAGCCGCCCAGGGGTAAACACCCGGGCGAGTCCCGCCGTCGTCCGCTCCTCTCCCGCGAGATGGCACTTAACGGTAGTCCCGCAGCGTGGAACTGCCGTTAAATGCCATCTCGGTGGAGATAAAAGAAATCCCCGGTTGCATTCCGCAACCGGGGATTTTCTTTTCGGAATCAGAACTACAGGACGTCCGAGAGGAAGCCCCTGAGGCGCCCGGTTTCCGGGGCGCTGAAGATTTTCTCGGGCGGACCGGACTCCACCACCACGCCGGCGTCCATAAATGTCACGGTGTCCGACACATTGCGGGAGAAGCCCATTTCGTGGGTCACCACCACCATGGTCATGCCGCCCTTCGCGAGGTCGGTCATCAGCGCCAGGACGCCCTTGACCAGTTCGGGGTCCAGCGCGGAGGTGGCCTCGTCAAAGAACATCACCTCCGGTTTCATGGCCAGTGCGCGGGCGATGGCAACGCGCTGCTGCTGGCCGCCGGAGAGGTTCGCCGGACGGGCTTCAGCCTTGTGCTTCAGGCCCACCAGGTCCAGCTGCTCCAAGGCTTCGGCGCGGGCCTGGTCCTTGGACAGCTTGCGCAGCTTCCGCAGCGCCAGGGACACGTTGTCCACCACCGTCTTGTGCGGGAACAGGTTGAACTGCTGGAACACCATGCCGATCCGCTGCCGGAGCTCATCCGGATTGTCCTTCAGGACCGAACGGCCATCGAGGAGGATATCGCCCTGGTCCGGCTCGATCAGCCGGTTCATCACCCGAAGGAGCGTGGATTTGCCGGAACCGGACGGGCCGATCACGGAGGCTGTGGTGCCCTTCTCCACGTGCAGGTCAATGCCGCGCAGGACGTGGTTGTGCCCGAACGAGAGGTGCAGGTTCTTGCCGGTCAGGGTTCCGGAAGCGAATTCCGTCATGCCTGTGCCCCCTTGCCGATAGGTGCCGCCAGCTCATCCGGTTCCTTCTTTTCCGGCTTGCCGGTACGCAGCCGGTTGTCGATGAAGTTCACGAAGTGGGTGAGCGGGACGGTCAGGATCAGGTACAGCACACCGGCTGCCACCAGCGGTGAGAGGTTGCCCGTGTTGGCCATGGCGTCGTTGCCGATCCGGAAGATTTCCCGGTCGGAAGCAGCGAGGCCGAGCATGAACACCAGCGAGGAATCCTTGAGCAGCGAGATGAACTGGTTCACCAGCGCGGGAAGGACCCGCCGGATGCCCTGCGGCACCACCACGAGGCGCATCGAACTGCCGTAGCTGAAACCCAGCGCCCGCGAGGCCTCCAACTGCCCCTTCTCCACGCTCTGGATGCCGGAGCGGAAGATCTCACCGATGTAGGCGGCCGCGATCAGCGTCAGGGCAAGGATGCCCAGCGGGTAAGGGTTCCGGGACCCGGTGATTTCCCGGGCAATGGGGCTAAGCCCGATCCCGATCACCAGGATCACCAGGATGGCCGGGAGGCCGCGGAAGATGTCGGTGTAAATGCGTGCCACCCAACGGGCTCCCGCATTGCGGGAGATACCCATCATGGCCAGCCCCAGCCCCAGCAGGGAGCCGAGGATGCCGGAGGCAACGGCCAGGATCAGGGTGTTGGGCAAGCCCACCATGAGCAGGGCGGGAATGACTTTGGCCATTTCCTCCCAGTTGAAGAAGGTGTCAGCCAGCTGGTCCAAGAGATCCATAAACGTCCCGGCTCAATCAGCTCTGGGGAACCGTGGCGGCCTTGCTGCCCGGCTTCCAGTCAGTCGGCATCTCGCGGTCCGGGTACCATTCCTTGGTCAGTTTGGTCCAGGTTCCGTCGGCGATGACAGCGTCCAGGCCGGAGTTCAGCGCGTCGATCAGCGGCTGGTTGTCCTTGGCCACGGCGTAGGCGGTGAAGTTCTGGGTGTTGACGACGGATTCGACGATCGCGGTGCCGTCTCCTTCCTTGACCTGGCCGGTGGCCTGCTGCGACGGGGCCACCCAGGCGTCCACCTGGCCGTTGCGCACGTTGGCGTAAACAGTGGCGTAGTCCGGGAAACGGATCGGCTCAAGCTTGAGGGTGTTGGTGACGTAGTCATCCTGGACGGTGCCCTGGACCACGCCGATGCGCAGATCGCCCTTCAGGTCGGCAAAACCCTTGATGCCGCTGTCGGTCTTGGCAACCACGGCCATGAAGCCGAAGTCATAGCCGTTGGTGAATCCAACATTCTGGCGGCGGGCGTCCGTGGTGGAGATGGAGGAGGACCCGACGTCGAACTGCTTGGTGGAAACCTGGGAGAGCAGGGCAGAGAAGTCCGTGGCAACGAATTCGACCTCAAGGCCGAGCTTGCCGGCGATGGCGCGCAGCAGTTCGTTGTCGTAGCCGGTGAACTTGCCGGAAGGGTCAATGAAGATGTTCGGCGGGGCGTCCGAGAGGGTGCCCACCTCGAGCTTGCCTTCGGTGTTCAGGCCCAGCTTGGTCTTGTCGATCTGGTCCACCGGGGTAACGCTGGCGGTGGTGTATTTGTCCAGCGTCTGCTGGTCGCTGCCGGCGAGGGCGTCCGTGGGGGTGCCGCTCGGCTGGGCGGATCCTGAGCCGCACGCTGCCAGGGAAACCGCCAGGGCGATTGCCACGGGAGCGGTTGTCAGCCACTTCATCGCTTTGATTTTCATCAGGTAGTCGCTTTCATTGAGTCATAAGTCAACCGGGCCGCAAGGCTGCGCTGGTGGCGCCTGGCACCTGCCCGGTGCTGGTCAAGCTGGGCCAGGGCAGGGGTGACCGCAAAACTAAATTGTCTCACTTCGCCCTTTTGCGGCCGTGGGCTGAATAATCAGGAGCCAGCAGCGCAGAAAGGCCGAATAAAGTTCGGATAAGCTCTCCGAGCTGCTTGCAGCTGCTTTAAGAGCAGCCTGCCCAGCGAATCCTGAGGTGAAGAATTCCGCCCGGTTATGAAGCGATGTGACTGATATCTCTGTGGGAATCGGCCGGCCTGGCTAAAAACCGCCGGTGCTGGCGTCCTGCGGCGGGAGTACAGGCCAGTCGCCCTCAATAACGGCAGCGGGTTTGGTCTTGCGCAGGTAGCCCTGGAAGTCCTCGGCCTGGCTCACAGCCCAATCCACCTGAAGCTGGTGCAGCTGACTGGCCGGCATGCTGAGTTTGGGAAACTTGCCGGCCATGGCGTCCAGGACCCGCAGTGTTGCCAGGGCATCCGCAGCAGACGTGTGGGCATTGTCCAGGACCACACCGTACTCTTCGCACAACGCCGTGAGGGTGCGCTTGCCCTTGCGGTAGCGGTCCACCTGCTTGTTCATGATGTACGGGTCCAGGACCGGAAACCGGGTAAGTTGCGGCACCCCGTAGCGGGCTGATTCGGCCGCGAGCACGGTGAAGTCGTAGCTGGCGTTGAACGCGATGACGGGGACGCCGTCGTCGAACAGGGCCTGGAGTACGGCCGCGAGTTCCTGGGTCACTTCATGGGCCGGCCGGCCGTCGCGCCTGGCCTGCTCAGTGGTGATGCCGTGGACGTCACTGGCCTCGGTGGGAATGTCGACGCCCGGATCCGCCAGCCACTCATGCTCCGCGATGACGTCGCCCTGGTGGTCCACCACTGTGACAGATGCGGTGACAATTCGGGCCGCACGCGAGTTGCGTCCGGTGGTTTCGAGGTCGAAGGCTGCGCGGGGGAGGGTGTTCCAGGTGCTCATGAATCCACGCTAAGGGGGACCGCCGACAATTCCCGGGAGCGCCACTGCCGATAGATTGGATCAATGCGGATTGAGTATGTGGAGGCGGTATTGGCCATCGTGCGGCTGGTACCGCCGGGGTCCGCAGTCTCGTACGGTGACGTCGCCGAACTCCTGGGATCGGGCGGGCCCAGGCAGGTTGGCTCGGTTATGAGCCACTACGGCAGTGGCGTTCCCTGGTGGCGGATCCTCAAAGCGAGCGGACACGCGCCCGAAGGCCATGGTGCGGAAGCGCTCCGCCACTACCGGCAGGAGGGAACCCCCCTCCGCGGCGCTTATGAGGCCTACCTGCGAACGGGGGAAGGCTCCTGGCGCGTGGACCTGGCAGCTGCGCGATGGGCCCCGAATGATGGAGACTTTGAGCACATCGACACAATTGCGGCCCAGCTTGAGCGCGCGCTCCGGCAATTGTCGGTGGCTGATGATGGAATGTCGGCGTGACAGTAACAGTTCCTTTTACAGATCCGCTTGACGAGTACCGTGAACCGGCAGATTCCGGCACCGGATTCGATGCGTTTCCGGGCGCCGTGCACGACGACGGCGCCCTGGCTGCGGATGCAGGGCGCCAGGGTGCGCCGGGCTTTGCGGGCCTCAGGTTGCTGCCGCCGCGGCACCTCCATGCCGAGGCGCCGTCGCTGACGCCCGATCAACAGGCGGCTGTTGACGTGGCCCAGGGGTCCGGGCCGGTGCTGGTTCCGGGAGCGCCCGGAACGGGTAAATCCACTGTCCTCATCGAAGCGGCAGTCACACGGGTCTCCCGCGACGGCCTGGATCCCGAACGGATACTGATCCTGGCTCCCAGCAGGCTCGCGGCTGATTCCCTCCGGGACCGGTTCACGGCCCGGCTCGACAGAAGCCTCAGCACCACCCCCGCCCGGACGTGGGCGTCCTATGCCTTTGACGTGATCCGCCGGGCCAAGGCCGAGGGTGTGCTGCCGCTCGCAAGGCCGCCCCGGCTCCTTTCCGGACCGGAGCAGGACCTCATCATCAAGGAACTCCTTGAAGGCCACCGCCTGCCGGGACTGGAACTGCCCTGGCCTGACGATCTCGCAGGAGCGCTGGAAACACGGGGTTTCCGGCACGAGGTGCGCCAGCTCTTCGACCGCGTTATCGAATCGGGCCTGACCGCCGGTGACCTCGCGGACCTTGGCCGGCGGTGCGGCAGGCCGGACTGGTCGGCTGCCGCGGCTCTGTACGCCGAGTATCGGGATGTCCTTGACCTGCGGATGCCTGAGGCTTTTGATCCTGCCGGCATCATTACAGCTGCCCGCCAGGTCTTCCAGGATGCCCCGGATTTCCTCGCCGCCGAGCGTGCGCGGCTGCAGCTGATCGTGGTGGATGATGTCCAGGAAGCCAACCCCGCTGTCTTCGAGCTGCTGGCGGACATCGCCCGTGGGCAGGACTGCTACGTGGCCTCGTCGCCGGACACAGTAGTCCAGGGGTTCCGCGGAGCCCGGCCGGACCTGGTCGCGGAACTGCCGGGGCTGCTCGCACCGGGCATTCCGGTCCTGGAACGTCCGCTCCGATATGCGCACAGGCACGCCCCTGAACTGACCGAAGCGTGGCTGGGGGTTGCGGGCCGGATTTCCCAGCGGGCCGGAGGACAGTTGGCCAGGCAGCTCGAGCCGGTGCAGGGCCGGCCGCACGGAGCGGTGGAGGCCCACCTTGTGCCGTCCCCAGTGCACGAGCTCAGGTACGTTGCCCAGCGGATCCTTGACCAGCACATCAACCACGGCCGGGACCTGTCCGAGATGGCAGTGATCGTGCGGAACGGGGCGCAGGTCAGTGAATTGCAGCGGTATCTGTCCGGCCAGGGGATTCCCGTCCGTGTTCCGGTAGCGGAATCTGCCGTCCGGGATGAGGTCGCAGTGCGTCCGCTGCTGGATGCCTTCGCCGTTGCCCTCGATCCTGACCTGCTGACCCCCGAAACGGCTGTATCCCTTCTGACGTCGCGGGTGGGGGGCGCCACCTCCATCGAGTTGCGCCGGCTGCGGCAATCATTGAGGCGCGAAGAGCTGCTGGGGGGAGGCGGACGCGCCAGCGATACCTTGCTCGTTGAGGCCCTCCTGGAGCCCGGTGCCCTGTCCACCCTTGGCCTGGAGGGTCGGGCCGCACGCCGCACGGCACGCATGATTCAAGCCGGCCGCCAGGCCGCCGCCGAACCGGGCGCCAACGCCGAGTCAGTGCTCTGGGCATTGTGGAACTCCACCGGCCTGGCTGCCGCCTGGACCGAGACGGCGCTCGCGGGCGGACCGCACGGAGCCCGCGCCGACCGCGATCTCGATGCCATGATGGCGCTGTTCCACACAGCGGAGCGCTACGTCGACCAGGTGCCCGGTGCCGGACCGGAGCAGTTCCTGGAATACCTGCTGAACCAGGAACTCCCCATGGACACACTGGCTGCCAGGGCCCAGGTGGATGACGCCGTCGAGCTCATGACGCCCGCCAGCGCAGCCGGAAGGGAATGGCCGGTAGTCCTGGTGGCCGGCCTCCAGGAAGGTGTGTGGCCCAATACCCGGCTCCGCGGCGAGCTTCTGGGCAGCACCCTCTACGCCGATGCGGTGGAGCATGGAGTTGACTATGCGATGCAGCGGGACCCGCTGAGCCGGCTCCGGGATATCCGCTACGACGAACTGCGCAGCTTTTCCACGGCCGTGTCCCGGGCACGTGAACTCCTGATCTGCACCGCCGTCTCCTCCGAAGACGATCAGCCGTCTTCGTTCCTGGACTACGTGGCTCCGCTGGATCCGGGCCAGGAAGGCAGGGCATTCACACCGGTGGAACGTCCCATGACCCTGCGGGCACTCGTGGCCGAACTCCGGCAGTATGCCCAGCTGGACGGAAGGCATGAAGCTGAGGCTGCTGAAGCGGTGAAGGTCCTCGCGGGGCTGGCCGCTGCGGAGCCGCCGGTCCCCGGTGCGCATCCGGACAGCTGGTGGGCATTGCCGCCGCTGACGTCGTCCGCAGCTGTGGTTCCGGCCGGCGGAACGGTGTTTGTGTCGCCGTCGAAGGTGGAGACAGTCCGGAAGTCCCCGCTTGACTGGTTCGTGCAGGCCGCCGGAGGTGAGGCCGCCACCGACTTCGCCAGGAGCCTGGGCACGCTTGTCCATGCCATCGCCCAGGAACTTCCGGATGCATCGGGGGCACAGTATGTGGCCGAGCTGGTCCGCCGCTGGCCGGCCCTGGGCATGAAGGACAACTGGGAGGGCCGGCTGGATTACCAGCGCGCGGAAGCGATGGTGCGGAAGCTTGCCCAGTACGTGCTGGTGATGAGGAGTGAGGGCCGGAGCCTGCTGGGCGTGGAACAGGACTTTGATGTGACCCTCCCGGAGGTGGCTGTTGATGATGGCCCGGCCCGGGCAGCGGTCCTTCGGGGGCAGGTGGACCGCCTGGAAATCGACCGTGAAGGCAGGCTGGTCATCGTGGACCTCAAAACCGGTAAGCGCCAGCCGGGCAAGGCGGAGCTGTCCGCTCATCCGCAGCTTGGCGCCTACCAGGCTGCGGTCCTCGCAGGGGGCTTCGACAACGGGGAGGGCAGTGCCCCAAATATTCCAGGCGGCGCAGTCCTTGCCCAGCTGGGGACCGGGGCCAAGAGTCCCGCCATCCAACAGCAGGATCCGTTGGATCCGCAGGAGAACTGGGCCATGGACATGGTGACGGAGGCCGCTGCCGTGATGGGCGGCAGCACATTCGAAGCCAGGCATGACCCCTCCAAGGGGAGCCACGGCGGCCATGGCTGCCGGCTGCCGGAAGTGTGTCCTTTGTGCGTGCGGGGAAGGCAGGTTACGGAATGAGCCCGGATCCAAACGTGGACAGGCCTGGTGTTCCCGAACCGCGGTTCACCCCGGAAGAGCTTTCCGGGCTGCTGGGGGAGAAAAACGTTCCCACGCCGGAGCAGTCCGCCATCATCAGCTCACCGCTGACGCCCCGGCTGGTCATCGCCGGCGCGGGGTCGGGCAAAACAGCCACGATGGCTGACCGCGTGGTCTGGCTGGTCGCCAACGGCTGGGTACGGCCGGAGGAAGTACTGGGCGTGACGTTCACCCGGAAGGCCGCCGGCGAACTGGCCTCGCGGATACGCGCAAAGCTGGCATCCCTGCAACGGTTGGCCGGCCAGGACGGCGGGCTCCGGTTGTTCCCTCAGCAGCCGGTCTCCAGCGATTCGCTGGAACCCAAGGTGTCCACCTACCATTCCTTCGCCAGCGGCATCGTGTCCGACTACGGGCTGCGGCTCGGCGTGGAACGGGACGTGGTCCTCCTCGGCGGCGCGCAGGCGTGGCAGCTGGCCAGCGAAGTGGTGGAAGCATACGACGGCGAATACACCCACTTCCGCGCTGCGAAATCCACCCTGGTCAAGGCCGTTATCCAACTCGCCGGCGAATGCGCGGAGCACCTCCAGGAGCCCGAGGACGTGGAAGCCTGGCTGATGGCGCGGCTTTCGGAGTTTGAGTCCCTTCCGTATATGGCAGACAAAAAGAAGAACCCTCCCCAGGCGGCGGCCGAGCTTGCCGGGATGCTGCGCACCCGGGCCAGCGTGGCGGACATGGTGGGCCGCTACGCGGCGGCCAAGCGGGCGCGGGGAGCGCTGGACTTCGGCGACCTGGTGGCGCTCGCAGCCAAGGTGGCGCAGGATGTTCCCTTGGCGGCACAGATGGAACGGCAACGCTACAAAGTGGTGTTGCTCGACGAATTCCAGGACACCTCGTACGCGCAGCTGGTGCTGTTTTCGCGCCTCTTCGGCGGCGGCCATGCGGTGACTGCGGTGGGCGACCCGAACCAGTCCATCTATGGTTTCCGCGGGGCGTCGGCGGGGCAGCTCTTCCATTTCGTCCGAGAGTTCCCAGTGCGCACCGGACCTGCGGATGCACCCGGGAACTGGGCTCCGGCACCCACGTCCTACCTGACCACAGCCTGGCGGAACGGGCGGTCCATCCTGTCGGCAGCAAACGTGATGTCCGAGTCCCTGGGTAAGGCAGCCGCAGCGCGCGGACCGGCCGGCGGGGGCAGCGCACCCGGCGGAGGCGGGACGGCAGCCGCTGACGTCCCGCCATTGCAGCCCAGCCCGTACGCCGTCGACGGCACTGTGGTCCTGGGGCGGTTCGGCACCGATGTGGACGAAGCGGCCGCAGTGGCGGACGACGTCCTCAAGTACCGGGTAACGGACTTTGAGCTGAAGCCGGACGGTACGCCCGTGCCCCCGGCCATCGCCGTGCTGTGCCGCCGCCGCGCCCAGATGGAAACCGTCCGGCGCCAGTTTGAGGCACGTGGTATCCCTTACGAAATCGTGGGGCTTGGCGGACTCCTGGACACCCCGGAGATCGTAGACCTGGTGGCCACCCTGCGTGTCCTCGCAGACCCCGGCCGATCCGATTCCCTGATGCGGCTCCTTGCCGGTGCCCGCTGGCGCATCGGTCCGGCTGACCTGATGGCCCTGCGGGACTGGTCCAGCCAGTTGGCGCGCCGGCGCGGGCAGCCGGCCGTGCAGACTGGTAACGATCGGTCCATGAACGAGCAGCCCGACGACGGCAGCGACGCCGTCCTTGAGGGGGACTTGACGGACGGTGCCAGCCTGGTGGAAGCCCTGGACTGGCTGCCGCGGGAGGGGTGGACGTCTGCCCACGGCCGTTCGCTCAGCGGTGCCGCGCGCGGCCGGCTTGCCCGCCTGTCGGCCGAGCTCCGGCAGCTCCGGGGCTACCTCGGCGATGACCTCACCACCCTTTTGGGTGAAGTGGAGCGCGCCATGCTGCTGGACATCGAGGTGGCGGCGCGGCCGGGCATCAGCATCCACCAGGCCCGCCGCAACCTCGATGCGTTCCAGGACGCAGCCGCCGGGTTCCTGCGGACGTCCCAGCGGGTGGATATCCTGGCTTTCCTGTCGTGGCTGGAAGCTGCGGCTGCGGAGGAAAACGGGCTGGAAGCGCCGGCCTCCGACGTCAACCGCGAAGCCGTGCAACTCCTCACGGTCCATGCATCCAAGGGCCTGGAATGGGACGTCGTTTTTGTTCCGGGGCTTAATGCGGGGGCCTTTCCCAGCGACAGGGACTCCCGCTGGAGCAGCGGCTCGGCCGCCCTGCCCTGGCCGCTCCGTGGCGACAGGGCAGATCTTCCGCAGTGGGACCTCGACCAGCCGGACCAGAAGGGCTGGCTGGACGCGGAAAAGGAATTCAAGGCCGCGGTCCAGGCCCACGGGGAATCGGAAGAACGCCGCCTTGCGTATGTGGCGTACACCAGGGCCAAGCACGTGCTGTGGGTATCGAGCTCCGCGTGGGTCGGATCCCGGGCAGGGCGGGCGGACATGTCGCCGTTCCTTGCCGAGCTCGAGCCGCTGGCAACTGTTGCTGGCGGCAAGGCTCCTGCCGCGGTAGTCCATCCGGCGTCGCAGGATGAAGCTTCCCTGCCGGAGTCCAGCCCGCTGACCCTGGAGACGGAAGTTGCCGGCTGGCCCTACGATCCCCTCGAGGGCCCGGTGGATCCGCGCACAGGGGACCGCCTGCGCCTGTCCTCCGGACGGCGCGAGGCCATGGAGGCCGCAGCAGCCAAGGTGCTCGCCGCACTGGAACACCACGGACAGGAGCCTTCTACGGCTCTCGGCGGGGCGGCGCAACAGGACGGTGACACATCCGAGAGCAAGCAGCTCAGCGGGGTGGCGCGGGGATGGGCACGGGAAGCAGCGCTGCTGCTGGAACGCCGGTCCAGGAGGTCCGCCGGCCGCGATGTGCACCTTCCGGGCCACATCTCCGCCTCCACACTGGTGGAGCTGCGGGAGGACGCAACTGCAGTGCTGGGGAGGCTCCGCAGGCCCGTGCCGCGGGAACCCGGGATGTCAGCACGGAAGGGAACGGCCTTCCACTCATGGGTGGAGGAATACTTCGGCGCTGCAGGCATGCTCGACTTGGACGAAGCTCCCGGTTCCGATGACCACATCGACGCCGCCTATGACCTGGACGCCATGGTGGCAACGTTCAAGGCGTCCCCCTGGGCAAACCGGTCACCGGCCTTTGTCGAAGTGCCGGTGGAGACGCGCGTGGGAGATGTTGTGGTGCGCGGGCGGATTGATGCAGTGTTCCGCGATGCCGACGGCAGGTGGGACCTGGTGGACTGGAAAACCGGACGGCGGCCCTCCGCTGGCGCACTGAAGACGAAAGCCGTGCAGCTTGCCGTGTACCGGCTGGCCTGGGCGCGGCTGAAGGATGTACCGCTGGAGGAGGTGCGGGCCGCCTTTTTCTACGTTGCAGACAACGAGGTGGTAAGGCCACACGATCTCGGATCAGCCCGCGAGCTGGAGCGGATCGTCAGCGCAGCCCTCAGTCCTTCGGCGCCGCCCTAATTCCTGGTGGGATCGACGATGGAGATCGCCGCCGTGGACGTATCGTCCGGCCCTGCAGCGGCTTCAGCTGTGGTGCCAGGATCCTCCTGGCCCCGGTCGCCGTTGTCCTTCCCGGCCCCACCGTCAACGGCGGCGTCTGCGCTGGCAACCCCGGCCGGCGGCTCCACCGGAATAGGGGTGACGTGGACCGCCGGCAGGACCGGGGCGGGGACGGGCAGCGGCACCACCGTAACGGAGGGCACCGCACCGGCTGGACCGGCGTCGGCCGCCCTCACCACAGGCTCCGGCCCGGCAGCCGGGGCAGCGGTACCGCCGCCAACCGGGGCGGTCGCCGCGGGCTGCGGCTCAACACTGATGGGCTGCCCGCCGTACTCTTCGATGTCCCGGGCCAGGGTTGAAAGCATGTCCTCAGCCTCAGCGATCATGCCGCTGTCATCCGAGGCGATGCCCTTCACGAGGTACTGGGCCAGGGCGAACTCGGCGGACAGCGCTGCGCGCCGAAGCAGATGGTTATCCGGGGTATCCCTGCGGCTGGAAGTGTAGGCATCCAGCACCGCATCAACAAAGTCCTGCTCATTGGAGGCAACGAGCCAGGCGAAGTCATCAGCCGGATCGCCAATCCTCAAGTCGGTCCAGCCGGTCACGGCGGTGACCCGCTGGCCTTCCACCAGGAGGTTGTCCTCGTGGAGGTCGCCGTGCACCACGCTGGGGTTGAAGCGCCACAGCGACACGTCTTCGAGGGCATGTTCCCAGCGCAGCAGCAGGGCCGGCGGGATTTTTCCGGTGGTGGCGGCCTGGTCCAGTTCATTGAGCCGGCGCTGGCGGAACTCGTTGGGGGTGTAGACGGGCAGGTCGGCATTGCTGACCAGCGAACGGGGAAGGTCATGGATGGCAGCAAGGGCCACACCGATTTCGCGGGCCAGGACATCCGGCCCGGCGGTGAGTTCCTCGACGCTGCGCGTGCTTCCGGCCAGGTGCGAATAGACAAACGTGCTCAGGGTCCCCAGCCGCACACTGCCTGCCACAGTGGGCATCAGGAAGGGAAGTTCGGCACGGATGCCCGGAGCAAAGGCCCGCAGCACAAGAAATTCCGTTTCAAGCCTGGCGCTGGCCTCTGCATGCCGGGGCGAACGGACGCGCCAGCGCTTGCCCTCGGAATCGAGCAGCAGGGCGGAGTCGAAGTCGGCGGGATCATCCGGCGCAGAGCTAACGGCCGTTGGGGTCAGTCCGGGGACTGCCGCTGTTGCTACGGCTGCCAGTTCAATCGGTTTTCTTCTCACTGTTCCACGGTAGATTGCGCGCAGTCCAAGACCCCGGTCCGGGGACGGCGAGTCTTCAGATAGAGTCCAAATCCGGTCAGGCCAGGCAGCCTGGAGCAGCAGGCGGCCGCCCCCAAATATCCATTTGTCGGTCCCAGTCAGTACGGTGGACACATGAGCCACGCGGAGTCTGCCACACCGGTCCACCTCGGCAAAGCTGCCCGGCTGCCGGCGAACCACCTGATGGACACGGTCCTCCCGGTGCCGCCTGCGCTGGTGGACCGCGGATCGGTGGCCCGGGCACGGCCGGGAATGGTGGAGGAACTCCTTGCCGGAACGGACACCAAGGCGGTGGTCCTTTCCGGCCGGCAGGGCCTGGTCCACGATGGGGGACTGTACCTGCCGAACGCCCGCGAACTGCACGCTGCCCTTGCCGCCGCAGATGCGGCCCCACAGTTGACGGTCTACCTGGGCTCAGCCCTGCCGGACTCGGAGCTTCCCCCTGGAACCGAGTTGCTGCTGTTCGTCCTGCCGGAGGCAGTGGAACCGGGGACGGCCGGGATTCCTCAAAATGCTGCCTGGGCAGGCTTCCGCGAGGTGGCCGCCGGCCTCACCCCCACAGACACGGCGCTTTTTGTCGAAGCCAGCGCCATCACCAACTGGCACGCCACCCATACGCACTGCCCGCGCTGTGGCACCCCCACAGACGTCGAGGCGGGGGGATGGGTGCGGCGCTGCCCGGCGGATTCCTCCGAGCACTACCCGCGGACCGATCCTGCCATCATCGTCACCGTCGTGGGCCCGGACGGCCGCCTGCTCCTGGGCGGCGGCGGAGCACGTGATGCAAAGAACTTTTCCACGCTCGCAGGTTTTGTGGAGCCGGGGGAGTCCCTGGAACAGGCCGTGGTCCGGGAGATCCACGAAGAAGTTGGGGTCAGGGTAACTGCGTGCCAGTACCTTGGCTCGCAGTCGTGGCCGTTCCCGGCCTCCCTTATGCTTGGATTTACTGCCGTCACCGAAGACGCCGTGGCAACGCCCGACGGCGTGGAGGTCACCAGGGCGCGCTGGTTCACTCGGGAGGAACTCCAGGAAGCCGTGCTCGCCGGCGAGATCACCATCTCCAGCCGGTTGTCCATTGCCCGCTCCCTCATCGAGCATTGGTTCGGCGGACGCATTCAGGACCTGACAGGCGCCTGAAGCATATCTACCCATCAGACTCCAGCACGCGGTAGTCGAGACGAAAAAGCAGCAAAGTGACTACACAGAATTTTGACAGCGCAGCATCGCTGGAGGACCGTATCCTCGGCGGCCTGGACGCCGAACAGCGCGAGGTGGCCAGCACACTGAACGGGCCGCTGTGTGTCCTTGCCGGCGCCGGCACCGGCAAGACCCGCGCCATCACCCACCGCATCGCCTATGGTGTCCACTCGGGGGTCTACACGCCCCAGCGGCTGCTGGCCGTAACCTTCACGGCGCGCGCAGCCGCTGAAATGCGCAGCCGGCTGCGCGACCTCGGGGCAGGCAACGTCCAGGCCCGCACGTTCCACGCCGCGGCACTGCGCCAGCTGCAGTTCTTCTGGCCGCAGGCCGTTGGCGGGACACTTCCCAACCTGCTGGACCACAAGGCCCAGATGCTCGCCGAGGCTGCCCGCCGGCTGCGGTTGAGCACGGACAGGGCGTCCATCCGTGATCTTGCCTCGGAAATCGAATGGGCCAAGGTCTCCATGCTGACCCCCGCCAACTACCTCGAGAATGCGCAGGACAGGGGCACCCCCGGAGGGTTTGACCTCACCGCCGTGGCCCGGGTCTTCCAGTCCTATGAGGACGTCAAGACAGACCGCAATGTCATCGACTTCGAAGATGTCCTGCTGATCACCGTGGGCATCCTGCAGGAGGACGAGAAGGTTGCTGCCACCGTGCGCGAGCAGTACAGGCACTTTGTGGTGGATGAGTACCAGGACGTCTCCCCGCTGCAGCAGCGGCTCCTTGAGCTTTGGCTGGGCGGCCGGGACGAGCTGTGCGTGGTGGGGGACGCTAGCCAGACCATCTACTCCTTCACAGGTGCTTCGCCGAAGCACCTGTTGGACTTCAAGGCCCGTTATCCGCAGGCCAATGTAGTGAAGCTGATCAGGGACTACCGCTCCACTCCGCAGGTAGTGAAGCTCGCCAACGATCTCCTCGCCGGCAGGCGCAGCGGCGGCCCCGTGGCCGACGCCGCGTGGGCAGCCCCTCTGCAGCTCGTGGCCCAGCGTCCCGCCGGGCCTGCGCCGCAGTTCACCGAGTGCTCGGACGACGAAGCGGAAGCCGCAACTGTTGCGCAGAAGATCAAGGCATTGCTCGACGCCGGCACCCCGGCCAGCGAGGTGGCGGTCCTTTTCCGCACCAATGGACAGTCCGAGGCCTACGAACAGGCCCTCGCCGCTGCCGGCATTGGCTACCAGCTGCGCGGGGGAGAGCGCTTCTTTGCCCGCAAGGAAGTGCGCGACGCCATCCTGCAGCTGCGCGCGGCCACCCGCGCCGTCTCCGCTGAGGCTCCCGACCCGCTCGGCCAGCTGGTCCGCGATATCGTGGCCTCGCTCGGCTACACGGATTCACCGCCCCACAACGGCGGTGCACTCCGGGAACGCTGGGAGTCCCTGGCGGCTCTGGTGGCTCTCGCCGATGAACTCGTCCAGTCGCGGGGTCCGGAGTTCGGGCTGGCTGAATTTGTGAACGAACTCCAGGAACGCTCGCTGGCCCAGCATGCCCCCACGGTGCAGGGCGTCACCCTGGCTTCCCTGCATGCCGCCAAAGGCCTGGAGTGGGACGCGGTATTCCTGGTGGGACTCAGCGAAGGGCTCATGCCCATCTCCTTCGCCGACTCGCCCGAAGCAGTGGATGAGGAACGCCGGCTTCTCTACGTGGGTATCACCCGGGCCCGCGAACACCTCTCCTTGTCCTGGTCCACGGCCCGCACCCCCGGCGGCCGGGCCAACCGCAAGCCCTCCCGGTTCCTTGACGGGCTGCGTCCCGATTCAGTCGCCAGCTCCAGTGCGCGCGGGAAAGGCCCGGCACCGCGCCGCAAGGCTGCTGCCCCGGCAGTCTGCAGGGTTTGCGGCAGCATGCTCAGCACGGGCGCCGAGCGGAAGGTGGGGCGCTGCAACTCCTGCCCCCCAAGCTACGAGGAACAGACCTTCGAGGCCCTGAGGACGTGGCGTCGTGAAACGGCCCTGTCCGCCGACGTACCCGCCTTTGTGGTGTTCACCGACGCCACGCTGACAGCAATTGCCGAAGCAAAGCCATCCTCACTGGAGGAACTCGCTGCACTTGCCGGTGTAGGACCGTCCAAGCTGGAACGCTACGGCGAAGACGTCCTCCGGGTCCTTATCGAAAGCACATCGCTGTGATCACCACAGCGGACGGCGCTCCCGTTGAAGTCCGCCGCTCTGCCCGCCGCACCAGGACGGTTGCCGCTTTCTGGGAAAACGGGACGGCAGTGGTGGCCATCCCGGCGCGGTTCACGGCCGCCCAGGAACGGGAATGGGTCCAGCGCATGCTGGCCAAGTTGCACAAGCAGGGGGAGCGCCGCGCAGCCTCCGGCCGGAAACGCCCGGCCTCGGATGCGGCCCTGGCCGCGCATGCCGCCCAGCTGTCCGAACGGTACCTCGGCGGGCGGTCGAAGCCGGCGTCGGTGCGGTGGGTCAGCAACCAGAACTCCCGCTGGGGGTCCGCCACCCCGGCGGAAGGCACCATCAGGCTTTCGGACAAACTGCGTCCCATGCCCCAGTGGGTCATCGACTACGTCCTGCTCCACGAGCTCGCCCACCTCCTGGTGGCAGGGCACAACGCGGCGTTCTGGAAGCTCCTCGAGGCCTATCCGGAGACGGCACGGGCGAAGGCCTTCCTGGAAGGTGTGTCCTTCGCCATGGCACGCGGGCTCAAGGACAGCGGGACGCCGGATGTTGCCGGCGCCGCCGGACCCGCGCAGGCGCCCTGGTCCGGCGAAACGTTGTCCGGCGAAACGAGGCCCGGCGAAACCTTGTCCGGCGAAACGTGGACGGACGACGCCGACTAGGCCGGCTTAGCTTTTCGGCGCACCGTCGGGGCCATCCTGGCCGCCCTGCCCACCTTCGGCTCCGCCCTGCCCACCTTCGGCTCCGCCGTCGGACTCAACGTCACCGCCGCCGTCGGCCGCCCCGCTGTCGGGCTCTTCGGTCCCGTCGGCCGGGGTAGCGTCAAACCCGCCGCTCAGCAGTTTCTGCAGGGCGTCGTCCACTTCGCTGTCACTGGCCTCGGCCAGCTTGCGGCGGCCGCTGAAGCCCTTCGGATCGTCCAGGTCCTCAGCGGTGGGCAGGAGGTCGGGGTGGTGCCAGATCGCGTCCCGGCCTTCAATGCCGCGTTCTTCCTTCAAAGTGGCCCAGAGTGTTGCGGCCTCCCGCAACCGGCGGGGTCGGAGTTCCAGCCCCACCAAAGCGGCGAAAGCATGCTCTGCCGGCCCGCCCGTGGCCCGGCGGCGCCGCACGGTTTCGCGCAGCGCACCGGCGGACGGCAGCACCTTGTCCGTGGCCGCGGCGGTCAGTTCGTCCACCCAGCCTTCCACGAGGGCCAGCGCCGTCTCGAGCTTCTCCAGCGCCTGGTCCTGGGCAGGCGTCCGCTGTGGCATAAACACGCCTTGCGACAGGGCTTCCTGGATGCCCTCCGGATTGCTGGGGTCCAGGTCCCGGGCCAGTTCTTCAATCCGGGACGTGTCGATGTGGATGCCGCGGGCGTAGGCCTCGATCGCGCCCAGCAGGTGGCCCCGGAGCCAGGGGACCTGGACGAAGAGCCGTGCGTGGGCAGCTTCCCTGACGGCGAGGAAGAGCCGGATGTCGTTTTCGGGCAGGGAGAGCCCTTCGCCGAAGGCGGCGATGTTCACGGGCAGAAGGGCCATTTCAAGGTCGGCAAGTGGTACGCCGATGTCGGTGGAGCTGACCACGTCCTGGGAGAGGGCTCCGATGGCCTGTCCCAGCTGCATGCCGAAGATCGCGCCGCCCATGTTCTGGAGCATGGATGATGCCCCGCCCATCATGGATTTCATTTCCTCAGGCATCTGCTCCGTCATGGCGGAGGAGAGCGCGTTGGCGATGCTGTTTGCCACCGGCTCGGTGAGCCTCTTCCAGGTCCCCAATGTGGCCTCGACCCATTCTGCGCGGGACCATGCCCGGCCGATCAGGCCGGTGGCGGGAAGATCGGTGACGGGGTCGAGCCACAGCTCCGCGAGCCGCAGCGCCTCGTCCACCTCTCGGGACTGCTGTGTGGTCACGGACGGATCGGCACTGGATGCTGCCACCCGCCGGGCATTCTCATGGGCAAGCTGCCAGTTCACGGGCCCCTCGGACGGCGCGCTCATCATGGCCTGCACCTGGGAGAACATCTGGGCCAGCAGGTTGGGGTCATTGGGAAGGCCGGCTGCCTTGGCCAGTTCGGCGGGGTCGAAATTCTCCATCCCCTTGCCGCCCATCAGGTTTTGCAGCATCTCGGTCAACGGGTCCTTGGGGGTATCGTCGCCGTTGGACGGATTAAGTGGGTTAGAGGTCATGATCCCGCCGATCGTCGGTGTGACTGGTGCTCAACCTTCACGGTACCCCGGTGCCGGTCGGCTGTCTGCCGCACCGCGTTACCGTTCGCTGTAGGCAAAGAACTGCCGCCGCCGGGCACCGCGTAGTGTTGGTCCAGTGACTACAACCCGTGGCGGCCACCCTTCAGAGGACCACGCTGCCGACCTCCAGCCCGGCCCCTGGCAGGCGGAAAAAGATGAGTACGACGCCGGCCGCGCACCTGAGGGTGCGCCGTCAGGACAGTTCCCACCCGCCGACGCGGGACTCACTGAACCGGCCCGCCGGCATCCAAAGGTCTCCGCTATGATGGTGGCCGGCATGGCCGCCCTCGGCCTGGGCATTGCCGCGGGAACACTGCCGGTGCCCTATGTCATTGAATCTCCCGGCCCCACATTCAACACGCTGGGCCAGAACCAGGGAAGCCCTGTCATCAGCGTCACCGGCCGGGAAACCTATCCGGCGGCCGGAAACCTTGACCTGACCACCGTCTACGTCGACGGCGGTCCCAACGGGCCGGTGAGCATCCTGGGCGCTTTCTCCGCTTGGCTTGACCGTTCCAAAGCGGTGTATCCCGTGGAAATGATCTATCCCACGGGCACCACCAAGGAAGAGGCGCAGGAGCAGAGCTCGGTGGCCATGACCACGTCACAGGAGAACGCGGTGGCGTCCGCCCTTAATGAGCTGGACATTCCCTTCGGGCAGCAGCTGCAGGCGGCAGGGCTGTCCAATGACTCCGCCGCGGCCGGGAAGATCGAGCCGGGGGACATCCTCAAAACCATCAACGGCAAGGAGATCACCTCCCTGGCCGTCATCCAGGAGGAACTGGCGGCAGGAAAAGGCGCGCCCGCCACAGTGGTGGTGGAACGGGGCGGCCAGGAGGTCAGCCAGGCCATTACGCCCAAGGACAACGGCGAAGGCCGCTTCATCCTTGGCGTGATGCTCAAATACCTGTTCACCTTCCCCTTTGACGTGAAGATCTCGCTGGACAAAGTGGGAGGGCCCAGCGCGGGGCTCATGTTCTCGCTCGGCATCATCGACACCGTCACCCCGGGCGACCTGACCGGCGGCAAACACATTGCCGGGACCGGCACCATCACCCCGGACGGAACTGTGGGCCCCATCGGCGGTATCGGGCAGAAGATGCAAGGGGCACGGTCCGGGGGAGCCACGCTGTTCCTGGCCCCCGCCGCCAACTGCGGGGAAGTGGTGGGGCATGTTCCGGACGGCCTGCAGGTGATAAAGGTCGGGAACCTCGCAGAGGCGAGGCACGCCGTCGAACTCGCCGGGTCCGGCCAGGACACGTCCGGCCTTCCGGCGTGCACAACCAACTAGACTGGGCAGGAACTAAGCTCTACCGCCACTCGTGGCAATTATGACGGCTGAACCAGCGTTTGACCGGTAAGGACGTCGCTCGCACGCACGCTACGCATCATCTGACCGACCAGCTATGAGGTACCGAGTTTGTCCCGACCCGCCAGCACCATGTCCACAGGTAAACCCCCTTCAAGACGCGGCGCGCTGACGCCCACCCTGATCGTTGTTGCCCTGGTGGTTGTGGGCTTCATCTTCTTCGCAAACGTCTGGACCGACGTCCTCTGGTACCGCCAGCTCGGCTTCATCGAAGTGTTCGTCACCGAGAACCTGGCCAGGATCGGCATTTTCCTGGGCGGATTCGCCGTGATGTTCCTGGCAGTCTTCTTCGCCATCCGCATCGCATACCAGTCCCGTCCGGTGTACGCGCCGGACTCTGAAATCCGGGACAACCTCAACCGTTACCAGGCACAGCTGGAACCGGTCCGCCGCGTGGTGATGGTGGGCCTGCCCGTCCTCTTCGGCCTGTTCGCCGGCAGCGCCGCCGCCAGCCAGTGGCAAAAGGTCCTCCTCTTCTTCAACCAGGAGCCCTTCGGCGAGCAGGACCCGCAATTTCACCTGGACATCAGCTTCTACCTGATGACCCTGCCGTTCCTCGGCTTCATCACAGGATTCCTGATCAGCGTGGTGGTCATCGCCGGAATCGCCGGAATCCTCACCCACTACCTGTACGGCAGCATCAGGCTCATGGAGCGGGGCATCTTCACCAGCCGCGCCGCCCAGATCCACATCGCCGTCGCTGGTGCTTCTTTCCTGGTGCTCCTGGGCATCAATTTCTGGCTGGACCGTTATTCAGCAGTGCAGAGTAACGGCGGCCGCTGGGCCGGTGCCCTCTACACCGACGTCAACGCTGTCATCCCCACCAAGGCCATCCTCGCCGTGGCAGCGGCGCTGGTTGCCATCCTGTTCATCGTCGCCGCGGTCATCGGCCGCTGGCGCCTGCCCGTCATCGGCACCGCGATGCTGGTCATCACGTCCATCCTGGCCGGCGGTGTCTACCCCTGGGTGATCCAGCAGTTCCAGGTGCGTCCGTCGGAAGAGACACTGGAAAAAGAATTCATCCAGCGCAACATCGACAACACGCGCAAGGCTTACGGCCTCGATGCCATCCAGGTGAACCGGTATGACGCCACCAACACCGCCAGCACCGGAGCCCTCGCACCGGACGCGCAGACCACGGCCAACATCCGGCTGCTGGACCCGAACCTGATCTCGGACGCTTTCTCGCAGCTGGAACAGTACCGGCCGTATTACCAGTTCCCCGACGCCCTCAACGTGGACCGTTACGAAGTGGACGGCAAGATCCAGGACACTGTGATCGCGGTCCGTGAACTGAACCCCACCAACGTGGCCACCAACCAGCAGGGCTGGCTGAACCAGCACGTGGTATACACCCACGGCTACGGTGTGGTGGCAGCCAAGGGCAACAAATTCACCGTGGACGGCAAGCCGGACTTCCTGCAGTCGGGCATTCCCTCAACTGGTGTGCTCGGTGATGATTCGACCTACCAGCCCCGGATCTACTTCGGTGAGTCATCGCCGGAATACTCGATTGTAGGCGGCCCGGACGGTGCCCCGGCCCGTGAGCAGGACAGGCCCTCCGGCCGCGAAGGGGAGGGGGAGACCCAGTACACCTTCGAAGGCAACGGCGGCCCCAACGTTGGGACGTTCTTCAACCGGGTGCTTTACTCCATCAAGTTCCAGTCCTCGGACCTGCTGCTCTCGGACGGCGTCAACGCTGAGTCCCAGATCCTGTATGACCGCAATCCCCGTGAGCGCGTGGAGAAGGTGGCCCCCTACCTGACCGTGGACGGGAACGCCTACCCTGCCGTGGTGGACGGACGCGTGAAGTGGATCGTGGACGGTTACACCACCAGCCAGTACTACCCTTACTCGCAGCAGGAGCAACTCTCCAACGCCACCGAGGATACGCAGACCACGTCGGGACGCGCCGTCGCGCTGCCCAACAGCACGGTCAACTACATCCGCAACTCGGTCAAGGCCACGGTGGATGCCTACGACGGCTCGGTCACCCTGTACGCCTGGGATGACCAGGACCCGCTGCTGAAGTCCTGGCAGAAAGTGTTCCCCTCGTCGCTGAAGCCGTATTCGGAGATGTCGGGCGATGTGATGAGCCACGTCCGGTATCCGGAGGACCTGTTCAAGGTCCAGCGCCAGCTCTTGGGGCAGTACCACGTCACTGATCCATCCAGCTTCTACAAGACCAACGACGCCTGGAGCGTGCCGGCGGATCCCACCGTGGACACCGACGTCAAGCAGCCGCCGTTCTACATGTCGCTGCAGATGCCGGACCAGGACAAGCCCGCTTTCCAGCTGACGTCGTCGTACATTCCACAGATCGTCAACGGAAACGCCCGCAACGTTCTTTACGGCTTCCTTGCTGCCGATTCCGATGCCGGCAACCAGGCCGGCGTGAAGGCCGACAGTTATGGCAAGCTGCGGCTGCTGCAGATTCCGCCTGAGATCCAGGTCCCTGGCCCCGGCCAGGCGCAGAACAAGTTCAACTCCGATCCCACTGTGTCCCAGGCCCTCAACCTGCTCCGCCAGGGCGCATCGGACGTGCTCAACGGCAACCTGCTGACGCTTCCTGTCGGCGGCGGCATCCTTTACGTCCAGCCGGTGTACCTGAAGTCCACCGGTGAGACGTCCTACCCCACGTTGCAGCGCGTCCTGGTGGCCTTCGGCGACAAGGTCGGTTTTGCCCCCACCCTGGATGAGGCGCTGAAGCAGCTCTTCGGTGGCGATTCCGGAGCAGCCGCAGGCGACTCGGACAACAACGGCCAGACGCCCGCCGAACCTGGAGCACCTCCGGCTCCGGCAGGAGCGGACGCCAAAGCTGAGCTGAAGGCTGCACTGGACGAAGCGAACGCTGCGATCAAGGCCGGCCAGTCCGCGCTGGCCGGTGGCGACTTCGCCGGCTACGGCGAGGCACAGAAGCGGCTTTCGGCGGCCCTGGACAAGGCCGTGCAGGCTGAGGCGAAGATCCCTGTGGCCGCGCCTGAGGCCACCCCGGCCCCGGCGTCCTCGGCGACACCGGAAGCCACGCCGTCGCCTTCGCCGGGCAGCTGATGGACGGGTACTGATTCCGACGACGGCAGCCGGCACCCGCTCCTTTCGGAGCGGGTGCCGGGCCGGCGAGACGGAGATCACGCCCTCCCGATTTGGCCTGCTGTTCACCTCCCGGTAAAGTAGTTCTTGCGACGCGGGGTGGAGCAGTTCGGTAGCTCGCTGGGCTCATAACCCAGAGGTCA
>NZ_JARVSG010000005.1:0-146521 GCF_030209335.1 Pseudarthrobacter sp. fls2-241-R2A-168
ATAGCGACGCTGCAGCACATCCACAACAGCTCCGCCACAAGCAGCGGCGCCGGCAACGGTCTCAGCTTCCAGCCGCTGATCTTCGAGGAACAGGGCATCAAGCCGGGCAGTGGAGGCATGAATGCCTTCCATCGCTGCCGCCGTTCCCGTGCCGTTTCCCATACAAACATCTTCTAATGGGGGTCTGACAATTCTGGCGGGCATAGGTCCGGGGGCTGGTGGGGGTACAGGAGCAGCGGGCGAGGCAGGCGAAATCAGCACGTCACCGCCATGCTCGCCCGCAAGGATTCCCATAAAGACATCGTCTAATAGGGGTCTGACAGTTGTGGGGCAGGGGTGCCGGCGGCTCGAAACCCTTGGGTGCCTTTCATGCAGGGCCTGAAAAATGCCATACTCGGCGCGTGAAGCCGTCGTATTCCTTCAAGGCCGAACTCTGGCTCTATCCGGGCGAGGCTGGTTGGCATTTTCTGACCCTGCCTCCCGAGGTCGCAGATGACGTCCGGGTTCAAACTGCCGGTGCGAGCAAAGCGTTTGGCTCTATCAAGGTCACGGCCGAAACCGGTGGACACTCCTGGCAGACTTCCCTCTTCCGGGACACAAAGAGCGGCTCCTACCTGCTTCCCGTCAAAAAGGACATCAGGGACAAAGCCAAGATCGGCCAAGGCGACGAAGTAGTCGTCCACCTTTCTATATGGAACTTCTGAGCCCCCCTACACGGCGCAGGTTCCCGGCACAGGCGCACTAATGCAATCCAGCGCCCGAGCCGTGCCCGGACCCGGCACCGAACCGAGCCCCGGCCAGCACTAAATCTGCTTCAGTGCCTGTTCCAAATCGCCGATCAGGTCGTCCACGTCCTCAAGCCCCACGGACAGCCGAACAACTCCGTCACTGAGGCCGATGGCAGCGCGGCCTTCCGGCCCCATGGCGCGGTGCGTGGTGGTGGCCGGATGCGTAATCAGGGACTTGGAATCTCCCAGGTTGTTGGAGATGTCAATGATCCGCAAGGCGTCCAGCAGTGCAAAGGCGGCTTCCTTGCCGGAGCGCCCGCCCGATGGTGCCAGTTCGAGGGTGAGCACCGTTCCGCCGGCCTTCATCTGTTTGGCGGCAAGGCCGTATTGCGGGTGCGACTTCAGGAGCGGGTACTTCACCCAGCTCACTGCAGGCTGCTGCTCCAGCCACTCGGCGATCCGCAGCGCGGAGGCGGAGGAGTGGTTCACACGCAGGGCCATGGTCTCAAGGCCCTTGGTGAGGACCCAGGCGTTGAAGGCGGACAACGACGGACCGGTATGGCGCATGAGCTGCTTGACCGGACCTTCGATGAATTCCTTCGTTCCCAAAATCGCACCGCCCAGGACCCGGCCCTGGCCATCAATGTGCTTGGTCCCGGAGTAGACGATGACGTCGGCGCCCAACTGGCCGCAGCGCTGCAGCAGCGGAGTGGCAAAAACGTTGTCCACAACCACGGTGGCACCCGCCGCATGGGCGAGTTCGCTCACCGCGGCGATGTCCACGATCTCCTGCATGGGGTTGGACGGTGATTCGAAGAAAACGGCGGTGGTGGGCTGGGACAGGGCTTCGCGCCACTGGTCGAGGTCCGGGCCGTCCACAAAGACAGTCTCAACGCCCCACCGGGGCAGGATCTCGTTGAGGATCACAAAGCAGGAGCCAAAGAGTGAGCGGGCGGCGACCACGCGGTCGCCGGCAGCCAGCAAGGCGCCCAGGGCGGTGAAAACCGCCGACATGCCGGACGCGGTCGCAAAGCACGCTTCGGTGCCCTCAAGGAGTCGGAGCCGCTCCTGGAAGGTGGCCACAGAGGGGTTGCCGTAGCGGGAGTAGACAAAGCGCTCGTCCTCGCCGGTGAAGGCGCGCTCGGCAGCGGCGGCGGATTCATACACGAAGCCCGAGTTCAGGAACACCGCCTCGCTGGTTTCCTGGAAGTTGGTGCGGTCCAGTCCGCCGCGGACGGCCTGGGTGTCAGGGCTCCAGCCGGGGGCGTCTTCGTTGAAGGTCATTTAGTTCTTTCCCAGGTTGGTTGGCAGGCCGCGGTTCTTCCAGCCATTAACGGTGCGTTCGCCGTAGCGGTCCGGCTCGCCTTCGAAGCCCTCCAGCACGTTGTAGGAGGTGAAGCCGGCCTGTGTGGCGGCGATGGCGGCAGCGATGGACCGCTGGCCGGATCGGCACAGGAACAGCAGTTCAGTGGAGCCATCCTCGGGGGCCTGCAGGCTCAGGTCCTTGATGAAGTCGGGGTTAGGGATTCCGCCCGGGAAGGTCCACTGGATGAACAGGGGATCGTTGTCCGTGGCTTTGGTGTCCGGGATGCCGATATGGGCCCATTCACCCTCGGTGCGGACGTCCACCAGGATGGCACCCTGCTGTAGCTTGTCCCAGGCTTCCTGGGGAGTGAGGTCGCCGGCGTAGCTCATGCGTGGCCCTCGCCTGCGAACTCGAGGTCTTCGCCTGACAGTTCAAGCTCATCCACCGCAGTGGCCACCGCGGCATCAGCGGAAGCGATCGCTGCCGGCAGTACGACGGCCTGCGCCACGATGGCGGTGCTGCCGTTGAACGTGACGGCGGGGCTTCCGTGCAGCACATAGCCCTCGGCCAGGGCGGCGGAAATCCGCTCGCAGAAGGAGCGGTCATCAGGCCCCGTGATAAGGCGGTAGGCCAGTTTTTCTTCGTTGGCAGGGGCGTCTGACATGACGGATCTCCTTCTCTCACGCTTGCAGCTCGAATCGGTCGATATGCCGAGTATTCACCTGAGGCACCCCGCCGCGGAAGGAGGGTTGCCGACCGGCCAGTCAGGGCTTGGCGCCGGTACTCATTACTCCCCAAAAACGTAACACTTGGCACGTGGGCCCGCACCGCCGTCGTCGTCATGTTCCGTAACCGAAGCGCTGCTGGAGCAACTCGGGCGCACGTGCAGACGGTTCCCGGAACGGACGACGGCGGGAGTCACCACGGGCGGCTCAGGGCACCTGGCGCCCGTGGCTGCTTTCCGGGCAGATAGGGTTCTTGTGGGGCGCCGCCCCGGCAGTCGGAGCAAAGTCCTTGGGGGTCCTCATCAGTACGCCAACAGCCGCCGCACTGCAACACCTTTTAGGACACGGCCGTCTGCCAACTCGCCGCAGGCAACTCACCCGACAGTCCCTTCTCCGCGCCGCAGCTGCCCTTCTTGCCGCGATGCTGATTGCCGTCCTGGCAGTGATACTGCCCGCCGGGCCCGCCCGTGCTGCAGACACCGTCGCGGCCGAGGGCAAGCCGCTTCTGGGCGCAGTCCTCGAATGGGGCGAGGACACCGCGGCTGGCTTTACAGACAGGCTGGGAGCATCCCCGGCGCTCTTCGGGCATGACATCGCCCTACCCTTCCGCGGCTCGGAGGAGGAGAACATCAGGGGCTTCCTGGAGCAATCGGGGATGCAGGGCGCCCACGCCATGCTGACGGTCAAGCCCAGCATCGCCCTGGAGCAGGTCACCGCCGAGGCCGCCGCATCGTTTGCCGCCGAGGTACGGAAGCTGACTGCGAACTTCAAGGGCGAGGTGTTGATCCGCTTTGCCCCCGATATGAATGCCAGCTGGGTGGAGTGGGGCCAGCAGCCGGCCGCCTATCGGTCCGCCTTCCGGGCCGTCGCTGGGGCCTTTGAGGATACCGGCGGCCGTACGTCGATGGTGTGGGAGCCATACCTGGGAACGGGCTACCCATTTGTCCGGAACCGGAACGCTCCTGCGCCGGGCAGCGAGGGTTTCGCCCTCCTCGATAGCAACCGCGACGATGCGTGGAACGGTTCGGACGCGGCGTATGCCCCGTATTATCCCGGGGACGATGCCGTGGACTGGGTGGGTCTGACCGCGTTCCACGATGACACTGCCGGCGGGGCGCCGGTCAACACGGTGCCGCGGCCGAACGAACTGCAGGAAATGCTCACAACCTCCGGCGGGGAAGATTTCTACGCCACATATGCGGCAGGGAAGGACAAGCCGTTCGTCCTGCAGACCGCTGCGTTTTACAGCCCGGCATCCGGCGGCGCCTCGGATGTGGACATCAAGGCGGGCTGGTGGGACCAGGTCCTGGGTACGGCCACCTCCAGGGACTTCGCCAAAACGGCGGCCGTAGTCTGGGACGAGCGGACCAGCACCAGGGACACCGGGGTGGCAAGCATTGACTGGCTGCTCACCGGAAGCCCTGCGGTTGCGGCCGCCGCCCGGGACCGTCTAGAGACGTCCTCCATGGTGACCGGCCCGGTGACCCAGGTTGCGGCCGGCAGCGGATACGTCCGGGCCAACACACTCACCGGCGCCGCCGCCTGGACTGTGGGTGCGGCGCTGCTGATCCTCCTGGTGGCGTTGTGGCAGGTCCCCCGCAGGGTCAACACAGCAACTGCCTGGAGCTACACGGATCCTTCAAAGCGGGATTCGCGGGTGGACCTCCTGCGCGGCATGGCCATTGTGTTTGTGGTGGTGAACCACCTGGGCATGACGTCGCTGTTCCAGCTGTTGACCCAGGAAGCTGTGGGTTTCGTTTCCGGGGCCGAGCTTTTTGTCCTCTTCTCGGGCATCGTGGTGGGCATGGTCTATGGACCCAGGGTGAACGCGGACTTCGGAACCGTGGTGGACCTGACATCCCGGCGGGCAGGCAAGCTCTATGTAACGGCGCTCGCCGTGCTGATCGGCGTCTTCCTGATCTCCCTGGTGCCTGTGTTCCAGACCGATGCACTGACCACCTTCGTTGACCAGGGAACCGGCGGCGCGGGCCACAACGGCGCCGGCCGCACCTATGACCTCTACGCGGGAATGGGCTCGTTGTTCCAGTTCCCGGTGCCTCCGCAGGTCCTGCCCGCCATCCTGCTGCTGCAATTCGGTCCCTGGCAGTTCAACGTCATGGGCCTCTACGTGGTGTTGCTGCTCGTCAGCCCGCTCATCCTTGCCGCGCTTAACCGGGGCAAGGCCGTGTGGGTGCTGGCCGGCACCCTGGCCGTGTATGCGGTAGGGGCTGTCACCAGGTTCCGGATCCTGCCCTCGCAGTTTGAGGACTCATTCCCGTTGCTGGTATGGCAGGTCCTGTTTGTGGTCGGCCTCGTGGCCGGCTTCCACCGGCAGCGCATCGTTTCGTGGCTCACTGACCACACCTGGGTTGTGGGAGTCTGCACGGCTGCCGCGTTCGCCTTCGCGTTCCTGTCCTGGGGCAACCCCTATTTGGCCAACGGCTTCGACGTACGGCTGGCCATCATTCCGGACACGGTGTACCGGAGCATGTACGACCTCTTCTTTGGCCGCACCTACCTGGCTCCCGGCCGACTCCTGAACGTCCTGGTGCTGGTGGTAGCCGCCTACGCATTCCTGACGGCCTACTGGAAGCCGGTGGCACGCGCCCTTGGCTGGTTCCTGATTCCATTGGGCCGGGCCACCCTGTACGTCTTCATCATCCATGTGGTCCTCATTGCCGTCATCGCCAACATACCGGCACTGCGCCAGGGCGACATTTGGATCAACACAGCGGCGTACGCATTGGTCCTGGGGCTCCTCTGGGTGATGGTCCGGACGCGGTTCCTCTTCCGCATCATCCCCACCTGAGGGCTTCGCAGGGAGGGCCGCGGGCCGGCCGGCAGGGAGCATTAACGCGAAAGGCGTGAACACCTGCCCCGCCGGGGACAGTGTTCACGCCTTTTTTGGCGCATTACGAGGCGCTTAGACGAGCCCCGGGTAGCTCGTCAGGATGTAATCCGCGGCTGCGGGGCCCTTCATGCGCAGGCCGCTGTGACCTGCGGGCATGCGGTGTTTCATGGCTGCCCAGAAAACAGACTCTTTGCCGGGCTTCTGCTGGTTAATGAAGCACCAGCTGGTGTACAGGCCGTAAAGGCGGTCGTCGTCGAGGCTGTGGTCGTAGGCCTTATCCAGGTGGGTGGCTTCTTGGAGGAAAAGATCGAACTGCGAATGTGCCATGACGGCGTCCCTTCGCTACGTGCGTGGTGCCGCCGTTCGGCTACAGCAGCGGGAACTCAAAGCCGTGCACAAGGCAATGGAGTGTTGATCGAGTCTTTGGGAATCGATGGTCCAAGGCGGCGCTAACACCTTGTCTACGCTGTAGACTGTACCCGTAGACTACATATACGGCAAGCGTCTGGAATTATGTTCAGGCCGCACATGCCGCTAGTTCCAGAACGGAAAAACACATGCCGCCGCCAAAGACTTCAGGCACTGAAGACCGCGCCCGCAAGGCCCGGCTCAGCCGTGAGCTGGTGCTGGCCAAAGCGCTCGAACTGGTGGACGCCGAAGGCCTGGACGCACTGACCATGCGCCGCCTTGGCCAGGAACTGGGCCGCGACCCCATGAGCCTCTACCGCTATGCGGAGAACCGGGCAGCGTTGCTTGACGGAGTCTCGGAGCTGGTACTTAACGACTTGTCGATTCAGTCAGAGGACCCCGACTGGAAAGCGCAGCTGCGGCAGATTGCGCACAATCTCCGCCAGCTCGCGCTTGAACACCCCAACGTAGTGCCGCTGCTGGTCACGCGGCCGCTCTCTACGCCGCTGGGGCTGAGGCCATTGGGCACGCTGCGCCCGCTGGAGCAGATCCTCTCCCTGCTCAGCGGGGCCGGGTTTGATCCGGCCGGGGCGCTGCATGTCTACCGCGCCTACTATGGCTTCCTCTACGGCCACATCCTGAACGAACTGCAGGAGTTTGTGGTGGATCCGGAAGAAAACGAAGCGCTCTTGCGGCTCGGGCTGCACAGGCTCCCGGCCAAGGAATTTCCCCGGCTCAGGGCGCTGGCGCCGAACCTTTCCGAATACGACGGAGAAAAAGAGCTGGACCAGGGCCTGACCATCCTGCTCACAGGGCTTGAAGGGCAGCTCTCCAAGAAGCCGGTTCGCTCGTCCGCCTAGGGGAACGCCCGCTGCACGAGGGGCTGCTGGCCAAAGGCATTTACTCGAAGGACGCGCGGCGCCGGTCAGTACTGCGCGTGTTCCAGACGTCCGGTGTGTTCACCTTGAAGCGGCGGCCCGTCAGCGCCCGTGCTGACAACCTGATGTAGTGGGCTTTCTCGCCCGGCTCCCACGGCTCCAGCCCCAGGCTGTCCACCGCGTCCTTGTCAGCCTGGTCCTCGATGATGCCCGTATCCCCGCGCACCACCACGCTCCACGCTTCTTCCGTGTGGGGGTCGTAGCCATCGATCTCCAGGGCGGCGGGCCGTTCCTCCTTGGCGTTCCACAGCTTGGTCACGCCGGAGGTCCGGAAGACGATGCTCCGGCGGTGCACCACGTAATTGACCGGGAAAATCTCGGGGTGTCCGTCCACAACCAGTGCGAGCCGGCCCAGCGTGTCACCTTCAAGCAGTTCCCAGCAGTCGTCAAAGGTCAGTTTCCCGGTGTGCTCCGCGTCAGGGTTCATGACCATACCCTAAGGCCATGCTTAGTACCCGGGAAAGGTTACTGAATGCCGGCGAAAAGCTCGTTCAGCTCGGCAGTCAGCTCCTTCTGTAGTGAGGGCGTGCCGATTTCCTTGCCATCGATCCGGTTTACCGGCGCCAGCATCCGCACGCTGGAGATCAGCCAGACGGCGTCGGCGTCCAGCAGGTCCTGCGGCTCCAGCGGCCCGTAGCCCAACTCCCAGCCGGCGGCCTTGGCAGCGGCGAACAGCGCGCCTTGCGAGGTGCCGGGGAGGATGCCGCTGTCCAGAAGGGGCGTGATGAGGCGCTTAAGGGATGTCCCGTCGTCGGACGTTTCCACGTGTGCCATCAGCACGGTGGACGTGGGGCCCTCAAGCACGCGGCCATCGGAGGAAGTAAAGATGACGTCGTCAGCGCCCTGCTTGCGGGCGTAACGGAGGGCGGCCATGTTGACCGCGTAGGAGAGGGTCTTGGCGCCCAGCAGCAGCCAGGGGGCGCGCTCGGCAACATCGCTGTCGTAACCGCGGTCCAACAGAATGACGTCGATGCCGGTCTCGCGCTGGCGGCGGCCGGCAGCACCGGCAGGGGACACCTGCACCCAGGCGGTAGGGGCGGACGCTCCCTCCACACCGCGGGTCACAACGAGCTTCACCACCAGTTCGTCGTCGGTGGCGGAGGCGGGCGGGTGCTGGGCCCGGTGCTCGGACACCGCTGCGGCGATGGCGCGGCGCCACTCATCCTCGCCGGGAATTGCCAGATCCAGCGCCCCAGCAGAACCGGCAAGGCGGTCCAGATGTGCCTGGATCTTCCGGACAGTACCCCCCACGGCGAGCATGGTCTCAAAGATTCCGTCGCCCCGGGTGGCGCCCTGGTCCGTCACCAGCAGCTGGGGACTGGACGCATCGGCAAACCGGCCGTCAGGGAAGGCGGGATCGAGGAAGGCGAGAACCACGGCGGCTGGAGAGGTCATGGGTCCAGCTTAGTGCGGCGCTCACGGATAAGCTGGGCGGAGTGCCCTGGCCGGAACCCGTCCGCCGGGAGCCGTCCTCCGGGGGTTATTCACGTGTTGTGGCCATTTTCGCTTGCCGGCACCGCTCCGACGTGGGTGGTGGTGCTGCTGGCCGTCGCCGACCTGGTGATCAGGGTGCTCGCGGTTGGCATCATCCCCGGCAACCGCCGGCCCACTACCGCCATGGCATGGCTGCTGGGGATCTTCTTTGTCCCGTTCGTGGGCATCATCCTGTTCCTGCTGTTCGGCAACTTCAAGCTGTCCAGCCGCCGACGGCAGCAGCAGCAACAGGTCAATGAAAGGGTGAGGGCCGGAATTTCCTCCCTGGCCGACGTCGAAAGCGACTATCCCGGACCGGAATGGGTGCGTTCCGCTGCGGAATTGAACCGGCGGCTGGGTTCGCTGCCGATGGTGGACGGAAACTCCGTGGACCTGATCCCGGGCTACCCGGACTCGATCCTTGAGATGACCAAGGCGGTGCGGAACGCGAAGAAGTTCGTCAACGCCGAGTTCTACATCATGAGCACGGACCACATCACTGACGACCTGATGACCGCCCTGGAGGAAGCCGCCGAACGTGGTGTTGAAGTCCGGGTGCTGTTCGACCACATCGGCACCCTCCGCGTGAAGGGCTACCGTAACCTGCTCAAGCGGCTTCGGGCCGGCAAAATCCAGTGGAAGCGCATGCTTCCGTTGCTGCCCATCCATGGCCAGTGGCGCCGTCCGGACCTGCGCAACCACCGCAAGATCATGGTGATCGACGGCGAAATCGCCTTTACCGGCTCGCAGAACCTGATCGAGCCCTCCTACAACAACCCCCGCCACCGGAAGGCCGGCCGTGAATGGGTGGAGCTGATGGCGTGCCTTCGCGGACCCATCGTCACCACCTTAAACGTTGTTTTTGCCACGGACTGGCTGAGCGAAACCGACGAGTCCCTGGAGCACCAGCTGCAGCTGCCGGCCAACCCGCACCCGGGCAACGTCACGGCCCAGGTAGTGCCCAGCGGCCCGGGCTTCATCACCGAGAACAACCTGCGGCTGTTCAACACGCTCATCTATTCGGCCCAGCATAAGATTTCCATCTGCAGCCCGTACTTCGTCCCGGACGATTCCCTTCTCTACGCCATCACCACTGCCGCGCAGCGGGGCGTGGACGTGGAGCTGTTCGTCTCGGAGAAGGGCGATCAGTTCCTGGTCCATCACGCCCAGAGCTCATACTATGAGGCCCTGCTGGAGGCCGGCGTCCGGATCTACCTGTACAAGGCCCCGTTTGTGCTCCACGCCAAGCACTTCACCATTGACGACGAGGTTGCCGTTCTCGGTTCGTCCAACATGGACATGCGCTCGTTCTCGCTCAACCTTGAGGTGTCGGTGATGCTGCTGGGGGAGGACATTGTCACCAAGATGCGCGCCATCGAGGACACTTACCGGGACATCTCGCATGAGCTCAAGCTGGCCGACTGGATCAAGCGGCCCCTGGCCACGCGGTACGTGGACAACGTGGCCAGGCTGACGGCGACGGTCCAGTAGCGGCTCGAAGAGTGTCAGGCGTCGGGGAACTCTGCACCCAGTGTGGAGAGGACGCCGAAGGCCTTGGTGCGGATTTCCTCGTATTCCTCGTCCTGGACTGAGTCGGCCGTGATGGCGCCGCCGACGCCGAGGGTCAGATCTGCGGTCCCGTCACCTGCGCGGTTGATCACCAGGGTCCGGATGGCGACGGCGAGGTCCGTGGCGCCATTCAGCGAGAAGTAGCCGATGGCCCCGGAATAGAGCCCGCGTGAGCCGCCTTCCAGCCGGTCCAGGATGGCCATGGTGCTGATTTTCGGTGCGCCGGTCATGGAGCCTGCCGGGAAGCATGCTGCCACGGCCTCGGCCCGGGAGGATCCGCGCTGCAGCCGGGCGTCGATGGTGCTCACCATCTGGTGGACGGTGGCGTAACTTTCGATGGCGCAGAGCCGGCTGACGGTCACGGAGCCGGGGACGGCGAAGTGGCTGAGGTCGTTCCGCAGCAGGTCCACGATCATGATGTTCTCGGCGCGGTCCTTCAACGACGTCGCAAGGTCAGTGCGCAGCGCCGCGTCTTCAGCCGGATTGGAGGCGCGGCGGCGGGTTCCCTTGATGGGTTCGGCGCGCATGCCGCCGTCGGACGCAATCTTCAGGAAGCGCTCGGGGGAGGTGCTGGCCACGGCCAGGCTGCCGAACCGGAAGTAGCTGGCAAAAGGCGCCGGGTTTTTCCGGCGGAGGGCGAGGTACGTCGGCCAGGGGTCGAGCGCAGTTGCGGGAATCCGGGCTGACAACGTGGTGGTCAGGCAGACCTCGTAGGTATTCCCCTCGGCAATTTCGTACTGGGCGGCCGCAATCTTCTCCCGGTACGCGGCGCCGGTATCGCGGCTTGTGAACCTGGCCGCTTGGGGAAGGACGACGCCGGTGCTGCCGCCGGCTGGGGTGGCATCGCCCGCCCGGGCTTCAGGGACGGCAGCCTCTTCGACCGCCGTACGGGCCTTGTCTAACCATTCCGGGCCATCCAGTGCGTCCAGGGCCAGCAACCACGCGGTGCCTTCGGCGTGGTCCAGGACCACGGCCCTGCTTGCGAAGATCAGGGCAGCATCGGGGGTGGGGGCGGAATGATCGGTTCCGCCGGTTTCCCGTTTGAGTTCGTAGCCCAGGCATCCGAGCCATCCCAGTGTGAATTCGCCTGGGTAGCCATCCGGGGTGCTGACCGAAGCATCGCCCCACACGGTGTCCAGCCAGCGGAAGAATGTGCCTTCCACCGTCGCTGATGCGTTGCCGGCCTGGATACTGGTGACGCCCGAACGGTGCGACACCTTCTGGCCCAACAGCCCGCCGTCGTCCGCAATGATGCTGAATCGGCTGCGTTCAGCGGCGGCCGATTCGGCCTGGTCCTCCCCGGCGGGGGCAGCATGGCGGGCCTTGGGAAAGTTCACGGCCGGAGCGCCGGCGTTGGACGAGTCCAGCCAGACGGCGTTGGCGGAAGTGCCATAGAGGGCGTTGAACAGGGTGGCTGCGTCCGGGCGCGCGTCCAGACGTTCGGCATGTATACCCAGGCCGCGCCGGGCCGAGAGTTCGGGAGCCAGTACGGGGGCCAGCGCGGGAAGGTACGGAAGGAGCTGCAGCACGTCCCTCGGGGCGGACCCGTCAGCGCGGTTCAGCACGCGCACGTCCGCGTGCTCCGGGACGTCGTCGCCGCGCAGCCATTCCTCTTCTTGCGCCGCCCATTGGTCCCAATAGGGTTCGTAGGTTCCGCCGTCACGCTCCAACGCGCGCGTCCTGCGGATGTCATCCGGGGAGTCAGCCCAGATGACGGCGCTGAGCAGGGGCCTGGCCGCGGCGGCGGCGGCCCCCACTCCCTCAACGATCACAATCTCGGCGGGCAGCGTGACGCGGGAGTCGCCGTCGTAATGTCTTTCCCAGTCCCAGCTGGTCCACGTGGCCGCCCCGCCAAGGCTCAGCGGTTCCAGGACTGTGGCGACATAGCGGTCGATGCCGGCCAACAGGCCGTTCCAGCCCGGGTAGATGTCCTCAAGGTGGAACAGGGAGACCTTGTGGTGGGCGCGCAGCTGTGCCGCCAGTTCGATGGCGAGGGTGGTTTTGCCTGCCCCCGAGCGCCCGTCGATGGCGATGATGACGGGGGCTGGGCTCATGGATTAGAGCGTACCGGTATCCCTGCCAGGCTTTCACTTTCGATTGAGCCGGCCCTGCCGGAGCAGGGCCTGGGACTTATGCCTGCCGCTGGAGCTGCGTGTTTTTCAGGACGGCCCCTTTGATGTATTCCACCAGGCCGGGGAGGGCGTTATGGACCTGGTGCCAGACGACGTCGAAGTCGGCCTGCCCGCCGTACCAGGGGTCCTCAATGCCCTGGTCCAGCAGGTCTTTGTCAGCCAGCCGCGGATCAAAGCTGCGCAGCATGCGGATTTTGTTCCTGGATTCCTGGTCCGGGGCGGACTCGCTGAGCCAGGCGTGGTGGTCAATGTCCAGTGCGAGGATCAGGTCCCGTTCCTGGAACCACGAGTGCTGCCACTCGCGGGCGATGTGTTTGTCCCAGTTGAGCTGTGTCGCGCCGAGGCGGCGGGCCGCGCGTGGATCTATCGGCCGGCCTGCCTCATAGCCGGTAGTACCCGCAGAATCAACGGTCACCAGGCCCTCAAGCCCTTCGCGTTCCAGAGCCGCGGCGAGCATCAGCTCAGCCATGGGGGACCGGCAGATGTTCCCGGTGCAGACGGCGATAACACGGTATGGGCTCGACGCTGAGTTCATAAGCTAAGCATGCGTGCTAATGAGCCCTGTTGGCTAGCGGTGAGTTCATAATGCATGACTATTTTGTAAAGAAACTGTGCTTATCCGTCATCGCCCTGCTGCCGCGTGGCTCAGGGGTGCTCAGTGGAGGAAGGCCAGCAGGATTCCCACGGCGACAAACAGAACGCCGAATGAGCGGTTGAGGACCAGCTGCCCGCGGGCGCTGTGGGTGAACCGCTCAAAGGATCTGGCGGCCGCCGCGAAGAAGAACCACATCACCAGGACGTCGATGGCGACGATCGTTGCCGTCAACACCGCGTACTGGGCCAGGAGGGGTTGTTCAGGCCGGATGAACTGGGGCATAAAGGCCAGGAAGAAGATGATGGCCTTTGGATTCAGCAGATTTACCCAGAATCCACGCCGGAAGATGGACCAGGCGGGCTCGTTCTGAAGGCCGGCGATTTTCTCCTGCTCGAGATCCGGCTTGGCGAGGAATTGCCGGATGCCCAGATACACCAGGTAGGCAGCGCCTGAATAGCGGATGACATTGAAGGCGATAGGCGAGCTGGCCACCAGGACGCCCACGCCAAGGGCCACGATCACCACATGGATCACCAGTGCTGCCTGCTGGCCGAGGATTCCCCACATGGAGCGCCGGAACCCGGAGTTCAGTGAATTGCTCATGGTGTTGATGGCCCCTGCGCCGGGGGTGAAACTGATCAGGACGCCGGCGCCGGCCAGGGTGAGCCACAGGGAAAATTGCACCAGCCAAGTTTAGTGCCGCAATCACCAGAGGGTTGCCACGGGTCCGAACGCCTGCAGGTCTTCATCCGCGGTAACGAGGGTAAGCCCCTCCACCATCGCCTGGGCAGCGAGCATTCGGTCGAAGGGATCCTTGTGGTCCCAGTCCAGTTGTCCTGCCGCCAGGGTGTGGGGAGACGAGACAGCGAGCTCAGAGGCGTAGAGGTGGGCAACCTGCCGGCCAAAGCTCGTCACGATTGCCGCTCCAAAAGGCAACTTTCCTTGCCGGTGCTTGTAGGACAGCTCGTAAGCGGTGACCGGGGAGACGAAGACTTGGTTTTCCAGTTTGGTAATGGAACTCCTGGCCTTGGTGGACAGCCTCTTGGGTTCCGCGACCGCCCACAGGAAAACGTGGGTATCCAAGAGCAGCCGCATCATTGGGCGGCACCCATCTCCTCGTCGCTCCAAGGCTCGTAGAACTCATCAGGAATGTGAAGGGGGCCCAGGAATCCCAGTTCCCGCTTATGGGGGCGTTCGATCTTTACCAGCCGGGCAACAGGCCTTCCGGCTTTGGCAATGACCACATCCTCGCCGTTTTCCACTTGGTTCAACAGCTCGGACAAACGCGTTTTTGCTTCCTGGACGTTGTACTGTCCCATGTTGACCAAGTCTACTTGGTCAACCTCCACTGTGTATGGTTCTGCCCAGTATTCGTTGTCGCCGTAGTAGCTCATGGGCCGACGATATTCCCGGGCAGCAACCAGCGGCAGCCCGCAAAGTGGCTATGTGGATATTGGCGCTGGCGCTTGCCGTTAACTAGGCACGCGCGATGACCTCGCCGTTGGGAATCAGGAACCAGCCGTCGTCCGTGGAGCCCCAGCGGTGCCAGCCGGCAGAGATCCTGGCCAGGTCCGCGGGATTGGCGAAGCCGTATTCGAGGGCCTGCTCGGCGAAGGCGGAATGGAGCACCCGCTCGCCCCAGACGCGCGCCTGCCACCGCCGCTGCTGTCCCGTGGCGTAAAGCCAGTTGCTGCTGGTGGGCGCGACGTCGGTGAAGCCTGCTGACTGGGCCCAGCTCACCAGCCGCCGCCCGGCGTCGGGCTCTGCTCCGTTCCTGCGCGCGATGCGCTGGTAAAGCTCCATCCACTCATCCAGCTCAGGGATGGCGGGGTACCAGCTCATGCCGTGGAAGTCGGCGTCGCGCACCGCCACAATTCCGCCCGGCTTCGCTACCCGGCGCATCTCCCGCAGCGCCTCCACAGGATCCGTCAGGTGCTGGAGCACCTGGTGGGCGTGGACGACGTCGAACGTTTCGTCTTCGAAGGGGAGGTCGTAGATGTTGCCGGCAACGAATTCGACGTTCGCTACTTCACGCTCTACGGCGAGGGCCTTGGCCTGGGCAATGATGTCCGGCGAGCGGTCCAGGCCGATGACCTTGCCGGGGCTCACCAAGCCAGCGAAATCGCAGGTGATGCTGCCCGGGCCGCAGCCGACGTCGAGCAGGGCAGTTCCGGGGGTGAGGTGCGGCAGGACAAACGCGGCCGAATTCTCGGCGGTCCTGGCGGCATGGGCGCGGACCACCGATTCGTGGTGGCCGTGCGTGTAAACGTCGTCTTCGGGCTGCTGCGCGCTCATAAGCAAACGCTACCCCCAACTGGGTTGCGCTAAGTGTCGTTTTGCCGCGTCAAAACGACACTTGCTGCTACTTACTTGGGGTGGGCGGGGGAACTGGGTGCGCCGGACGGTTCTTCCCGGGCTGCCACCGTGGCTTCCACCATCGCGATCATAAAGCGGGTGACTGTTTCCAGTTCCTCGGGGGAGAAGTGGGCCATCGCGCTGCCCATGTGGCGTGCGAGCGGAGCGAAAATGGCGCCGCCTTCCTCGAAGGCCTTGGGCGTCATCCGGAGGTGGACCTGCCGGCGGTCGGAGATGTCCCGCTCCCGCACGACATGTCCCGAGTTGTCCAGTCTGTCAATCAGTGCGGTGGTGGCCGGAGAGCTGAGGTTCAGCTCCTTCCGCAGCAGCCCGGGCGTGACGCTGCCCCCGCTTGCAGTGTGCCGCATGATGACTGCCAGCGCATTCAGGTCCGTCCGGTGCATGTCCTTCCGCCCGCCCGCCGCGTCCACGTAGCGGTTGGCTTCGAGCGTGAACTCCTGAAGGATCCGGATCAGCGGGTGGGGGCCGGCGCCGCGGGGCGGTCCCTGAAGCGGTGCGCCCCGCGCGGGCCGGCCCTCGGGAGGTTCGGGCGCGGCGGGAGTCCTGTTGCCAGCCACGTCCACCTCCAGATTCTTACCGCACGAGTCATTGCCGGGCGAAGCGCCTGCAGCGCCCGGCCGTACTGACGGATATTACTTCAGCCGCGGGGGCGCTCGGGGCATCGGCCGCAAAAGAAAAGCTAGGCCAGCACTTATCTCCATGATGGAGATACTCTACTATGGAATCAATCCTACTCCCGTCGCTGTCCGGAAGGCATCATGAAATCCCATTCCCCGGCCAAAGAGCGCGTGCCATTCTGGCTGCGCTGGCTGGTCCCCGTCATCCTCGTGCTGGCCTGGCTGGTGCTCGCAGGCGTGGGCGGACCCACGTTCGGCCGCCTGGACGAAGTCTCGTCCAACGACCAGGCATCGTTCCTGCCTGCCAGTGCCGAGGCCACCGAGGCCCAGGACTGGCAATCGAAGTTCCGCGATTCGGACGAGGTGCCCGGCGTTATCGTCCTCGAAGGCGACCAGCCCCTTAGTCCCGCGCAGCTCGCCGGAGCAGCAGCTCTCCGTGCAGAGCTGGAAGGGCTCCAGGCGGGCAGCGCGGTGATCGGGCCCATCCCGTCTGAGGACGGGAGGGCGGTTCAGTTCATCGTCCCGATTGACTCTTCCAAAGAGGTGAAGGAGGTTGTCCAGGAACTGCGGGACACCGTCGCAGAATCAGCCCCGGAGGGCATCAAAACGTATGTCACCGGTCCCGCAGGACTGGCAGCTGACCTCACGGCGGCATTCGCAGGCATCGATGGGATCCTCCTGCTGGTGGCGCTGGGAGCCGTGTTTGTAATCCTGCTGGTGGTGTACCGCTCGCTCCTGCTGCCCATCGTGGTGCTGCTGACCTCCGTGTTCGCGCTTTGTGCGGCCATCCTGCTGGTTTTCGGCATGGCCAAGGCCGGTTGGATCCAGCTCAACGGGCAGAGCCAGGGCATCCTTTCCATCCTGGTGATCGGTGCCGCCACTGACTACGCCCTGCTGTTCGTGGCAAGGTTCCGGGAAGCCTTGACCCACACCACCAACCGCACCGCTGCCGTGCTGAAAGCCTGGATGGCCTCCTTCGAGCCCATCCTGGCCTCCGGCGCCACCGTGATCATCGCGCTCCTGTGCCTGCTCTTCTCCGACCTGAACTCCAACAAGGCGCTGGGTCCCGTGGCCGCGGCCGGCATCCTCTGCTCGCTGTTTGCGGCCCTCACCCTGCTTCCCGCCCTAATGGCACTCCTGGGCCGCGCTGCATTCTGGCCGTTCCGGCCCAAGCTCGTCCCCGCGGACCAGCGTGAACCGGAGCTTGTTACCGGGCTCGAAGGCCAGAAAGGGTTGTGGCGTGCTACCGGCTCCCTGGTTTCGCGCCGGCCGCGGGCTGTCTGGGTGGCCTCGGTCCTGCTGCTGGTGGTTGCCGCAGGCGGCCTGCTCCAACTGAAGGCCAACGGTGTCCCGCAGACGGACGTTATCCTCACGGCGTCCAACGCCGTGGACGGCCAGGACGCGCTGGCGCGCCATTTCGACGCCGGCAGCGGCAGCCCCGCCGTCGTGATTGCGGACCGGGGAAAGGCGCAGGAAGTGCTGGACGCAGTAAAGGCGGCCGACGGCGTCGGTGAGGCTTATCTGCTGGCCCAAGGTTCTGTGCCCATCACCGGAGCCCCGGGAGCTCCCACCGCCCCTGACGTCCGCGACGGAAAGGTGCTGATCAACGCCACACTGAACAACGCAGCGGATTCACTGGAGGCTGAGGAGACGGTTAAGGCTCTTCGCGAAAATGTGAAGTCCGTGGATCCCGGCGCGCTCGTGGGTGGCGTGACCGCGACTGCGCTGGATACCAATACCACCGCCCAGCGCGACCTGGTGATCATCATCCCGGTTGTCCTGACCGTGATCCTCCTGATCCTCATGCTGCTGCTGCGCTCGGTTGTGGCGCCGGTCCTGCTGGTGCTCTCGGTGGTGCTGTCCTACGCCGCGGCCATGGGTGTTTCCGCATTCGTCTTCAACAACATCCTTGGCTTCCCAGGCGCAGATGCCACCGTTCCCCTGTTCGGCTTCGTGTTCCTGGTGGCGCTGGGCGTGGACTACAACATCTTCCTGATGAGCCGGGTCCGCGAGGAATCCCGGAAGCACGGCACGCGGCCCGGCATCCTTCGCGGGCTTGGTGTGACCGGGGGCGTGATCACCTCCGCCGGGGTGGTCCTGGCCGCCACGTTCGCGGCGCTGGGGGTCATTCCGATCATGTTCCTGGTGCAGCTCGCGTTCATCGTGGCCTTCGGAGTGCTGCTGGACACGGTTTTGGTGCGCTCGCTGCTGGTCCCCGCCCTCGCTTACGACATCGGTCCGCGGATCTGGTGGCCGGGCAAGCTGGGGCGGCCGGATCTGGACGCCGCAGCGCAGCGCGACTCCAGCGACAGTCCCGAAACCGATCTTGAAGGCGCCGGACGCCGGTAGTCCCGCTCCCGGCGTCACGCACAGCATGCTTTTGGGCTCCCGTCATCGCCGCGGTCCCGGTTTTCCGGGCTCGCGGCGGCGCTGCCGGGCTAAAAGCATGCCGTGCGTGACACGCCTGGCTGAGGGGTGGCCCTGCCTGCAAGCGAGGGAAACCCGCCCCTGTTGGCGGAAGTTCGCGCTGATTAGACTGCAAGTGCGCCCGCATGGACGCGCAACTCAGAGGAGAGATGCACCATGACTGAGAACCCGGAAGTCCCCGGCGAGGAGGCCCGCAGGGGAAGCACGGCCCCCGGCCTGGAAGGCGAGGGCGGGCAGTATGTGGACGGCGACTACGGGGACGCCGGCACTGTGGGCGAGCCTGCCGGGAACCTTCAGGATGCCGAATACCCGGATGGGGACTATGGCGATGCCGGTACTGCCGGTGCTGCCCATGAAGCGGATGCTGTCCGCGAGCGGCTCACCGACGGGCAGGTCAACACCACTGCCGAGGAACGCGGCCCCCTGCATGGCGACACTGACAGCGAACGGTAACAGCGGCAGGCAACCCAGCACTAAAGCACCCCGGCGGCGCGGTTCTCCAAGAGCGAACGGAGGACCGCCGTCGTCCGTTAACCCCGGAATTTCAAGGAAAAGATACCCTTCCGATTTCCTGCCTAAATCAAAGTTGAGCGTACTTCACTCAACTTGGATTGACATCGCTGGCGCCCTGAGTAAAGTTGAGTGCAGAACGCTCAATCATCGGGGCGCCAGCAAGTTTCCAAGGAAAGAAGGAAGCAACACATGTCACGTGCAGTAGGTATTGACCTCGGAACCACCAACTCCGTCGTCTCCGTTCTCGAAGGTGGCGAGCCCACCGTTATTGCCAACGCCGAGGGTGGCCGCACCACGCCGTCCGTCGTTGCATTCTCCAAGTCGGGCGAGGTCCTGGTCGGCGAGATCGCCAAGCGCCAGGCCGTCAACAACATCGAGCGAACCATCGCTTCGGTCAAGCGCCACATGGGCACTGACTGGAAGGTGGACATCGATGGCAAGAAGTACACCCCGCAGGAAATTTCCGCGCGTATCCTCATGAAGCTGAAGAACGACGCCGAGTCCTACCTGGGTGAAAAGGTCACCGACGCTGTGATCACCGTTCCGGCGTACTTCAACGACGCCGAGCGCCAGGCCACCAAGGAAGCCGGCGAAATCGCAGGCCTGAACGTCCTGCGCATCGTCAACGAGCCCACCGCGGCGGCTCTCGCCTACGGCCTGGACAAGGGCAAGGAAGACGAACTCATCCTGGTCTTCGACCTCGGTGGCGGTACCTTCGACGTCTCCCTGCTGGAAGTCGGCAAGGACGAAGACAACTTCTCCACCATCCAGGTGCGGGCCACCGCCGGTGACAACCGTCTCGGCGGCGACGACTGGGACCAGCGTGTTGTTGACTACCTGCTGAACCAGCTCAAGGTCAAGGGCATCGACCTGTCCAAGGACAAGATTGCCCTGCAGCGCCTCCGCGAAGCAGCTGAGCAGGCCAAGAAGGAACTCTCTTCCTCCACCAGCACCAACGTCTCGCTCCAGTACCTGTCCGTCACCCCCGACGGCCCGGTCCACCTGGACGAGCAGCTGACCCGCGCCAAGTTCCAGGACCTCACCAAGGACCTGCTGGAGCGCACCAAGAAGCCGTTCCACGATGTGATCAAGGAAGCCGGCATCAAGCTCTCCGACATCAACCACATCGTGCTCGTCGGTGGCTCCACCCGTATGCCCGCCGTCTCAGAACTGGTCAAGGAACTGGCCGGCGGCAAGGAGCCGAACAAGGGCGTGAACCCCGATGAGGTTGTGGCCGTTGGCGCAGCCCTGCAGGCCGGCGTGCTGAAGGGTGAGCGCAAGGACGTCCTGCTGATCGACGTCACACCGCTGTCCCTCGGCATCGAAACCAAGGGTGGCGTGATGACGCACCTGATCGAGCGCAACACCGCCATCCCCACCAAGCGGTCCGAGACCTTCACCACCGCTGACGACAACCAGCCGTCCGTGGCCATCCAGGTCTTCCAGGGCGAACGCGAATTCACCCGCGACAACAAGCCGCTGGGCACGTTCGAGCTGACCGGCATCGCCCCGGCTCCGCGCGGCGTTCCCCAGGTTGAGGTCACGTTCGACATCGACGCCAACGGCATCGTCCACGTCTCCGCGAAGGACAAGGGCACCGGCAAGGAACAGTCCATGACCATCACCGGCGGCACCGCGCTCTCCAAGGAAGACATCGACCGTATGGTCCGTGACGCCGAGGAGCACGCTGCCGAGGACAAGGCCCGCCGCGAGGCTACCGACACCCGCAACTCCGCCGAGCAGCTCGCCTACTCCGTAGACAAGCTGATCGCCGACAACGCCGACAAGCTGCCTGAAGAGGTCAAGACCGAGGTCCAGACCGACGTCGACGACCTCAAGAAGGCCCTCGAAGGCACCGACGACGCCGCGGTGAAGTCCGCCTTCGAGAAGCTGCAGGCATCGCAGACCAAGCTGGGCGAGGCCATTTACGCCCAGGCCGGTTCGCCGGACGGTGCCGGTGCTTCTGCAGGTGCTGAAGGCGCTGCCGGTGGTGCTGCAGGTGACAAGGCCGACGAAGATATCGTCGATGCCGAAATCATCGACGAAGACGAAGCGAAGAAGTAACCATGCCGCATCACGGTAACGAGGAAGAGCACAACTCATCCACAAGCCAGGAGCGCGCGGAGCAGCAGGGCAACGGCCACCAGGAACCGGTCATCCGGGACAACCGCAAGGTTGACCCGGTGACCGGCCAGGCCCGGCACCCCGAGGGCGGTCACGCTGAGGGCAGCCAGTCTGCCCCCGGTACCGGTTCCGAGGACTCCGACGGCGATGCGCTGGCCCAGGCTGAGGAAATCCTCAACGGCGTCGACGTGCCGGCTGAGGAATCCGTGGCCCAGGGTGTTCCCGCAGGCTCAACCAGCGCCGAGGCAGCCGAGCTGAAGAACGACCTCCTCCGCCTGCAGGCCGAGTACGTCAACTACCGCAAGCGCGTTGAACGCGACCGGGCGGTGGCAGGGGAGATGGCCGTCATCGGTGTCCTGAACTCGCTGCTGCCGGTCCTGGACGATATCGACGCCGCCCGCCAGCACGGTGACCTCACGGACGGACCGTTCGCCGCGATCGCCACCAAGCTGGAGAACGCGCTGAAGACCTACGGCCTGGTACGGATCGATGAGACCGGCGTGGAGTTTGATCCGAACATCCACGAGGCCCTCATCCAGCAGCCCGGCGAGGACCTTGAAGTCGACACCGTCAGCCAGGTGCTCCGGTCCGGCTACAAGTCAGGCGACCGCGTCCTCCGCGCGGCACAAGTGATTGTGGCTGTTCCGGCTTAGTCGGGGTACTTCCGGCGCTACGCCTCCGCTGGGACCGCGCCGAACGGATAAGGGGCCCCGCCCCTGCGCCGGGTGGCTGAGGATCTGCGATCCTTAGCCACCCGGCTCCGGCAGGCCCGATGCCACTCCCGGGCCCCTTATCCGTCCGTCGCTCAGCGGTCATCTCGCCTAAGGTGAGATGACCGCAGCGCGCAGCTGGATAGGGGGCCGCGGCGTGGCGGGCACCGCGGAGCGGGCACGGCCCCCTATCCAGCGGAGCGTAACGGCGCCGTGGACTAAAGGTTTGAACGAGAAAGGAAACGCCATTGGCTAGCCAGGATTGGGTGGACAAGGACTTTTATAAGATCCTTGGTGTTGCCAAGGACGCTTCCGATGCCGACATCAAGAAGGCCTACCGGAAGCTTGCGCGGCAGCACCACCCTGATACCAACTCGGGGAACACTGCTTCCGAGAAGAAGTTCAAGGACATCTCCGAGGCTTACTCCGTACTTTCCGATCCCGACGAGCGGCAGCAGTATGACGCCATCCGGGCGATGGGCGGGGGAGCCCGCTTCGCCCCCGGAGGTGCCGGCGGAGGCAACGGCGGGTTCGAGGACCTGTTCGGCGGCCTCTTCACGGGCAACACCGGCAGGCACGCGGGCGGCTTCAACCCGTCCGCCGGCGGCATTCCACCCGAGTTCGCCGACCTGTTCGGCGGCGGCTTCGGTGGCTCTCCCGGCTTCCAGCGCGCCCCGCAGAAGGGTGCTGACCGGACCGCCTCCACCAGCATCTCGTTTGCCGGATCCATCCGCGGCACCACCATCGGCCTGCGCGAGCCCAGCGGCGACGTCATCGACGTCCGCGTCCCTGCCGGCATCAAGGACGGCCAGAAGGTCCGGGTACGCGGCAAGGGCCAGCCCGGTCCTGCCGGCAACGGCGACCTGGTGGTGACCGTCTCGGTCCAGCCACACGCGTTCTACACGCGCGACGGCGACAACCTCCGCATCCACGTCCCGGTCACCTTCCCGGAAGCTGCCCTGGGCGCCGACATCGAAGTGCCCACCATCGAGGGCGAAAAGGTGCGGGTCCGCGTACCGGCGGGGACGCCGTCGGGCCGTACCCTGCGGGTGAAGGGCAAAGGCGTGAAGACGTCCAAGGGGACCGGCGACCTGCTGGTGACCATCGACGTCGCGGTCCCCAAGAACCTGAACAAGGACGCCGAAGCCGCGGTCAAGGCGTTTGCTGAGGCCACCGCCGATGCCGACGTCCGAGAGGGCCTGGCCGCCAAGGCCCGGCTATAGCAACGGGGTGAGCCGTGGACATCAACGCCGCGAACATCAACTCAGACCAGCCGATCTTTGTCATCTCGGTAGCGGCTGAACTGGCGGACATGCACCCCCAGACGCTCCGCCAGTACGACCGGCTGGGCATCGTTTCGCCCAGCCGCGCGCCTGGCAAGTCCCGCCGGTACTCCCAGCGGGATGTCAACATGCTGCGCGAGGTGCAGCGGCTTTCCCAGGAAGGCGTCTCACTCGAAGGCATCAAACGGATCCTGGAACTCGAAAACCAGGTAGCAGCCCTGCAGCGCCGGGTCTCGGAACTCTCCGAGGAACTCAGCCGCCGCCCACAGCCATTCGATTCCCGGATCTTCGCGGCAGGCGCTGCGGGAGACGTGGTCAGCCTGGCCCGCGGGCAGCGCCCCCGGCCACGGTCCCAGGCCATGGTGCTCTGGCGGCCGCGGGCGATTGGCCAGTAGGTACCGCTTTATACGTGCCGGCTGAAATTCGAGTACCCACTACTCGTGACGCTTTTACCCCCGGAAACTTGAATGGAACCACTGCCGCTGGATCAGCAGCAGTGGTTCCACGTTTCTGGGGGTTTTTATGTTTGGTTCTCAAAGCAAGGCCCGGCCGTGAGCCCGGGCATGGAAGCCGTGGCAGCATTCAGCGGCTCGATCCCGGGCCAGATCCTGCTGGCACTCGGCCAGACGGTGGTGGTGGTGTGCGTGTGCTTCGACATGGTGCGTGCCCTGTCCGTGCCGCGGTCCCACCGGCGATATGTGGCGAGCACGGTTTTCCGGACACTTGCCGTTCCTTCCATCATTGCCAACGGTGTGACGGTCCTGATTGCCCTGGTGCTCGCGTCCTGGATTGATGTGGTGATGGGGATGTTCGTGCTGATGGCCATCATTTTCCGCCTGCATCACGACAAGGATGAGGACAACTGGTGGAAGGGCAAGGGCAAGAAGCTCGCCCGCTGGGCCCGCCGCCAGCTTTCGGGCCGGACCGCCGCCGCCCCTGCCATGGGGTAAGCCGGCTGGATTAGCCCATGGGGCGGCGGCAGGGGTTCAGCCGTTGATAACCTGCGGCACGCCGAGGGCTTTGAGGCCTTCGACGCCGAACTCGAGGCCGTAGCCGGACTGTTTGGCGCCGCCGAACGGGATCCGCGGGTCCACTGCGCCGTGCTTGTTGATCCAGACGGTGCCGGCCTGGAGGCGTGCTGCAACTTCGCGGGCAGTGTCGCGGTTGGCGGACCAGACGGAGGCACCCAGTCCGACGTCGAGCGCGTTCGCCTTCTCCACGGCTTCGTCCACTGTGTCGTAGCGGATGATGGGCAGGGCGGGGCCGAACTGTTCCTCAGTCACGAGCGGATTGTTGTTGTCGATGTCCGCCACGAGGGTCGTGGGGTAGAAGTAGCCGGGCTGGCTGGTGTCAGGGTTTCCGCCGAGAAGGATCCTGGCCCCGGCCTCGCGGGCCGCCTCCACGAGGTTCGCGACGACGTCGTATTGTGCCTTGTTCTGCAGCGGTCCCAGGACGTTGTTTTCGTCCAGGCCGTTGCCCATGGGCATGGCTGCGGCGACCTTCGCGAGTTCTTCACAGACGGCGCCGTAGATATCGGTGTGGACGTAAAGCCGCTTGAGGGCGGCGCAGGTCTGGCCGGTGTTGATGAACGCGCCCCAAAAGAGGTCCTGTGCGATGGCTGTGGGGTCGGCGTCGGGGAGGACGATGCCGGCGTCGTTTCCGCCCAGTTCCAGGGTGAGGCGCTTCACGGTGTCCGCGGAGGATTTGATGATGGCCTTGCCGGTGGCTGTGGATCCCGTGAACATGATCTTGCCGATGGCTCGGTGTTCGGCCAGCCGGGCGCCAACGTCGCGTCCTCCGCTGACGACCGTGAGGAGTCCTTCGGGCAGTTCTTCGTTGATGACCTTCGCGAGTGCCAGGACACTGAGTGGTGTGTACTCGGAGGGCTTGACCACCACGGCGTTGCCCATGCGCAGGGCAGGTGCGATCTGCCAGACGGTGATCATCATGGGCCAGTTCCACGGGCCAATGGCGCCCACGACGCCGATGGGCTTGTAGTGCAGCTCGGCGTGGGTTTCGCCGTCGTCCACCACCGTCTCCGGTTCCATAGGGGTGGTGGCGGCGACGCGCAGCCAGGCGGCGCAGGCGCCCACTTCGAAGCGGGCGTTGGGGCCGTTGAGGGGTTTGCCCTGCTCGCGGGAGAGCAGGCGGGCGAGCTCTTCGGCGGAGCGTTCGACGGCGTCGGCTGCCTTCAGGAGTGCGGCGGACCGGGCGTCGTGTCCCAAGGCAGCCCAGGCGGGCTGGGCTGCCTGGGCTGCGGTAATCGCCTGTTCGAGGTCTTCCAGGGAGTGGATGGGTGCCTCGCCCACGGCTTCACCGGTGGCCGGGTCCAGGATGGTACGGCCGGTGCCGGATGCGGGAGATATGGACGCCAGAAGGGCATCGTAAGTTTCCATGGGGTACTCCACTTCGAGTAGTCAGGCGCTTGCCGGATGGCCGGCGGGTTGCTCCCAGTCTGGGTGACCGCCTGCCGTGGGTTCTTGTGTTTGTGCGCAGAGCCCTTGTCCGGGAGCGAACGCCGTGTCACGCCAGGCATGTTTTCGCGGGACGCGCCACGGCGGGACCCCGGATTTCCGGGATCCCGCAGCCGAGGTGGGCCGAAAGCATGCCCTGCGTGACGCCGTCGGACGCCTTCCCGCCTACGCTGCTCGGAAGCGGTGGCGTCAGTAGCTGGCGGGGGTGCCGCCGTCAGCGGGCTGGATGAACTGCTTGGCGAGGGCTTCGGAGCCTCTGGCGAGGAGGGCGACGTCGGCCCCCACCAGGATGAAGTTGGCGCCGTTCTCGAGGTAATGGCGGGCGGTGTCGGGGTTGAAGGCGTTGACGCCGGCCGGTTTACCGGCGGCTTTGGCGGCGGCGAGGCAGTGTTCGACGGCGGCGCGCACCTCGGGGTGTTCCTGCTGTCCCAGCAGGCCCATGGAGGCGGCGAGGTCGGAAGGTCCCACGAAGATGGCGTCCACGCCGTCCACCTTCAGGATGTCCGCCACCGACTCCACTGCCGCCGTCGATTCAATCTGGACGGTGACGCTGATCGTGTCACTGGCGCGGGCGAGGTAGTCCGGGACCCGGTTCCAGCGGGCGGCGCGGGCCAGTGCCGAACCGACGCCCCGCACGCCATGGGGCGGGTAGCGGGTGGCCGCCACGGCAGCCTCAGCCTCGGCCACGGAATTCACCATGGGGATGAGCAGGTTCTGCACGCCCAGGTCCAGGTACTGCTTGATCAGCACGGTGTCGTTGACGGGCGGCCTTACCAGGGTGTGGACGGGGTAGCCGTGGATGGCTTGGAGTTGGGCGAGGATGGATTCGAGGCCGTTGGGGCTGTGTTCGGCGTCCACCAGGAGCCAGTCCAGCCCGGATCCGGCGCAGAGTTCGGCGATCAGAGGGCTGCCGGAGCAGACCCACATCCCGGCCAGGGGCCGGCCTGCTTTACCTGTTTGCGCGGCGAGGGCGTCGCGGAAGGTGTTTTCTACTGGAAACGGCATGTGACACTCCCTAAAGGTCCGTAATCGGCGTGGACGGTATCACCCTTGTAGACCCAGAGCGGGCGGGTGAAGGACCCGGCCAGGATGATGTCACCGGCCTTCAGTGAGTCGCCGTGGGCGGCGATTTTGTTGGCCAGCCAGTGCACCCCGTTCGCAGGGTGGTCCAGGACGCCGGCGGCCACGCCGGTTTCCTCCACGGTCTGGTTTTTGTACAGGATGGCCGAAACCCAGCGGAGGTCCACCGCGTCCGGTTTCACGGGGCGGCCGCCGATCACCATGGCGCCCATGGCAGCGTTGTCCGAAATGGTGTCCACGATGGTCCGGCCCTCCATCTCAATCCGCGAGTCGAGGATCTCGAGGGCCGGGACCACGTAGTCGGTGGCCTTCAGGACATCAAAGATGGTGACACCCGGGCCCTTCAGACCGTCCTTGAGCACGAACGCCAGCTCCACCTCAACCCGGGGGTGGGTGTACTGGTCCCACTCCACCGAGCAGCCGGTTTCGAGGACCATGTCATCGAAGATGGCGCCGTAGTCCGGTTCGGTGATGCCCGTGGCGTCCTGCATGGCCTTGGACGTGAGGCCGATCTTGCGGCCCACCAGGGTCCGGCCGGCTTCCTCGTTCCGGCGCCGCCACAACTGCTGCACCGCGTACGAGTCCTCCACCGTCATGTGCGGGTAGCGGGCCGTCAGCCGCGGAACCGGGGTGCGGGTGCGCCCGGCTTCCAGCAGTTCGTCCGCTATGGCCTCAATTGTCTTGGCATCCAGCATGGCTACAGCTGTGCTCCCAGCTTGAAGCCCTCAGCCCCGGCTGCTTCGCTGGGCCGGGTGTAGGAGAAGCCGTCGGCGCCGACGGTGACGGCCATTTCGGACTTTTCCTCGCGTTCGATGACTGGCTGGGGGTTGCCGTCGAGGTCCAGGACGAGGGACGCTTCGGTGTACCAGGAGGGGACCACGGGGTTGCCCCACCAGTCGCGGCGCTGGTTGTCGTGGACGTCCCAGGTGATGGTGGGGTTGTCGGGGTCCCCGGTGTAGTAGTCCTGGGTGTAGATCTCGATGCGGTGGCCGTCCGGGTCCAGGATGTAGAGGTAGAACGCGTTTGACACGCCGTGCCGGCCGGGGCCGCGTTCGATCCGGTCGCTGATGCGCAGGGCGCCCATCTTGTCGCAGATCTGGATGATGTTGTGCTTCTCGTGGGTGGCGAACGCGACGTGGTGCATGCGCGGTCCGTTGCCGCCGGTGAGGGCGGTGTCGTGGACGGTCTGTTTGCGGTGCATCCACGCGGCGTAAGTGACGCCGTCGGAGTCCTTGATGTCTTCGGAGACGCGGAAGCCGAGGTCTTCGAGGTAGGCGCGGCCGCGGGGGACGTCGGGGGTGACCTGGTTGAAGTGGTCCAGGCGGACCAGTTCCCCGGCGGAGTAGAGGTCGTAGCGCTGGGTGAGGCGCTCCACGTGCTCCACGTCGTAGAAGAACTCGTACGGGAAGCCCAGGGGGTCCTCGACGCGGACCGAGTCGCCGACGCCCTTGGTGAAGCCTTCCTTGCGGCGCTCAACCCGGCAGCCGAGCTCGCGGTAGTAGGCCTCGGCGGCGTCCACTTCAGCGGGGGACTTCACCCGGTAGGCGAACGCGGCGACGGCGGCGATGGGTCCCTTGCGGAGCACCAGGTTGTGGTGGATGAACTCCTCCAGGGAGCGCAGGTAGATGGCGTTCTCGTCTTCTTCGGTGACGTGCAGGCCCAGGACGTCGACGTAGAACTCGCGGGATTTGGCGAGGTCGGTGACCACGATGTCCATGTAGGCGCAGCGGACGATATCCGGTGCCGGGAGAGTGGGGGTGGGAACGAAGTTGGTCATGATGGTCTCTCTTCTTTGAAAGGGTTTGAAATAAGTACGACGGCGGCAGGCCGGGGTGGGTGCCCGAGCCTAGCCTTCGTTGGCGGCGGAGGCTTCGATGCTGCCGAACTTGGGGGTGTGGACAGAACCGAGGGTGATGTGGACGGCCTGCTGGTCGGTGTAGAAGTCGATGGAGCGGTAGCCGCCCTCGTGGCCCAGGCCCGAGGCTTTGACGCCGCCGAACGGGGTGCGCAGGTCGCGGACGTTGTGGCTGTTCAGCCACACCATGCCGGCTTCGACGTTCTGGGAGAAGTTGTGGGCCCGGGTCAGGTTCTGGGTCCAGATGTAGGCGGCGAGGCCGTATTTGGTGTTGTTGGCCAGGGCGAGGGCTTCGTCGTCGTTCTCGAACGGGGTGATCGCCACGACGGGGCCGAAGATTTCCTCCTGGAAGATCCGGGCGTCGGGGGCGACGTCGGCGAACACAGTGGGGGCGATGTAGTTGCCCTCGGGGAGGTGGTCGGGGCGGCCGCCGCCGGCCAGGAGCCGGCCCTCGGACTTGCCGATCTCCACGTAGGAGGCCACTTTCTCGTAGTGCTCCGGGTGGACCAGGGCGCCCACCTGGGTCTTGGGATCATGCGGGTCACCGACCACGATGTTCTTTGCCCGGGCGGCGTACTTCTCGCAGAACTCGTCGTAGATCGCCCGTTCGACGAGGATGCGGGAGCCGGCGGTGCAGCGTTCGCCGTTGAGGGAGAAGACCCCGAAGAGGGCCGAATCGATCGCGGCGTCCAGGTCGGCGTCGGCGAACACCACGCAGGGGGACTTCCCGCCGAGCTCCATGGACAGGCCCTTGAGGTTGGCTGCGGCGTTGCGGAAGATGGTCTGGCCGGTGGTGGTCTCGCCGGTGAAGGAGATCAGGGGCACGTCCGGGTGCTTGACCAGGGCGTCGCCCGCTTCCTCGCCCAGGCCGTTGACCAGGTTGAAGACACCGTCCGGGAGGCCGGCTTCCTTGAAGATGGTGGCCCACAGCGAGGCCGAGAGCGGGGTGAATTCGGCGGGCTTGAGGACCACGGTGTTGCCGGTCGCCAGTGCAGGAGCGAGCTTCCAGGACTCGAGCATGAACGGGGTGTTCCACGGCGTGATCAGGCCCGCGACGCCGATCGGCTTGCGGTTCACGTAGTTGATCTGCGAGCCGGGGACCTTCATGGCGTCGTCGAACTGGGCCACGATCAGGTCCGCGAAGAACCGGAAATTCTCCGCCGCGCGGAGTGCCTGACCCTTGGCCTGGGTGATCGGCAGGCCGGTGTCGAAGGTTTCGAGTTCGGCGAGCCGGGCTTCCTGGGCCTCGACGGCGTCGGCGATCTTGTTGAGAATGCGGGCGCGTTCGCGGGGCTTCATCTTCGGCCACGGGCCGTTGACGAAGGCTCCGCGGGCGGCGGCCACGGCGAGGTCGATGTCCTCTTTCTGGCCCGCCGCGGCGGTGGCGTAGTTCCGGTTGGATACTGGGTCCAGCACATCAAAGGTCTTGCCGCCCACGGAGTCGACGAACTGGCCGTTGATGAAGTGCTGGATATGGGTCGGAAGGTCCTGCGGTACGTAGTGCTTGGCGGTTTCTGCAGAGGTCGTCATCGTTGAAGTCCTTACTGTGGTTGAGAGCAACGCGGGGTCACTTTTGGCCCACTGGAGGCCTAATATTGGGCGTTTACTGACCCCGTGTTGCGTTCGGATGGGGATGCCTGGGCGAGGTAGGCGTCCAGGGTGGCGGAGCGGTGCAGGCGGGCTGCCTTTTCGATCGAGTCGGCGTCGGCTCCGGTTTCGATCAGCTTCAGGAGTGCCTCGTGCTCGTCCACGGAATCGTGGGCGCGGCCGGGGACGAAGCGGAAGGTGGAGGACCTTAGTGCTGCGAGCCGGTTCCAGCCGCGGTGCACGAGGTCCAGGATGTGCGGGTTGGGGCAGTGCTCGAACAGGACGCTGTGGAAGTCCTGGTTGAGCCGGGTGAAGCGGACGGGGTCAAAGTGCTCCAGGCATTCGCGCATCTCCTCGTTCACGGCGCGGGCCCGGGCAATCGCCACCGAATCGATCAGCGGTGCGGACAACGCGGTGGCGGCGCCTTCCACGATGCTGAGGGTCTGCATGGTGTAGAGGTATTCGGTGGGGTCGATTCCGGCCACGGTGGCGCCGACGTTGCGTTCGAACGTCACCAGGCCTTCGGCCTCCAAACGGCGGATGGCCTCCCGTACCGGCACCACACTGAAGCCGAGGTCCTTGGCGATGCTGCCCAGGACCAGCCGGTACCCGGGGGTGTAGGTTCCCTCGATGATCCGGGCTTTGACAGCCTGGTAGGCCTGCTCGGACTTGCTGCCGGGGGAAGCGGCAAGCTCAGCCACTGCTTCAGTCATGAGGGTTCCCTGCCTTCCATTCCTTCCCACTCCAAGTACCTGTTCCGCCATTCAGCGTTCATCGGGTAGAGGCCGTCCACGCTGTTGCCCTGCTTGACCATCTCGAAAATGAAGGTTTCTTCCTGCTCCTGGGTGATGCAGTCCTCCACGAGTTCTTCGGCGATGGCCGGGGGGATCACCAGGATGCCGTCGGAGTCGGCCACGATGATGTCGCCGGGCTGGATGGTGGCGCCGCCGCAGGCGATGGTGATGTCGGTGTCCCACGGGATGTGGCGGCGGCCCAGTACCGCGGGGTGCGGGTTGGCGAAATAGGTGGGCATGTCCAGGCCGGCCACGGCGGTGAAGTCGCGGACGCCGCCGTCGGTGATGATGGCCGCGGCGCCGCGGACCTGGGCGCGCAGGGCCAGGATGTCGCCCACGGTGCCGGTGCCCTTTTCACCGCGCGCTTCCATGACGAGGATTTCGCCCTCGTTCACGGAATCGATGGCCTGCTTTTGGGCGTTGAAGCCGCCGCCGTGGGTCTTGAACAGGTCCTCGCGGTTGGGGACGTAGCGCAGGGTCCTTGCCAGGCCCACGACGCGGCGGTCCGGGCGGGTGGACTGCAGGCCGTCGATGCTGACGTTATTAAGGCCGCGTTTGCGCAGCTGCGACGAGAGGGTGGCCGTGGCGACGCTCTCCAGTTTGGCTTTCAGCTCGGGGGAGAGGGAAGGCGCGACGGCGGACGTAGCCTCAGTCTCTTCGACGGCGGGCAGGCCGGCGGCTTCGCGTGAACCCCATGCCTCCTCCCTTTGCAGGTCGTCAACCTTCGGTCCGGCACCAAAGTCCGCGAACGGCGTCGTGCCTTCTTCCACGCGGGTGACCAGGCGGCCCGTGGTGAGGCCACCGGCTGAGACTTCCACTTCGAGGACATCGCCCGGCCTGGCGACGGAGGCGCCGGCGGGGGTGCCGGTGAGGATGATGTCCCCCTCTTCGAGGGTGAGCAGCTGGGACAGGTCGGCGACCAGGCGGGCGAACGGGAAGAGAAGGTCCTCCGTGGTGTCGTCCTGGACCAGCTGCCCGTTGTGCCAGGTGCGGATCCGCAGGCCGGCGGGGTCGACGGCGTCTGCCGGGATCAGTGCCGGTCCCACGGGTGTGAACCCGTCGCCGCCCTTGGACCGGAGATTGGAGCCTTTGTCCGCCCAGCGCAGGTCGTACACGCCCAGGTCGTTGCTGGCCGTGACGGCGGCGACGTGGCTCCATGCGTCATCGATCCCGACGCGGCGTGCTGCCTTGCCGATGACCAGCGCAATCTCGCCCTCGTAGCCGAGGAGCTCGCAGCCCGCGGGACGTTCGACGGCGTTCCCGGTCAGGGAAAGCGACGACGACGGCTTGAGAAAGTAGGACGGCTGGGCGGGAGTCCGACCCCGCTGCTCAGCACGGCTGGGGTAGTTGATATGCACAGCGATCACCTTCCGTGCCGCTGCGAGGGTGTCCCCGTTGACCTGCTCCAAAGCATCTCCTACTGAAGTACGAAATCGTATACGATCACTTTCACGCTCCGACCCGGCGTTTGTCAAGCCTGGCAGGTAGCCGATTTTGCCGCCCTTGTCGTCCTCGTCACATCTGGCGTACAGTGTTGCTCCAACAAGCGGTTTTCTCATATGGAAACCAAAATTCTATTATCGAACACGATCCTTCTGGCGCATCAGCCACACAACGAAGTGAGGAATCCCGTGCAGTTTCACCACCACGGTTACGTATCCGGAGACCCGCAGGTAAAGCCGGCAGCCGGCGTCGGTCTCAACCGACCCGATGAGCTCCCGGATGAGGTTGACGTCCTGATCGTCGGCACTGGTCCGGCGGGGATGCTCGCTGCCGCCCAGCTTTCCATGTTCCCGAATGTCACCACGCGGATCATCGAACGCCGCCCCGGACGCCTCGCCATTGGCCAGGCCGATGGTATCCAGGCGCGCAGCGTTGAGACTTTCCAGGCCTTCGGATTCGCGGAGCGGATCATCGCCGAGGCCTACCGCATCACCGAGATGGCGTTCTGGAAGCCCGACCCCGCAAACCACGCCAACATCATCCGCACCGCCCGCGCCGTGGACGATGAGATGGGCATCAGCGAGTTTCCGCACTTGATCGTCAACCAGGCCCGCGTGCTGGACTACTTTGCCGAATTCGCCGCCAACTCACCCACGCGCCTGAAGCCTGACTACGGCTACGAGTTCCAGTCCCTGAGCGTCGCGAACGAAGGGGAATACCCCGTCACCGTCACGTTGCTCCACACTGCGGGTCCCAACGAGGGCCAGGAACGCGTGATCCGGGCCAAGTATGTGGTGGGTGCCGACGGCGCACGCAGCAAAGTGCGCGCGGCGATCGGCTGCACCCTTGCCGGGGACCAGGCCAACCACGCGTGGGGCGTCATGGACACCCTCGCCGTCACCGACTTCCCCGATATCCGCACCAAGTGCGCCATCCAGGGCGAAAAGGGCAGCATCCTGCTGATCCCCCGCGAAGGCGGCCACCTGTTCCGCATGTATGTGGACCTCGGCGAGGTGGACCCGGCCACCCACCATGCGGTGCGGAACACCAGCATCGAGCAGATCATCGCCAAGGCCAACGAAATCCTCCACCCCTACACATTGGACGTGCGGAATGTAGCGTGGCACAGCGTCTACGAGGTGGGGCACCGGCTCACGGACAGGTTCGACGACGTCCTGCCGGAGGAGCGCGGCGCGCGGACCCCTCGGGTGTTCATCACCGGCGATGCCTGCCACACGCACAGCGCCAAGGCCGGCCAGGGCATGAACGTGTCCATGCAGGATGGTTTCAACATCGCCTGGAAGCTCGGGCATGTGCTCGAGGGCCGCAGCCCGGAGAGCCTGCTGTCCACCTACTCAGCCGAGCGGCAGGTGGTGGCGAAGAACCTCATCGACTTCGACAAGGAATGGTCCACCATGATGGCCAAGAAGCCCGAGGAGTTCGAAAACCCCTCGGACCTCGAGGATTTCTACGTGCGCACTGCCGAGTTCCCGGCCGGATTCATGACCGAATACGCGCCGTCCATGCTGGTGGCGCCCGCCAAGCACCAGGCGCTGGCCGCGGGATTCACGGTGGGAAAGCGCTTCAAATCGGCACCCGTGGTGCGCGTGGGCGACACCAACCCCATCCATCTCGGCCACCACGCCACGGCCGACGGGCGGTGGCGCATCTACGTCTTCGCCGACGCCGCGCCGGCCGGAGCGCACTCAGGGGTGGCGGACTTCGCCGAGTGGATCGCGAACTCGCCGGACTCGCCGCTGGCCGCAACGCCGTCGGCCGCTGATCCTGACGCCTGGTTCGACCTGAAGGTGATTTACCAGCAGCCGCACACGGCCGTGGACATCGGAAAGGTTCCCGCGGTCTTCAAGCCGCAGGTGGGCCCGTTCAAGCTGACGGACTACGAGAAGGTGTACGCCACCGATCCGGCTGCGGACATTTTTGAGCAGCGCGGCCTGGACCGCGGCGGTGTGGTGGTGGTGGTCCGCCCGGACCAGTATGTGGCGAATGTCCTGCCGCTCACGGCGACGGCCGAGCTGGGGGAGTTCTTCGCCGCCCTGCTCAAGCCGCGCCAGGCCTCGGGTCAGCCGTTGACGGTCTGAGCTGTCCTGTACTCCGCGGCCGCGTAGACACCAAGGATGCGCACCTCGGTGGTGAAAAAGTCCAGTTCCTCGAGGGCCAGCTTCAGCGGCAGGTCCTCGGGGTGGCCTTCCACGTCGGCCATAAACATGGTGGCGGCGAACTCGTCGCCCACCATGTAGCTTTCCAGCCGGGTCATGTTCACGCCGTTGGTGGCGAACCCGCCCAGCGCCTTGTACAGGGCTGACGGGACGTTGCGGACCCGGAACACAAAGCTGGTGACGGCCGGCCCGGGGAGTTCGTCCCGGGCCGGCAGCGCCGTTTCCCGGGCCAGGACCACAAAACGGGTGGTGTTGGAGGGATCGTCCTCCACGCGGGTGGCCAGCACTTCGAGGCCGTAAATCTGCGCGGCGAGCGGGGGAGCGAGGGAGAGTTTTCGCGGATCGTTCCACTCCGCCACTTCGCGCGCCGATCCCGCTGTGTCGCCGGCGATGACCGGCTTGAGCCCGTGCTCGCGGATCAGCTTCCGGCACTGGCCCAGGGCGTGGATGTGGCTGTGGACCTCGGTGGCACCGTCGATGGTGCTGCCCGGGATGCCCAGCAGGTCGAAGTGGATGGGCAGGAAGTACTCGCCCACAATCTGCAGGTTGGACTGGGGCAGCAGGACATGGATGTCCGCCACCCGGCCCGCGATCGAATTCTCGATGGGGATCATGCCGAGGTCCGCCTCGCCGCTGGAGACGAGTTCAAACGCGTCCTCGAAGCTCGCGCAGGGCACGCTTTCCATGTCCGGGAACATCTGTTTGCACGCGATATTGGAGTTGGCGCCGGGCTCACCCTGGTACGCAATCTTGGAGGCCATGATCCGTATGGTTTCACGCCCCGCCCCCGCCCGCCCAACTGGGTCGCGCTAAGTGTCGTTTTGGGCGGTCATAACGGCACTTAGCGCTACTTAGTTGGGATTAGACGGGGGTGACACGCAGCCAGAGGTACTGGCGGGGAAGGAGCGTGACTCCTTCGTCCAGCTGGAGGCCGGCTTCGGAGAGAAGGTCGACGGCGGCGCTTGCGTATCCGGAGAAGGTTTCGGCGGGCAGGGACTGCGGCTGGTCGCTGAAGTTGGCCAGGGCGAGGATCCAGGATTGCCACCCGGGGCGTTGATAGGCCAGGACGCTGCGGTTGTTCGTGGCGAAGTCGATGAGCCGGGTGCCTGCGAGTTCAGGGGTGGCCGCCCGGACCTCGATCATCCGCTTCAGGCCGGCAAAAACCGCGCCTTCGGGAGTGGACGGATCCCGGCGGCGGGCGTACTGCTCGGCCGGGTAATGCGGCCGGTGGACCCACCGGCTGTCCGCCTCGTGCCCCGGCTCGGAGGCGTAGCCGTAGTCGTTCACCTGACCCACCTCATCGCCCAGGTACAGCAGCGGAATGCCGCCGGTGCTGAAAGCAACCGAGTGGGCCAGGAGGATCCGCTCCACCGCCTCAGCCGGGTCGACCTCCATCCCGCACAGGGACGCCGTCGTGCCTGAAATCCTGCAGTCCCCGGTCTTCGGGTTGTCCTGGAAGGGCACGCCGCGCGCGAAGCTGCCCGGGAAACGGTCGACGTAGAAGGAGTTCAGGAACCGGCGGTGGTCGAAGCCGTTGATGCCCAGTTCGGCGGCGTCCTCATCGGCGAAGGTCCAGCCGATGTCGTCGTGGCTGCGGACGTAGTTCACCCAGGAGGTTCCGTCCGGGATGTTGTGCCGGCGCTCCAGTGCCTGGGCCAGCAGCGAGGCGTCACGGGTGGCCAGGGATTCCCAGATCAGGGCCATCTGCAGCGGGTTGTAGGAAATCTGGCATTCGGCGGGGTCGATGTAGAGGGCCACCTCGTCCGGGTGCACGATGGCCTCGGACTTGAACAGCAGCGACGGCGCCGCCAGCCGGCATACGGCGTTGAAGGCCTGCAACAGGGTGTGGGCTTCGGGAAGGTTTTCACAGGGGGTGCCGAGCTGTTTCCAGATGAAGGCCACCGCGTCCATGCGCAGGATGTCCACGCCCTGGTTGGCAAGGAACAGCATCTCGCCGGCCATGGCGCGGAAAACGTCAGGGTTGGAGTAGTTCAGGTCCCACTGGTAGGTGTGGAACGTGGCCCAGACCCAGCGGCCGTCCTCCATCCGGATAAAAGAACCGGGGTGGTTCTCCGGGAAGATCTCCCGCACGTTCTGTTCGAAGGCGTCCGGCATGGTGCGGTCCGGGAAGATCCAGTAGTAGTCGCTGAACCCGGGATCGCCGGCGGCAGCGCGCCTGGCCCACTCGTGCTCGTCCGAGGTGTGGTTGAAGATGAAGTCCACCACGAGGCTGATCCCGTTGGCCTTGAGTTCTGCGGCCAGATCGCGGAGCTGCCCCATGGTGCCCAGTTTCGGGTTGACCTGGCGGTAGCTGGAGACGGCGTAGCCGCCGTCGGAGTGGGGTTCGGGCGCCAGGAACAGCGGCATGAGGTGCAGGTAGGTGAGGCCGAGTTCCTTGAAGTACGGGATGCGGCTCCGGACTCCTTCGAGGTTTTCCGCGTACCGGTCAACGTAGCAAACGCCGCCCAGCATGGTGTTGGCCTGGAACCAGCCGGGGTTAGCCTCCCGCTCGCCATCGATGGCCTTCAGCTCCGCCGGGCGGTCCTGCCACGAGCGCGCGCATTGCAGGACCAGTGCAGTGAGCTGGTCCAGCCAGTCCCCACGGGAACCGTACAGCGAATGGAACAGCCGGAGGAGGTCCGGGAAGTGCCGGTGGAACCGCTGCTCGAAGTCAGTTCCTGCGCTGACGTCCGCCCGGGCAATGGCCTCGACGACGTGCTGCCGCGCCGTCTCATCCACACTGGCGAGTTCCTGCATAAAGGGGGCCCCTTCCGGCCGGCGTATCCGGCGATCTCCGGTCTAGGGCAGTATGCCACGGAGGTGTGGTTCAGGTGGCGGCGCCGGTCCGGAGCAGCAGGACTTGGTGCACTTCTTCCAGGGAAGCTGCGATTTCCTCGCGATCCACCCCCGCCAGGTACTGGAGAACCAGGCCGTCCAGTGAAGCAAACAGGGTCCGCGCAACCACCTGCACGTTGTGGGTCAACCCGGAGGCCCGGAGACCATCGGCCAGGGCTTCGATGTAATTGTCGTATAGGGCGGACACCGATGCAGCGAGCTCGGGGCGGCGCCGGGCCTCAAGGATCATTTCGTACTGGAAAACCTGCAACTCCGGCTCGGACAGCAATAAGTCCAGCAGCGCTTCTGTAAAGGGCTGTCCCAGGTCGGCGGCCTCGCGGAGCCTGGACGAACTGATCGACTGCTCCGCAGCCCAATCGAGGGCTGCTGCGATCAGCGCATCCCGGGATCCGAAGTGGTGTGCCACCAGGGTGTTGTTGACGCCTGCGGCTTCTGCTACGGAGCGATAGGTAAGGCCGCGCAGGCCCTTTGCGGCCACCACGCCCACTGCGGCACGGAGCAGGGCCTCCTTGCCGGTCCCGTATTTCGACGAGGCCGCAGCTGCGGCAGTGGTCTTCATACGCCCGAGTCTAGCCAGTGCGGGCAATCGCCATAATTGCACCATTGACTTAAACTAAGCAACTGCTTAGATTTGTATCCACCGGTGACTCAGCTCACTGGACGCCTGTGCCAGCTCTGGCTCCCTATCCCAAAACTCACCGTTTCCGGTCCCGTCCGGCACCACTCGCTTGGAGAAAACCATGTCAGAATCTCTGAAGTTCACCACCTCCTCGGTCCTCGATCCGGCCCAAAACGAGCCCTTCGAACTCGGCCAGGTCCAGTGGGTCCGCAGGTTCGGGGAGGGGGAACGGCCGGCTCTTGCCTGTGGATACTGGCACGTCCACCCTGACGAGGCACCGGAACCATTCGACCTCCTGATCCATGCCGACGAGACCATCTCGATTATTGACGGACACCTTCGCATCGAAGTGGAGGGCGGAGACACCTACGATCTGACCTCCGGCGGGGCGGCTTCCTTCAACAAGGGGGCCCGAACCAGGTGGTCGGTCCTGGCGCCCACCGTCGAGTTCTTTGTGTACTCCTAGGTTGGAAACCGCAATGGCGCAGAACCCGGATACCGAGCTGTACGACGTCGTGGTGGTCGGGGCAGGCTTCGCAGGTTTGACCGCGGCCCGCGAGCTCAGCAGGCGTGGCTTGTCCGTCCAGATTGTCGAAGCCCGGCGCCGGATCGGCGGGCGGACCTGGCTTGATCACCGGCTGGGCCGGGACCTGGAAATCGGCGGCACGTGGGTGCATTGGACGCAGCCCTACGTGTGGGCCGAGTTGAAGCGTTACGGTCTGGACACCACGCCCAGCCCCGACCCGGAACGTGCCTACTGGTGGGCGGCGGGCGCACGCCACGAGGGCGCACCGGATGAGTTGCTTGCGCTGATAGGGCAGACGAACGGCGACTTCGTCAAGGAGTCACGCACCTACTTTCCCGAACCCTTCAAACCGTTGGCCCGCGAGGATTTCAAAGCCATTGACGAGGTATCTGTCCTGGCGCGGATCCGTGAGCAGTTCCCGGCCGGAGCCGCACGCGACGTCCTGGAATCGTTCTGGACCCTGAACTTCAACGGTCCGCTGGAGAACGCTGCCCTGACCCAGGCCCTCCGCTGGGTGGCACTGACCCACGGCGACTGGGCGCTCAACTTCGAAGCCTGTGCCACGTATAAGATCCGGGGTGGAACAGCCGCCCTGGCAGCCGCAATACTGGCCGACTCCAAGGCCACCGTGGAATACGGGTTCACGGTGGAAACTGTTTCGGACAACAGCGGTTCCGTGGACATCCGCAGTGTGGACGGGCGTACCGTCAGCGCGAGGACTGCGATCGTCACGGTTCCGCTGCACGCACTGAAGGCCCTGGCTTTTGAGCCTCCCCTGCCAGCCGCAAAAACTGACGGCATCCGCCTGGGCCAAGTGGCCAAAGGCGCCAAGGTCTGGCTCAGGCTCCGGGGTGAACGCGCACCGTTCGTTGCGTTGGGTGGAGCGGACTGGCCACTGAACTTTTTCCAGGCGGAATACACCCAGGGCGGGGACACCATAGCCGTGGGATTCGGCCCTGACGCCGCAAAGATCGACGTCGAAGACCGCGCTGCCGTCCAGGCCCAGCTGGCTCGGCTGGTTCCCGGCGCCGAGGTGCTGGAAGTGGCGAGCCACAACTGGGTGGACGATCCGCTGTCCGGGGAAACCTGGCCCATGCACCGCACAGGCTTCCTATCCACCTTCCTGCAGGCAATGCAGGCACCGCACGGGAAGGTTCACTTTGCCGGCTCGGACATAGCCAACGGCTGGGGCGGCTTCATCGATGGCGCCATTGAGAGCGGCATGGAAGCCGCCAATGATGCAGCCGCCTTGCTGGCGGCCCGGCACCCCTGACGCGCACTCCGGAAGACCGTGTTGCGCTCAGCTACAACAACTGATCGCTGCACGACAAACCAGCCGGGCCCGCCAAGTGCCATGCTGAATCCAATGGTGCAGGACGGACGAATCCGCACCCTCCCCCAACGCTCATGACCGTTAAGAAGGATCCAATGAGTATTTCGAATTCCGAGTCCCGGACTGCCGATACAAAGCCCGCCAAGGAGCACTCCACGTCCCTCCGCGCCGGCAGCATCGGCGTGATGGGAATCCTGTTTTTTGTCCTCTCCGCCCAGGCGCCCCTCACCGGAATAGCCGGCGCTTCCCCCTTGGCTGCCGCGCTTGGCAATGGTGCCGGCGCCCCTGGCGCCTACTTGATCGTCGGCGTCGTGATTGTCATTTTCGCCGTGGGATTCGTGGCCATGAGCCGCAGGATCCAGGCCAACGGCGCCTTTTATGCCTACGTGACGGCGGCCTTCGGCAGGAAGGCAGGAGCGGGCGCGGCCTGGCTCGCGCTGCTGGCCTACAGTACAGTGCAGGCGGCGATGTACGGCCTGTACGGGGCCGCATTTTCCGGGCTGCTGGCTTCCGTCGGCGTCAGCGTCCCCTGGTGGCTGCTGGCCCTGGCCACAATGGCAGGAGTTCAGGTACTGGGCTCACTCAACATCGAACTCGGCGCCAGGGTCCTGGCCCTGCTGGTGGGCTTCGAGGTGGCCATCCTGCTGATGTTCGGCCTTACAGTGCTGCTCAGCGGCGGCGGGCCCGAAGGGATCAGCATCCCGGCGTCCTTCTCCCCGGAGGCCATCGCCGCCGGCGCCCCCGGCGTAGCCATTATGTTCGCCGTGGCCTCCATGTTCGGCTTCGAATCCACCGCCATCTATTCGGCAGAAGCCAAGGACGCCCACCGCACAGTCGCGCGGGCCACCTACCTGTCCGTGGGCGTGATCGCCGTCTTCTTCTCCTTTATTTCCTGGATGCTGGTGAGCTATTACGGCCCGAGCCAGGTCATGGACGCCGCCGGCGCGGCCCTCGAATCAGGCGACTCCACCAGCTTTGTGCTCAACCCCATGGTGGAACTCTTCGGTCCGTGGGCGGGCGTCACCACCGGCATCCTGCTGGTGACGTCCCTGCTGGCCGGCATCATCGCCTTCCACAACGGCATTAACCGGTACCTTCACTCCCTGGCACTTCAAGGCTCCATGCCCGCCGTCCTGGCCAGGACCAACCGCCACCGCGCCCCGGCTGTGGCCGCACGGATCCAGACGGGCACCGCCGTCGTGCTGGTGGTTCCGTTTGCGCTGCTGGCGCTGGATCCCGTGCTCACCCTGTTCTCCTGGTTCAGCGGGCTCGCGGTTGCCGCACTCCTGGTGCTGTACATCCTCTGCTCGGTGGCCGTGGTGGGATTCTTCCGGCGCGAGCGCGTGGAAGGCCAGCTCTGGCAGACCCGCGTGGCGCCGGCCCTGGCCACGCTGCTGCTGGCGTGGGTGCTGTCCCTGGTGGTCAGCAACTTCACCGCACTGATCGGCGGCAGTGCTGAAACGGCCACGGCCCTGCTGGTGGCTGTCCCGGTGATGTTCGCCGCCGGTGTCCTGGTGGAATTACGGATTGAACGGCGGAAGCGGCCCAGCAGTGTGGGGAATGCCGGCTAACGCGCTGCGTCCTTTTCGGCAGCGAGGCGTTGGCTAAAGGCCCGGTCTGGTGCAGCTGCACCCGACCGGGCCTTTCCGTGTGCGTCCGGGGTCCGGCGCGCCAGGACGCCGGCGGCGGCGAACAGCCCGGCAAGCAAGACTGCTGCTGCGGCAGCAACCATCGGGCTGCGCGGCCACAGCCCGGCCAGCCCCAGGAAAGCCGGGACGGTGGCGCTCACCTGGCTGGTGAGGACCAGTGCCCAGCCGGTGAACGGCTCCACCCGGGACAGGCCCAGGGCCATCGAGGCAAAAAACAAACCCCACAGCAAAGACCAGGCCAGCCAGAGAACGGCCAGCAGGGGATCGTCGGCAAACCACGCCGCTTCCAGCAGAAGCCCAACGAAGGACACCATGCCGCAGAACCAGCCCAGCCCCTTCGACCCGAGCCCCAGCAGAAAATCCAGGCCCACATAGACGTACGTCAGGCCGAACAGGAACATGCCGGCGGCCGTCAGCGCTGCGCCCGCAGAGCTGCCCGGAGACAGGACGACGACGCCGAGCACCAGTTGGACGATGCCCACCGCCAGGCTCAGGGCGGCTGCGTCGCGCCGGGGTACGTGCCCCAGCATGGCCAGGCCGTTGATCAGCAACGCTGCGCCGGAGAGGAGGAGGCATACGTACGGCATCAGGACGCCCCGCTGCCTGGCGAGCCATCCGAAAAGCATTTCATAGAGTGGAATATCGCTGTCACAATACGGAGATTAGCGGAAGCTGCGATGCCCGCCTAACAGTCCGCAGTCGTAATCGGATAAGTTGAAACGTAAACCTTTGGGACAGCGCCGCCCTGCGTGTGCCTGCCCTCGTTCGGCCACGTAAGGAAAAGTTCATGCATGCTCGGCTGGAGGCCATCAGGGATACAGTCCTGGCCAGAAACCCCGGTGAAGCGGAATTCCACCAAGCCATCACCGAGGTCTTCGAAAGCCTCGGTCCGGTCCACGACCGCCACCCCGAGTTCCTCGAAGCAGCCATTCTGGAGCGGCTCTGCGAACCTGAGCGGCAGATCATTTTCCGCGTCCCCTGGACGGACGATCAGGGCCGGGTGCAGATCAACCGCGGCTTCCGCGTGGAATTCAATTCAGCGCTGGGTCCCTACAAGGGCGGACTGCGGTTCCACCCCTCAGTGAACCTGGGCATCGTCAAATTCCTCGGGTTTGAGCAGATCTTCAAAAACGCGCTGACCGGCATGCCCATCGGCGGCGGCAAGGGCGGCTCCGACTTCGACCCCCGCGGCCGCAGCGACGCCGAGGTCATGCGGTTCTGTCAGTCCTTCATGACCGAGCTTTACCGCCACATCGGCGAGTACACCGATGTCCCGGCCGGCGACATCGGCGTGGGCGGGCGCGAAATCGGCTACCTCTTCGGCCAGTACAAGCGCATCACCAACCGCTACGAATCCGGCGTCCTCACCGGCAAGGGCATCTCCTGGGGCGGGTCCCTGGTGCGGCCGGAAGCCACTGGTTTCGGGACCGTCATCTTCACCAACGAAATGCTCAAAACCCGCGGACTCTGCTTCGACGGGCAGCGCGTGGTGGTCTCCGGTTCCGGCAACGTGGCCATCAATGCCATCGCGAAAGCCCAGGCATTGGGCGCCACTGTGGTTGCCTGCTCAGACTCCAGCGGCTACATCATCGACGAGGCCGGGATCGACGTTCCGCTGCTGCGCCAGATCAAGGAAGTGGAGCGCGCCCGGCTCAAGGAGTACGGCGTCCGCAAGCCGGGCGCCACCTACGTGGACGGCGGCTCGGTGTGGGATGCCGGCGCCACTGTGGCGCTGCCGTGCGCAACGCAGAACGAGCTCGACGGCGATGCTGCCGCGGCCCTGGTGCGCGGCGGCCTGCTCGCCGTGGGTGAGGGCGCCAACATGCCGAGCACACCCGACGCCGTCGCGGTCTTCCAGCAGGCAGGGGTCCTGTTCGCGCCCGGCAAGGCAGCCAACGCCGGTGGAGTTGCCACCTCCGCACTGGAGATGCAGCAGAACGCCAGCCGCGATTCCTGGTCCTTCGAGCACACCGAGCAGCGCCTGACGGACATCATGGTGGGAATCCATGACCTGTGCGCTGCCACCGCCGAAGAATACGGTGCCCCCGGGGACTATGTCCTGGGCGCGAACATCGGCGGGTTCGTCAAGGTCGCCGACGCCATGCTGGCACAAGGGCTGATCTAGGCTTCCAATCCGGCGCCAGCCCGCCGTCGTACGCCCCTGCCACTGTAACGCGGGGTCACTTACGGCCCCTCGCGGCCGGAAAATTGGGCCATAAGTGACCCCGCGTTGGCCGGATCAGGTCTGCCGGCGCCAGTCAGTGGGGGACAGGCCGAAGGCGTCGCGGAAGGTGCGGCTGAAGTGGGCAGCGTCCAGGAAGCCCCAGCGGGCAGCGACTGTGCTGACAGACTTCCCGGCATGCAGCGGATCGCGCAGGTCGCGGCGCGCGCCGTCCAGACGCTGGCTCCGGATCCAGCTGGCCACCGTGGTGCCGGACTCGTGGAAGACGTTGTGCAGGTGCCTGGTGGAGATGAAGTGGGCAGCGGCAATGCTGGCCGGGGACAGCAGCGGGTCGGAAAGGTTGGCCTCGATGTACTCACGTATGGCGGCGGCCAGCAGCGCCTGCGGCTTCATCCGGTCCGGAGCGATGTCCATCTCCGCGTGCAGCATGGTGGACACCAGATCCAGGGCGTTGGCGGCCAGCCGTGAGCCGCTGGGGCCGCCCAGGACGTCAAGGTTTTCGGAGAGCTGGCGGATGAACTGTCCCACGATCCCGCTCAGTCCGGTACCGCCTGCCATCCTGACGGCGGCGAGCTGGCCGACGTAATCCGTGGGCAACGTGAGGGCATCGCAGGGAAACATCACAACCATCATCCGGGCCTGCTCCTCGAACGCCAGGGTGTAGGGGCGGTTGGTGTCGTAGATGGCCAGATCGCCCGGCTCGAGGAGTGCCTCGCGGTTGTCCTGGATCAGCAGGCCGGTGCCCTCGAGCTGGAGGTTCAGCTTGAAGTAGCGCTCGCCGGCCTGGGCAATGAGCGCCGGAGTGCGGTGGACCTCGTGGGATGTGGCCGTCACTTCCACGATGGACATCCGGTCCAGCACGCGCGAGCGCAGCTGTCCGCGGAAGCCGTCCACGTCTGCCGTGCGTGCCGTGAGCGGCACAAAGGATTCGGCCACAAGATGCTTCCAGTCATCAAAAGTCCGGGCAACACTGGTGGTGACGTCCTGGCTGGTGGGTGCGGTAGCGGTGAGCATGGATGTTCCTGTCGACGGGCGGCCATCTGGCGTTCCCCAAGAACTGTGTCCTGGAACACAGTCCTATGAGGTTAGCCCCCGCTGCCATCTTTTTTCAACACTTGGCGAAAAAAGAATTCCTGCGCTCAATGATCTGGCTACTTGTTCTTCCCCCGGGTGGCCACGGCCCAGCGGCCGACGAGCTCGCCCTGGCTGACCACCGCCACGTCGTCCACGAGGTTCATCGCGAGACAGACGTGGTTGGGGATGACCCGAAGCTTTGTGCCAATGGACGGGGGAGGCCCGGGATCGTGCCATTCCACCGTGGCATGGTGCTCGGACAGGGCCGTGATCCTTGCGTCGGGGTGGTCCATCAGCCGGCCGAAGCCGCTGGCCCACGACGGCCTGTCACTGCCCAGGATCTTGCTGCCGGCGTCGAGGATAAACCGCGGCGGGGTGCCGGGAGCTGTGCTGTGGTGGCTTACCACCGTTGCCGCAACCGTCAAGGCGATGTCTTCAAGCGCGCAGCGGCCCAGTTCCAGTTGTTGGGCGTCACCGAACACGTAGACGCCGGGCCGCACTTCGGTGGCGGACGAGCCCTCGGTGAGGAGCGCCGTCGGGGTGGATCCTCCGCTTCGCACGGCTGTCTCAAAGCCTGCCGCGCTCAGTGTTTCCACTGCCTGGCGCAGGGCCTCCTGCTCCTGGGCTGCCGCCTCAACCGGCATCCCCGGCGCGTAGCTGTGGCCCGGAAAGGTGAAGACCCCTGCAACGTTGAGTCCGGCGTCGGACGCCGCCCACGCAACGGCCGCGGCGGCTTCCGGCTGGACGCCGCTGCGGTGGTGGCCGCTGTCGATCTCCACCAGCACACTGATCTCCCCGGCTGCTTCGCCGAGGCCTGCCCCCAGTGCGGCCGCGCCGGCTTCGGAGTCCACGCCCGCCGAAATTTTCGCTGTTGCGGCCAGCCAACGGAGCCGCTCCGCTTTCTGCGGTGAAAGCCAGAGGGGGTAGGCGATGAAGAGGTCCCGCACTCCGGACGCGGCGAACACTTCGGCCTCACCGATGGTGGCCACGGTCAGCCCTGCTGCGCCGGCGGCGAGCTGCCGTGCCGCAATCTCCGGGATCTTGTGGGTCTTGGCATGCGGGCGCAGGGCGAACCCTTTCGCCTTCACGGCCTGTGCCATCCGCTCGATGTTCCGGTCCAGGACGTCAACGTCCACCAGGATCTCGGGCGTATCGACGGCGGCCGGAATCATCGCGGGGGCACTCTCGGCATTCACTGCTGCGTTCATCCGGCCGACGGCTGGGTCAGCAGGGCAAGGTAGCCCTCAAGCTGGCGGTCGTGGCCGAAGTCCGTGCGTCCCGCCGGAGCAAGGGCGGCTTCAATCTGCGCGCCGAGCAGCATGTTCAGGAGCTGGCCCGCCAAAGCGGTGTCGTCGACGGCGGTACTGACGTCGCCGGCGTCCCGCGCCTCCCTGAGGTGGCGCCGGATGGCGGTGAGCCACTCGTCCATGGACTGCTGATGGATCACGGCCTTTTGGGGATCGTTGACGGCTTTCTGCCAGAAGGGGATCACGATCCGTGCCTCGTTGATGCGCTCCTCATCGAGCGGCAAGACTTCGAGGCAAAAGGCCCGCAGCGCTGCCAGGCCGGTTTGATCCGCAGTGACCTCGGCAATCCTCTGGTTGGTCCGGTTGAAGACATGGCTGAAGGCGAACTCCAGCAACGTGTCCTTGGTGGGGAAGTACGGCTTTAGGGCGCCGTTGGCGAAGCCCGCCTCCATGGCAATCTCGCGCATCGTGGCACCCTCAAGTCCGTTCCGGGCGATGATCCGCCAGGTGGCGTCCACCAGCTCCAGGCGCCGCTCGTCATGGTCAACAATCTTTGGCACCGCAGCTGCTCCCTGAAAAATATTCTTGCCCAAACCCTTGTGAGCCATCTTACGTAGAGCTTATTCTCTACAACTATAGAAAATAAACCGGCCGACCCCCAAGCGGTCCGATCAAAGGCTCACCCATGACGCTCGCACCAGTTGAAACAACCCCGGCATTTGGCCTCACCACGGCCCCGGAGATCCTCGAGGTCCGGTCCATCCTGCAGCAGGAGGGCCTGCTCGGGCCGCAGCACCGGATTGCCTACCTGGGCCTCCTGGACCCGGCCCGGCCAGGCGCGCCCGCAGCCGGGGGCAACCAGGCCCAGGACCGGCGCTTCCGGATCTTCATCCACGACGTCTCAGGGGCTGCGCCAACCGACGCCATCGTTTCCCTCACGCACCAAAGGGTGGAATCCGCCGTCGTGCTGGATACCGCCGTAACCGGCGAACTTCCCGTCCTCGAGGAGGAGTTCGAGGTGGTGGAAGCACTGCTGGCCACCGACCAGCGCTGGCTGGACGCCCTTGCTGCCCGCAACCTGCAAGTCAGCAACGTCCGCGTGGCCCCGCTGTCCGCCGGCGTGTTCGAGTATGCCGAGGAGAAGGGGCGCCGGATCCTGCGTGGGCTCGCTTTTGTGCAGGACTTCCCGGAGGACAGTGCGTGGGCGCACCCCGTGGACGGGCTGGTGGCCTACGTGGATGTGGTGAACAGGGAAGTCACCCAGGTCATCGACCTCGGCGTGATGCCCGTCCCGGCCGAGCACGGCAACTACACCGATCCGGAACTGACCGGGCCGCTCCGCACCACCCAGAAGCCCATCAGCATCACCCAGCCCGAAGGACCCAGCTTCGCCGTCACCGGCGGCAATCACGTCGAGTGGGAAAAGTGGAGCGTGGACGTCGGGTTCGACGTCCGCGAAGGCGTGGTCCTGCACAACCTCGGCTTCCGGGATGGCGACCGGGTGCGGCCGATCATCAACCGCGCGTCGATCGCCGAGATGGTGGTGCCCTACGGCGATCCGTCGCCCATCCGGTCCTGGCAGAACTACTTCGACACCGGCGAATACCTGGTGGGCCAGTACGCCAACTCCCTGGAACTCGGCTGCGACTGCCTGGGCGACATCACCTACCTCAGCCCCGTCATCTCGGACGCCTTCGGCAATCCGCGCGAGATCCGCAACGGCATCTGCATGCACGAGGAGGACTGGGGCATCCTGTCCAAGCACTCGGACCTCTGGACCGGCATCAACTACACCCGCCGCAACCGCCGCCTGGTGATCTCCTTCTTTACCACCATCGGCAACTACGACTACGGTTTCTACTGGTACCTGTACCTGGACGGCACCATCGAGTTTGAAGCCAAGGCCACCGGCGTCGTCTTCACCTCGGCGTTTCCCGAGGGCGGTTCGGACAACATCTCCCAGCTCGCCCCGGGCCTCGGCGCGCCGTTCCACCAGCACCTGTTCAGTGCGCGGCTGGACATGGCCGTCGACGGGTTGACCAACCGGGTGGAAGAGGAGGACGTGGTCCGCCAGGCGATGGGCGAAGGCAACGAGCGCGGCAACGCGTTCTCCCGCAGGCGGACCGTGCTGGCGCGCGAATCCGAAGCGGTGCGGGAAGCTGACGCCCGTGCCGGCCGGACCTGGATCATCTCGAACCCTGAATCCCGGAACCGGCTGGGCGAGCCCGTGGGCTACAAACTGCACTCGCACAACCAGCCCACCCTGCTGGCGGACCCGGGATCCTCCATCGCTAAGCGGGCAGCCTTCGCCACCAAGGACTTGTGGGTGACCCGCTACGCCGAGGACGAGCGCTACCCCACCGGCGACTTCGTCAACCAGCACTCCGGCGGGGCAGGCCTGCCCGCGTATGTGGCACAGGACCGGGAACTCGACGGGCAGGACCTCGTGGTGTGGCACACCTTCGGGCTGACCCACTTCCCGCGGGTGGAGGACTGGCCCATCATGCCCGTGGACACCGTGGGCTTCAAGCTCCGCCCCGAGGGGTTCTTCGACCGCAGTCCGGTGCTGGACGTGCCGGCAAACCCGAACCAGCAGGCCGCGTCCTGCCACAGCGAGGGAACCACCGGTGCGTCCTGCCACTAGCCTCGCGGCAGGTGCGGCGTCAGGACCCGGCGCTGCAGGACCCGGGAAGCGTACGACGGCGGCGGGACGCGTCCGTGCCGGCGGTCCCCTCGCGCATCCCCGGCTGGTCGCCGTGGTCACGGCTGTGTCTTGCGTTGCGCACCTCTGGGTGGCAGCCGCCGGCTACCACGGTGCCTGGCTCGGCATTCTGATGGTGGCGCTGGCGGCCGTCTGCGTACCCTGCAGCGTTCACATCTGGCGGCACAGCCGGGTGGGCGCACTGCATCAGGTGACTCTTTCGGCCCTGCTGATGGCCGGCCTGCATGCGGCGCTGCTGCTCGGCTCGGGAGGTGCGGGGCACGCCCACGGCGGCAGGCCGGCGTCGTCCGCTGTCCAGGCGACCGGGAACATCCAGCTGCTGCTGGTCATCGGACTGGAGCTGGCCACGGCCCTGCTCGCCGCGACCCTGGTGGCACGGCTGCGCCAGGAGAACCGCACCACAATGGCGCGTCCCGGCGCATAGTCGCGCTACTTCTCGTTGGGTCCCAGGTCCGGAGCAGAGACGAACCGTACGTCCCGGGTCGAGCTGCCTTGCAGTTCGAGAATGGCGAGTTCGTTGGCGCCTTCGCGGATGAGCGGGCCGGGCACGTAGAGCGTGCGCTGTGGTCCGCGGCTCCAGTAACGGCCCAGGTTGAAACCGTTGATGAAGGCATTGCCCTTGGTCCAGCCGTCCAGCCGCAGGTACCGGTCGCCAGGCTCCTCGGCGGTGAAGGAGCCGAAGGACAGCGATGGGCCGCCCACTCCTCCATTGTCCGGCAGTTCCTTGGCGGCACGACGGAAACCATCCAGCGAACCCAGGTCCAGCGGCCGGATCGTCCAGTCCAGGACCTCCACGCCGTTCAACATTGCCGGCCCGATCAGCCCCTTCGCTTCGCCGATCCGCGGCCCGTAATTGACCCGGCCCTGGTCCTCCACCAGAATCTGCAGCAGTCCGCCCGTCGGAAGGAAAATCGAACGTTCGCCGAGTTCCCGGCTCAGGGTCCCCACGGGGAATCCGTCCAGGAAGAACTGCGCGCGGTCACGGATTTCGTCGAAGCTGAGGACGCCGCCGTCGGGCACCTGCCGTTCATACAACTGGAACCCCCGGTACTGTCCGGTGGCCTCGCTGACCGGCAGGGATCCGGGGACCGTCAACGGGCTGCCGAAAGACTCTACGGCCTTCAACAGGGGCACAGAGGACACAACGGACACGGCGCACTCCACTGCCCCGGCGCGTCGCGCAGGAACCTCGGCCGGTACGTCAAAATGCCGGGCGATGACATCCCGGAAGGCAAAGTATTTGTCGGTGGGGAAGCCATCTTCGCTTAGCGGTGCGTCGTAGTCGTAGGACGTGATGGTGGGCTCGTAAATGCCCTTGTCGTTGGCGCCGTTGGCGAAGCCGAAGTTGGTGCCGCCGTGGAACATGTAGATGTTGACAGAGGCTCCGGCAGCCAGCACAGCGTCGAGCTCGGCTGCGGAAGCGGCGGCATCGGTGGTGTGATGGTGGGTGCCCCAGTTATCGAACCAGCCGTTCCAGAACTCCGCGCACATCAGCGGCCCCGTGGGCTGGCGTTCGCGGAGGAACGCCAGGCGTTCGGCGGCGCGGGAACCGAATGTTCCGGTCTTGTGCAGCTCAGGCAGCGAGCCATCCTCGATCATGGTGCCGAAGGGCTGGTCGCAGGTGAAGAGCGGGACGTCCACGCCGGCACGTTTCGCAACGTCCACCAGATGCTGGAGGTACGCCTTGTCGTTGCCGTACGCGCCGTATTCGTTCTCGATCTGGAACAGGATAACGGGACCGCCGCGGGTGATTTGGCGTTCCACCACGATGGACAGCAGCCGGTCCATGAATGTGTCCACAGCGGCCAGGTAGCCGGGCTCACTGCTGCGCACACCGATGGTGGGGTCAGTGAACAGCCATGCCGGCAGCCCGCCGTTGTCCCACTCGGCACAGATGTAGGGGCCCGGCCGGACGATGGCCTGCATTCCTTCGGCTGCCACCAGGTCAAGGAAACGCCCAAGGTCAAGGCCGCCGTCAGTACGGAAAGCCCCTGGTGCGGGGGAGTGTTCGTTCCACGGCACGTAGGTCTCGATGGTGTTCAGCCCCATGAGCCGGGCCTTGTGGATCCGGTCCGCCCACTGGTCGGGGTGGACCCGGAAGTAGTGGATGGCGCCGGAGAGAATCCGGAAGGGCTCCCCGTCCAGCAGGAAGTCGTGGTCGCCAATGGCGAAGGTGTTCAAGGAGATTCCTCCGGGGTTGTTTCACGGCCACCGAGGACCGCATGGAACGCGTACGCTGCGTTGCTCCAGACCACAAACAGCAGGGGCGCCGGCGCCAGGGCCACGCCCAGGACCGGTTGGAGGAGCGCGGCCGAGGCGATAATGCCGAGCAGTACCAGCATGGCCAGGCTTAGGTACCAGCGCTGGATGCAGAGGTAGAGGGACGCCTTCACCAGGCTTCTGAGCCGGGCGTCCGGGAGCAGCACGGCCCCGGCGACGGACAGCACCGCCACACTCACCACCACGGCCGCCGCCACCACAATGACGGGAACCAGCACCGCTCCGGCGGGCAGCGCCTGGACTATCGCGAGGTCCACGCCGAGGAACAGCAGCGCCGCGACGGCGGCCAGGCCCACCGGGGCCGTCCGCCGGAAACCGCGCCGGTAGCCCCGCAGGAAGGAGGCGACCGGCTTCACCGCAGTGCCGTCGTCGTTCAGTGCCTGGAAGGCGGCAAACAGGCCGGCGAGCGACGGCGGAACCGTCACCGAGAGGGCCAGGAAGAACGGCCAGGCGGCGATAGGGTCGGCCACCAGGGCAAGGCACAGCACCAGCGGGGCGTTGGCCAGCGCCGTCAACACGTTCCCGGCCAGGAAGGTGTAGACGAAGCCGAAGATGCCGCCGAACGTTTCGAACCCTGGGCTGGGAATCCGGCCCGCCAGTCCGCGCCGCCGGGGTTGGTGCTGTGCCACGGAGCTCATCCTTTCATGCCGCTCGTGGCGATGCCCTGGATGAAGTAGCGCTGGCCCAGCAGGAAGATGATCAGGATGGGGATCACGGAGATGACTGAGCCGGTCATGATCATGGCGTACTCGGCGTCGAACTGACCCACAAAGGAGCGAAGCCCCAACTGGACAGTCCACAGGCGGTTGGACGTGAGGTAAATGAACGGGCCCATGTAGTCGTTCCAGGTGTTCACGAACGTCAGCAGTGCCAGGCTGGCCAGGGCCGGCTTGGACAGCGGCAGGATCACCCGGGCCCAGATGCCGTATTCGCTCAGCCCGTCGATGCGGGCCGCCTCACACAGTTCGTCCGGGATGGTCATGTAGTACTGGCGCATCAGGAACACCCCGAACGCTCCGAACGCCTGCAGCAGGATCAGGGCGTTGAAGCTGTTGGTCAGGCCCAGGTTCTGCATCATGATGTACTGCGGCACCATGTAGGCCTGCCACGGCACGGCGATGGTGCCGATGTAGGCCAGGAACAGCACGTCGCGGCCCGGAAAGCGGACTTTTGAGAACCCGTAGGCGGCCAGGGACCCGGTGAGCACCTGCAGGCACGTGATGATGACGGCCAGGTACAGAGAGTTCTGCAGGTATCCCATCATGGGAATCCGGGTCCAGATGTCCGTGTAGTTGCTCCACACAAACTCGGACGGGATCCACTGGATGGGAACCGTGAGGACCTGGTTGTTCTCCTTCAGTGACGAGGACACCATCCAGATGAACGGCACCATCAGCGCCACCACCAGCACGGCCAGCACGGCGTAGATCACGGTATCCGTGGTGCGGGCTTTCCGTTCGCGAGTGGAGCGTTTGCGCTGCCCGGAACCCCGCGTGCCGGTACCAGGCGTACGACGGCGGCCTTCCGCAGGTGCCAGCCCCGCCTTGGCAAAGGGTGCCTCGGCCTTGAGGTCTTCGGCCATGTTGGTCATCAGCGTTCCCTCCGCTGTTGGATCTTGAACTGCAGGACGGTGACCGTCAGGACGATGAGGAACAGCACCAGCGAGATGGCCGACGAGTAGCCGAACTTACCTTCGCCGATGCCCTCCTGGTAAATGAGCTGGGACAGGACAGTGGTGGAGCGGCCCGGCCCGCCGTTGGTCATCACCACGATGAGGTCGAAGACCTTGAAGCTCGAGACCGTCAGCATCACCACAACAAAGAACGTGGTGGGCCGCAGGGACGGGATGGTCACGTTCCAGAACCGCTGCCAGGCGCTGGCGCCGTCCACTTCGGCCGCTTCATAGAGCTCATTGGGGATGGCCTGCAGACCGGCCAGGTAGAGAACCATGTAATAGCCCATGTCCCGCCAGACGCTGGTGATGATGACGGCGGGCATGGCCCAGTCGGAGCTTGACGTCCAGCCGGGGGCCTCGGCGATGCCGATGGAGTGCAGGAACTGGTTGATGGGGCCGTTGTCCGGACTGAACAGCATGTTCCAGACGACGGCGACGGCCACCAGCGAGGTGATGTAGGGGAAGAAGATGGCCACCCGGAAGAAGCCGATCCCCTTGAGCTTCCGGTTCAGGAGCATGGCCAGGAGCAGTGCCAGTGCCATGGTGAGGGGGACGTGGCCCAGGGCGTAGGCGACTGTGTTGCGCAGCGCCACCCAGAAGGTGTCGCTGGCCAGCATGCGCTGGAAGTTGGCCAACCCCACCCACTTCGGTGCCGTGAACGAGGTCCATTCCATAAAGGAGAGGGCGAACGCCGCCAGGACGGGAATGAGCGTAAAGGCCAGGAAGCCCAGGAAGTTCGGCAGGATGAAGGTCCAGCCAATCAGGGTGTTCCGCCGGGCCTGCTTCCGGTTGCCCCGGCTGGCAGCCGGGGCAACGGGAGGAAGTGTTTTTGTTGTCATGATGGCTGTTACTGTCCGAGGACTTCGCTCTTGACGCGCTTGCCCATCTCGGCGAGGCCGTCAGTGACAGAGCGCTCGCCCACCATAATGAGGTCGTGCTCCTGGTTCAGGACCTTGTCCGTTGCGGCGGACTTGTCGCTGACCGGCATCTCCAGGGCGGTTTCGTCCGGGGTGAAGGCCTTCTTGGACAGCTCGTCCGTGGGCATGCCGTCGAGCTTGAAGTACTCGGCGGTGATGGCATCGTTTTGCAGGGCCGGGACAACACCGATCTTGGAGATGGCCTTGGCGCCGTCTTCACCGGCGGCCCATTCGATGAACTTCTTGGCTTCGTCCGAGTGGGATGCGTTCTTGTTGACAGCGAAGGCGGTGGGGGAGCCGAACGTGGTGACCTTACCGTCGGAGTCCTTCTGCGGCAGGGGAGCCAGGCCCCAGTTGACGTTGGTCTTGCCGTCCTTCTTGGCCTGCAGGACGCCGGCGATGTACCAGGTGCCCATGGGCATCATGGCCGCCTGGCCGGATTCAAACATGGTGCGGTAGCTGGTTTTCTGGCTCTTGGCCGTGCCGAAGTCCAGGGTGGCGCCGCTCTTCTGCAGGTCCAGGGTGGTGTTGTACTGGTCCTGCATGAAGCTGTAGTCGCCGCTGTTCTGGTCCGCGTGGTTCTGGGCGGCTGCGATGGCCTGGACCGTGGAGCGCCAGATGTGGTGGTAGGTGCCGTAGACCTTCTTGCCGCCGGCCTCGGTGGAGAGCTTCTTGGCGAGCTCCGTGTACTTCTCCCAGATCAGGTCCTTGGGATCGTCGATTCCGGCGGCCTTGAACAGGTCCTTGTTGTAGTACAGCAGCCAGAAGTCCTGGCGGTATGGGGCCGCGAAGTACTTGCCGTTGATGTCAAAGGCGTCGCTGCCGGCGAGGTTGTCCTTGCCCACCTTGTCCACCACGCTGTTGATTTCCTGCAGCTGGCCGTTGTTGGCGTACCGGGAATAGTCGATGACGTTCTTCATGGTCAGGACATCCGTCGTGTCGCCGCCGGCCAGCATGGTGGTGACTTTCTGCGGGTAGTCATCGGCGAGGATGTCCACCGGCTCGATGTCCACCTTCGGGTTGGCGGCCTCATAGGCATCAAAGAGTGCCTTGAACTCCGGGGTGCCTTCGTAGTTCCAGACGGACACCGTCAGGCGGGTCTTGCCGTCCTGGCCCTGGGGTTCGGCTGGGCCTGCGGCACCTGCGCAACCGGTCAGGCCAAGCCCGGCGGTCACTGCCAGGGCGATGGCGGCGAGGGTTGTGCGCTTCATTGCGATCTCCTTTGTAGGGTTTCAATTTTGCCGTAGCGGCGGCGGTGTTCTTTGGTCAGGCGCTGAGGGAGAGGTCCTCGTGGAGGACCTGGGCGAGGAGGTCCCGGCCGGTGAGGTACCGTTCCAAGTCGTCCAGCGCGGCGTCGGACATCCTCCGGGTTTCTGTGCCCAGTGAGCCGGCGATGTGGGGGGTGATGATGACGTTGGGAAGGTCGTAGAGCTTTGAATCCGCGGGCAACGGCTCCGGTTCGGTGACGTCCAGCAGGGCCACGATGCGGCCGGTGGCGCATTCTGCTTCCAACGCCGCGGTGTCAACGAGTGAACCCCGGGCTGTGTTGATCAGGGTGGCGTGGTCCTTCATGGCCTGCAGTTCCGGTGCCCCGATCATGTGCCGGGTTTCCGGCAGGGCAGGGGCATGGACCGTGACGATGTCCGAGGCCGGCAGCAGCTCCGCCAGCGGAACAAGGTGTCCGCCGGCCGCTGCCACTGCCCTCGGATCGGCATGCGGATCGCTGACCAGGCAGGTCACGTCCTGCAGCTGCTGTACCAGCTGCACCACCCGGCGTCCGATGCGGGAGAACCCGATGACGCCCACCACCCGGCCGATGTTGCCGAGCTCGCCGCGCCGGGTGGTGTAGCTCCAGTCCTCGCGGAAGGTGCGGGCGTCATTGGACAGTACGTGCGCTTTCTTGCCGGCCAGGACGATGGACGCGAACGTGAACTCGGCCACCGGGATGGCGTTGGCGTCCGCACCGTTGGTCACCAGGATGCCGCGGTCCCACAGTTCCTCGCTGACGAAGCTGCGGACGGTTCCCGCGCAGTGGAACACTGCCCGAAGCTTGGGCATCCGCTCCAGGCGGGCGGCGTCCAGGCGGGGCACGCCCCAGCTGGTCAGGAGGATTTCGACGTCGGAAAGCCGCTCCGTGAGCTCCGCACCATCGAGCGAATCAGTCCAGGGGTCCGCGCCGAGGTCAACGACTTTTCCCAGCCGTTCCAGCCGGGTTGAATCAAATTGATCGGCAAAGGTTCCACTGTTCATGACCAGCAGCGCCTTGGGCTTTCGTGACATCAGGGATCCTCCTTTCGCATTCTGTGGCTTGACCCGTAGGGGCTGAATCATGTCTTGCATCACATCTAACAATCAGTAGATACTCATAAACAAGACAGTTCATTCAAGCTGTTCTCGTTCGTTCTAAGACGATCACACTCGAACAATGGAAAGAAGTCCATGGCCCCGAACACCCTGCCGACGGCCACCCGTGAAATGCCGCTGGCGTCCGCATGGGGCAACAAGTCCGCCGGGCGTGAACTGACAGAGCTGCTTCGTGGTGCCCCCCAGCGCATGCGTGTGCGGCCGGCAGAGGAAAGGGTCTGGGAGAAAGTTCCCGCCGGGCTGCTCGTGGCACTGCGCCGGCATGCCGGCGAAGAGAGGGGTGCTCCCTGGCCGCAGCCCCTCGTCTCGCATTACGCCCGCTACTTCCGCGACGGGAACCGCACCGCCTACGAAGGTCTGGTGGCGGCACGCCAGCAGCGCCTCACCCGGGCGGCGCTGATGTGTTTGTTCCCGGACCCGGACCCGGACACCAGCACGGACGCGGGTGCGGATCCGGACACGCACGCGGACCCGGCTGTGAACGACAGGGACGAGCCGGACTGGCTCGACGAAGTGATCGACGGCGCGTACCTCCTGTGCGAGCAAAGTTCCTGGAGCTGGGCCGCGCACGATGACGTCTTTTCCCGCTCCGGGGAGGTGGTGCCGCGCAGATCCCGGCCATACCTGGACCTGGGTGCCGGGGAGGTTGCAGCCCAGCTTGCCTGGCTGGACCACGTCCTGGGCGACCGCCTGGACAGCAGGGCTGCCGGCCTGCGGCGCCGCATCCGGGAGGAGGCCGCGGAACGGGTGATCCGACCCTTCCTGGACCGCCTCGACTGGCACTGGCTGGGGCTGGACGGCAACGTCCACAACTGGAATCCCTGGATCCACTCCAACCTCCTGGCAGCTGCGATTTTCCTTCTCGACGATCCAAACGAACAGGCTCGAACAGTGGCGCGGTGTATCGAGGGTCTGGACCGCTTCCTCGCCTCCCTTCCCGAAGACGGCGCCATCGACGAGGGCTTCGCCTACTGGTGGAACGGGGCAGGGCGGATGCTCGAAGGGCTTGCCTTGCTGGAGGAAGCCACCGGCGGTGCGCTTGATGCCGACCTTCCGGTAATCCGGGAGCTCGTGGCCTTCCCGCACCGGATGCACATCGGAGCGGACTGGTTCCTGAACGTCGCTGACGGTCCCGCCCGCGCAGCTAAAGCGCTGCCGTGGGACATGCTGCTCCGCTGGGCAGTGCGCCTGCGTGACCAGGACGCAGCACAGCATGCCGCAGCCCGTGCGTCAGCCCGGCCGGACGCGGCGGCGGGCCTGGGCCGGGTCCTTCACTCCCTCCTGAACGCCGCCAATGACCCCACGCCCGCCCAGTCACCGCTCGTTCCCTTCACTTACCTGCCGTCGGTACAGATTATGGCGGCGCGCGAGCAAGGCGGCACCGAAAAGGGCCTGTTCCTTGCCGCCAAGGGCGGACACAACGACGAACACCACAACCACCGCGACGTGGGTTCAGTGGTGGTTGCGGTGGACGGAATTCCGCTGCTGGTTGACGCCGGCCAGCCGACGTATACGGCAAAGACTTTCGGCCCGGACCGCTACGACATCCGGGCCATGCAAAGTGCCTGGCACAGCGTTCCGGCACCGTTCGGACTGGAGCAGGGCACAGGCGCGGAGTTTGCTGCCGAGGTGCTGAAGGCTCCCGATCCCACGGACCCCACGCTCCAGCTGGCTCTCGGCGCGGCCTATGGGGTGCGGCCGGACCAGTGGATCCGCACCACATCACTGGACCGGAAAGCCCGGACAGCAATCGTCGAGGACCGCTGGGAGCTTGGTGTTCCGCCGGTAAACGGAACGTCCGACGTCGACATCACCTACCTTGCCGCCGGCACCGTCACCGTGGGGCATGGCGCAGCCACCGTCCTGCCCGCCGGCATTCCCGCCGCCGGGACCACCCGCGGAGCCGAACTGCGCTGGGAGCCGGCCGCCGCCGTCGTCCTCATTGACGAGTGGCCGCTGGACGATCCCCTCCTGGCGGACATCTGGGGTGCAAAGCTCACGCGCCTGCGCTTCCGCCAGCCCGCCGCTGTGCCCGCACATTCAACCGCCGAACATCCAAGCGCCGCCGGCGCATTCACCCTCACCGTAAAGGCCACGCCATGAGCCCTGAACTACCGCCCGAAGCAGCCGGAAAGGCGCTCTTTTCACTCCAGCGCAGGGAGCGGCTGATGGAGGAACTGCGGGCCCACGGTGCCATTACGGTCCGCGACATCGCCGCGAAACTGGGAGTCAGCGAGCTGACCATCCGGCGCGACGTCAACCTCCTCGCGGACGAAGGGCTGGTCTCCCGCGTCCATGGCGGGGCAACACTGCCCAGCCGGCTGGACCGCTCAGCGGCTGCGGGCCGGCCGCAGCCGCACAGCTATGCCATCGGCATGGTGGTGCCGTCGCTGGACTACTACTGGCCGCAGGTCATCAGCGGGGCGCGCGCCGAGGCAGAGGAGCAGAACCTCCGGATCATGGTGCGCGGTTCCGCCTACGACGCCGCGGACAACCGCCGGCAGGTGCAGGCGCTGCTGGACAACCAGAATGTGGACGGGCTGATCGTGGCGCCGGACATGACCGGTGACCAGGGCCAGGAATTGCTGCGCTGGCTCAACGCGCTGCCCATTCCCGTGGTGCTGGCGGAACGCCGGTCGCCGGCCGAAATCCCTGCCCACCGGCTGGAGTGGGTGGCCACGGACCATGCGTTCGGCGCGGGAATGGCGGTCCGGCACCTGTGGCAGGAGGGGCACCGGCGGATCGGCTGCCTCACCGACTCCTCCAGCCCCACCAGCCCGCATGTGGTGCGCGGCTGGCGGCAGGCGCTCGCTGCCCTGAAGATCCCGCTCGAGGGATCCATCCACGAGGACTCTGCCAAGCAGGAGAACGGGGAACGCGCCAAGCACTTTGACCACGTCCTGGAACTGTGCGAAAAAACCGGGACCACTGCCATGCTGGTCCATTCGGACACCCAGGCGGTGGCATTTGTGCAGCACTGCGTGGACCGGGGACACTCGGTGCCGGGGGACATGGCCATCGTGGGGTACGACGACGAGGTGGCCTACCTCGCCGAGCCCGCCATCTCCGCCGTGCGGCCGCCGAAGCAATACGTGGGGAAGGTGGCAGTGCAGCTGATGGCGGCGCGCCTGGCCGAGGGCAGGATGCGGCCGGTGCACCGGATCGAGCTGAATCCGGAGCTGATCCTGCGCGAATCCTCCATTGGTGCGCCGCGCGTGGCCAACGCCGACGTGCTGCAGGAATCCCTGTGACGGCCGGACAGGTGCCGGAATCCGCCTCGCCCGGCGCCTCCTCGCAGCCTGGAGCGCTGCTGCTCAGCGGCGTCGGACGCTACGCCGACCCCTGGCATCCGTTTGCTGAGACCTCCGCGGCTCTGGCCGGGCTGCTGCGGGAGGCGGATTACGACGTCGACATTCCCGCTGACGTGGACGCCGCCCTGGCAGGCCTCGCCGCCGCCGATGACACCGCCCTGCCCGACCTCCTGGTGGTCAATGTGGGTTTGCCCCGGGACGGGCAGCCGTCCCCCGGTACCCCTGACGCCGCGGCAGGGCTGACCCGCTGGCTCAGCTCAACCCGTCCTTTGCTGGCAAGCCATGTCAGCTCCACCAGTTTTGTGGACCTGCCCGAATGGGAAGCCGGGTTGGGCGGCCGGTGGGTGCGGGGCCAGTCCATGCATCCGGAGTATGGGCCGGCCGCCGTCCACATCCTGCCCGGTTCCGGACCGCTCGTTGCCGGGATTGGCGACTTCAAGCTCCCGGATGAGCGGTACAGCTGGCTGCGGACCGCTCCGGGCATTACGGTCCATGCCACCCACACCCATGACGGCGTGGAGCACCCGGTGATGTGGTCCTTCGAGCGGGGCAGTGATCCCGCTGTGCCGGACTCCGGAGCCGGCCGGACCTTCTACGACGCGCTGGGCCACGACGCCGCCTCCTACGAATCCACCGAACACCGCGAACTGCTCCGCCGCGCCCTTGCCTGGCTGACGGCCTGAACACCGAACCCCCTCTGCCCCTGATACCCGAGGAATCCATGCCAACCACAGCTCCTCCTGTTTCCCTTGCCCTGCCGCCCTTGGACCACAGGCTCTCGCCCCACACCGGCCTGACCCGGGAGCACTGGTGCGCCTACGCCGACTACCTGCTGCGCTCGGCCCACCGCTACGCCACGGAGGACCACGCCAATCTCCACCTGCCCGGAGCCAACAGCGCCTACGGCCCGGCCAGCGACTCACTGGAAGCCTTCGCCCGGACCTTCCTGCTGGCCTCCTTCCGCATCAAGGGGGATCCGGAAGGAACCGGGTGGCTGGCGGACTGGTACGCCCAGGGCCTGGACGCCGGAACCGACCCCGCCAACCCGGACCGCTGGCCCACACCGGGCGAGCTCGGCCAGGCCAAAGTGGAGGCAGCGTCCCTGGCCGTTGGCCTGGCGCTGACCCGGGAGGTCCTGTGGGACAAGCTCCCGCAACGGGTCCAGGAGCAGCTGGTCGCCTGGTTCGAGACCGTCATCGGCGAGGAGTACCCGCCCATTAACTGGGTCTGGTTCCAGATTGTGGTGGAAACCTTCCTGGCCTCGGTCGGCGGCAAGTACTCCGACGAGGACATCGACGCCGGCCTGGCCATCCACGACTCCCTCTACCGGAGCCACGGCTGGTTCGCCGACGGACCCGAACGCGCTTACGACCACTACGTGGGATGGGCTTTCCAGGTCTACCCTCAGCTTTTGCAGCTCATGGCGCCGGAGGATCCCCGGGTCAAAGCCCGGGCACAACTCGACGGCGGCCGGCTGGCCGATTTCCTGGATGACGCCGTGCACCTGGTGGGAGCCAACGGTGCCCCGCTGATCCAGGGCCGCAGTCTCATCTACCGCTTCGCCGCCGCCGCCCCCTTTTGGTCCGGCCAGTTGTTGGGCAACACCAGGCTGAGCGCGGGCCTCAGCAGGCGGGCCGCCTCCGGGATCCTGGACTACTTCCTTAAGCGCGCCTCCATCACAGACGACGGGCTGCTCTCCATCGGCTTCCACGGTGAGTTTCCGGGAATGAAGCAGTCCTATTCCGGCGCCGGCTCACCCTACTGGGCGGCCAAGGGCATGCTGGGCCTGGCCCTGCCCGCCAACCATGCCGCCTGGACAGCTGTGGAGGAGCCGCTGCCGGTGGAAGTCAGTGACACGCGCCGCTTGCTGGCGGCACCCGGCTGGCAGGTGAACGGAACGGTAGCCGACGGCGTGGTCCGGATCCGGAACCACGGTACGGACCACGCCAATGCGGGAGTGGCGGTGGCTGACTCGCCCCTCTACGCCCGGCTCGGCTACTCCACCTCCACTTTCCCGGACCTCGAGCCGGAATCCCTGGACAACTCCGTCGTCCTGATGGACGGCGACGGCAGGCTCACGCACCGGACTGGCTTTGAGTACCTGGGGCAGCAGGACCTGGATGGCGTGCTGGTGGGTGTTTCCCGCGGAACCGTGAACTGGATTGCGGTTGACCCCAATGCCGGACCGGACCACGGCAGCGGCGCCAAGGGAACCGCCACCGCGGGACCGGAGGTGACAGTGGTCTCGGCGACGCGCGGCTCCGTGGAGCTGCGGCTGGTCCGCGTGCGCGGCACGGCGTCGGCACCGGCAGCCACACTCCGCATGGGCGGCTGGCCGGTGGATGCGGGTTCCGGGATGGTCAGCGGCATCCACCCCGTGGCCGGTTTCGGCTCGTTGTTGGACAACGCCGGAACCTGGCGCCGGGACGAACCGCACCCCATGGGGGAGCAGCTGACCATTCCCTGGATTGGCACCTCGGGCACGGCGAACGACGGCGACTATGCCGCCGTCGTAGTCCTCACCGGCGAAGCGGGCGCCAGCGCTGCCTCGATCAGCTTCGTGCCGGACGGGCAGGACGGCGCCGGCGGCCGTTTCGAATTCCCCGATGGCACCACCCTCACCCTCGCCGCGGCCCTGGAGTTTTTGTCCAGCTAAGCCGACTTAAAGGCCTCGGAAGTCTGCATATGTGGACAAAAACTCCTAGGCTTCCGCGAACCAGTCCCGCGCCGGGTTGGTGACTTCCGGCGCCGCGCGGTGCAGGCCCGGCTGGGCGGCCCACTTCACGCCGTTGGCCAGGACCCGCTGGATCTGCGGGTGGTGGTACACCGGGTATTCCTGGTCGCCGGGGCTGAAGTAGAAGATGCGGCCCTTGCCCCGGATGAAGGTGACACCGGAGCGGAACACCTCGCCGCCCGCGAAGGAGCTGATGAAGATCAAGTCGTCGGGGTCCGGGATATCGAACAGCTCACCGTACATTTCCTGCTCGGGGATCACGATGGGACTGTCCACGCCTTGGGCGATGGGGTGCGAGGGCTTGACGGTCCATACCAGCTCCCGCTCGCCGTCGTTCCGCCATGCCAGCGAGCAGCTGGTACCCAGCAGCCTGGTGAAGACCTTGGCGAAGTGCCCCGAGTGGAGCACGATCAGGCCCATGCCGCCCAGCACGTGCCGGTGGACGCGTTCGACGACGGCGTCGCTTACCTCGTGATGGGCCATGTGTCCCCACCAGAGCAGGACGTCCGTTTCGGCGAGCACCTCCTCGTCAAGGCCGTGCTCATCGTCGGTGGCGAGGACCGCCGTCGTGATATCCGCCTCCGGGTAGTAGGAGCGAAGGCCCGCCGCGATGGCGCCGTGGATGCCGTCCGGGTAGATCTCACCGATGTGGGACGGTTCGTTGATGGCCTCGTGGACGCCCTCGTTCCACACCCGGATCCTCAGTTTGTCGTTCATTAGAGTCGAACCTCCTTCTGCTCCAGCGCGGACTGGTAGCACGCGTCGATGATCTGTGCCCGGTAAAGAGCCAGGGAGCCGTCGTGTTCGCCCCACACTGACTCCCCGCCGCGCACCGCCGTGACGAAGTCTTCCACCACTGCGTCGTGGGCGCGGCCCGGCAGAACCGGCGGCACGTAGTCGGCGGATTCGCCGTCCTTGTCCGTGAATACCCGGAGCTGGCCCACTGCGGGGAAAGGTGCGCCCTGGACCTTGAGTTCGGCGCCGCCGTCGGTTCCGTAAATCGTGAAGTCCAGGAGGTCGTCCGTCTCCCGGTACGTTGCCCAGCTTGCCTCGATCAGCAGGGTTCCGCCACCCTCAAGCCTCAGGAAGGCCGAAGCGAAGTCTTCCACCTCGAAGGCGTGGGCGGACGCGAGCGCCGAGTACTCTTTCCCGCCGCCGCGGCCCTGCGGGCCCAGCTCCGAGTGGGTGGCGGCAGAGACGGCCACCACTTTGGGCTCACCGAGCAGGTGCAGTGCGTAGTCCAGGGCGTGGACGCCGATGTCCGCCAGCGGGCCGCCGCCGGCGAGCTCCGGGTTGGTGAACCAGCTGCCCAGCGTGGGGATGCCGGAGCGGCGCAGCCAGGAGGCCTTGGCGTAGTACGGGCGGCCCAGGCCGCCGTCGTCAATGACGCCTTTGAGGGCCTGGATGTCGCCGCGGCGGCGGTGGTTGAAGGCGACATCCAAAACGCGCCCGGCCTTGCGGGCCGCGTCCACCATTGCCTGGCCTTCGGCAGCGTTGCGTGCGATGGGCTTCTCGCTCAGCACGTGGATGCCGCGTTCCAGGGCGGCGACGGCGATGGGGGCATGCAGGAAGGTAGGGACAGCAACGCTGATGGCGTCCAGGCCGCCGTGGTCCAGCATGTCTTTCCAGTCGGCGAAGGCGTTGGGGATGGAGTATTCGGCCTGCAGTGAGTCGCGGAGTTCCTGCTCCATCCCGGCCAGCGAAACGATGCTCACGCCGTCCAGGGCTTCATAGGCCTTCAGGTGCTGCTGGCCGGCCCAGCCGATGCCAACAACGCCCACCCGCAGCTCCTGCGCCGGGGTTGGTTCCTGGTGGACGACGGGCTGCGCTGAGGGCTGTTGCTCGTTAGTCAAAAGATGGTTCCTTAAGGGTTGGCTGGCGGGTGCGGCCGGTGATTTCGTTACGCGCAACAACCGGTGGTGGAATCGATTCCAAAAAGTCTGGCAGGCACCCTCGCGCGCTGTCAACCCCCTGCGCTAGCCCTTCGTCGAACCGCGGACCACGAGCTCATGCGGCAGGAAAGTCCGGCCGCGGCGGTGTTCACCCGGTTCCGTCATCCGCGCGAAGAGCGCCTCAAAGGCCACCCTGCCCATCTCATACGCAGGCTGCCGGATAGTGGTCAACTCCGGGACGCACATCTCCGCCTGGATGGAGTCGTCAAAACCTGCCACTGCAATGTCTTCGGGGACCCGCAACCCGGCGTCGGCAATCTCCCGGACGCAGCCGGCGGCCACCGTGTCGCTGCCGCAGAACACGGCATCGGGCAGCGGGTCCAGCTGCAGAAGCTCCTTGGCGAGGCGGCGCCCGGCATGGAAGTCGAACTCGCCTTCAGCAAACAACAGATGCCTTGGTGACACGCCTGCCTGGGCGGCCGCGGCACGGAAACCTTCCTCGCGCAGCCGGCCGGAACGGGCCAGCCTGTTGCCGATCATCGCCAGGCGCCGGCCGCCGGTTTCGATGAGGTGCCGCGTGATGTCGAAGGCTGCCTGCCGGTCGTCGATGGAAACACCAAAGGCCGCCTCGGAATCAACGATTTCGCAGACCTGCACCACGCTCAGCTGCTGCGCCAAGGCCTCCACCTCGGCATCGGCCATGGCGGGCGAAAACAGGATGGCGCCATCCACGGAGCCGTTGCGGAGCATGTCCACCAACTGCTGTTCCCGTTCAAGGTCCCCGGACGTCGGAGCAATAAGGCTGACATAGCCGGCTTGGGCCGCGGCGTCACCGAAGCCCCGGAAAGCCTCGCTGATCACGGGGGAGTTAAGGTTCCTGGCGAGGGCCAGAATGCGCATGGTCCGGTCGCGGCGCAGGTCGCGGGCGGAGGCGAGGGGGCGGTAGTTGAGCTCCCGGATGGCGCCGGTGACCTTTTCCTTGCTTGCTGCGCTGACGGCCGGGCTGCCGTTCAGGACGCGGGAAACCGTGCCCACAGACACGCCTGCCGTTCTGGCGACGTCCTGGACTGTCGCTCGCGCCATTCCCTCATCCTTCCGCGGCCAGTGACGTAGGTCCCCGCTGCCATTGCCCGTGCCGTCCGGTGCTGCGGCAGGTTTCCCCAGCATAGTCCGGCGGTACAACGAAAAACGGCCGCCGAAGTGCCAGTTGCCTGGCGGCTCCAGCGGCCGTTCCCGTGGTTAGAGGAAGGCTGCCATCCGGCTACTTCGAGGCGAAGAAGCTCACGCACTCCCCTTCATTGGTGAAGCCCGGCTCCACGTTGGTGGCCCAGCCTCCGCCGGCACAGGCTGCCTTGCCCGATACGAAAGCCACTGTGTACTCCCGGGTAGTGCCGTTCGGGGCCGTCACGGTGACTGTCGCCGTCGGCCGTTGAACCGTGGCCTGGGACACCACAACTTTGGTGTTAGTGTCCAGCGGGTAGGCAGCCACGGTGGGTAGCGCGGCCGACGTCGTGAGAACTGTGTAATTGCCCGTTCCGGACGAGAAGCCCACTACGGACTTCTGGTCCACCAGCAAGCGGCCGAGGTCAGCGAGGCCCGCTTCGCCCAGCCGTGTGCCGGCAATGGCCACCTCAGCCACCTTGGTGTAGGAACCGGGGGTCGCCAGCACAACCCTGATGCCGCGGGTGGTGACAGGGTTGAACGCCACCTTGGTCGGAGCGGTGGTGCTCAGCCCGGTGACGGTTCCTGCCGAGGTGTCCTGCCAGGCCCCTGCAGCATCCTGGTACTGGACTTTCAGGCTCTGGGCTGCCTTCTCCGCGGAGGTCACCGTCACTGAGGCCACCGTGTAGTCGCGGCTGAAGGCGTAGCTCAGGCTGTCGCCGCTACGGCCGCCGCTCACCCAGTTGGACCACCGGGTGGACGCGTTGCCGTCGCAGGTGTTCCTGGCGGTGTACGAGCCCTCGGTGTAGCTGGCGGTGACTGTGGTGGCGGGATCGTCCTTGCAGATGTTGCTGCTCGGGACGCGGTCCACCACCAGCACGGTCAGCAGGGCATCGAGGGGCTTGTCGCCGGCCACTCCGGTGCCGGCCTTGCCACGGACGGTGGCGGTACCCGGCGTTTGCAGCGCCGCCGGGTCAAGGGTGCTCCAGTCCCAGGTCACAGCGAGATCGTTCCGGGCCGCTGCCGCTCCCACCTGACCGGGAACAGTCGCGGGCGCGGCCGCCTTTACACCTTCCAGCGTGGCACCCGCTCCGACCGTCACCGAGACGGGGTCCGTGGCCGTGTACTTGCCGACGGTAACGGTTGCCTTGGCGTCGGTGAAGGCCTGGCCATAGATATCGGTGCCTGAGCCAGTGATGGTCACGGTGCCGCGCTTCTTCCAGACGGCAGGATCCACGGCCTCCCACTGCACCGCTACCGGACGGCCCTCACCCTTTGCGTACAACGGGGTGACGGTGGCTGGCAGGGATGGCGCTGTGCCGATGGGAGTGCTTAGTTCCACGGGCTTGGTGCCGAGCAGTTTAAGATCAGCGAGGTCTGTGAAACCCCAGGCCTGATGCGCGTTGCCTGTTGCCGTTGCCGTGGTTCCGGCGGACGAGCCGAGCGACACGGAGGCTCCCGCAGCGGTCTGGTTTCCGGAGACCTGCAGGGCAATGGCGGCTCCGGCGTTCACCAGTGACCACTGCTTGCCATTCTCGGTGGTGATGATCCATTGCGCCGCCGGATCAGCTTTGGCCTGTTCCAGGGACATAGTGGCCAGGGACGCGCTGCCGGTTTGGCTGGCATTGAGCACGCCACCGTTGCCGGTCAGCACGCGGCCGTCCTTGTTGGTGACCACCCAGCGGCGGTCGTTCGCGAACTCCTTGCCGCCCGCTGCGGTGAACGTCCACAGCTGCGGGGTGACCTCCGCCGTCGTGCTGCCCGGATCCTGGATGGCGGTGGACCCGTCGGCTTTGCCGGTGAGGTACTTTCCGCTGGCTTCGCCGGTCAGGTGGTAGCTGTGGCCGTCCTGCACCGGGGCGGCGCCGCCCGCCACTCCACTGACGCCGTCGACGACGAACGTCACCACGGACGCGGCAGGAACCTCCAGAGTGGCTGACTTTGCTGCGCTATCGACGGCGACCGGGGCACCTTTGACGAGGGCGTTCCGCTCGATATCGTCCAGCGGGGACTTCGTGGTGACCACCGGTGTGACGGTGGCGCCGGGAGCGATGCTGCCGAACCGGCTGAGGTCGATGGTGACCTTTTCCGCCGTCGGAGTGTCATTGAAGTGCACCAGGCTGGCTCCGTTGCCGTCCGCGTCCAGGGCGCTGGCGGTCTTGGCGTTGTCATTCTGGATGAGGAAGTCGCCGGGGCGGATGTAGTGCGTGAAGTTCCGGGTGGTGTTGTACTTCTGGTTGGTCAGGACCTTGCACTTGGCGGCGTCGGCACTGGCGCCATCGTTGAGCCGGCGGTTCGAGAAGCCCTCGCGGCCCGCGTAGTTGCAGTCGAAATCAACGTAGATGGAGCCCCAGCCCTTGTCCGCCTTTTCCTGCTTGTAGGTGTCCTCCACCGGCTGCCAGAACACCCAGGCGTCCGGTTCGAGTTCGCGCAGGTCGTTGACCATACGGCCGGCGATGCCCAGGCCGTTGGTGATGTTGGAGCGGTCCCAGCCGCTGGTGGAGTCGCCTAGCGCCGGGTTGCCGGTCCAGAAACCGCCCACTTCGCTCATCCACAGCGGCTTGTCCGTGGAGTTTGCCAAGTCGCGGACGCGGCGGCGGTCGTTGGTGCCGTAGGTGTGGACGTTCAACTGGGAGACGGCGTCCTTGGCCTGCTGGCTGTAGCCGTTCCAGTTGGTCATGAACTTGCTCGGATCGGTCTCGTCCATGGCAGAGATGACGGCGTCCGTGCTGGTGCCGTCCTTAGCCAGTTCGGCGGCGAGAAGTTTGGTGACGCGGTCCTGCGCCGCTGGGTAGATCAGCGCGCCTTCCTGCTTCTGCGTGTAGGTGGTGGGCGGCTTGCCGGTGGCGGCGTTGATGTCCGTGCCCCAGTAGCCGGAGTTGGGCTCGTTGAACGGATCGATGGTGTCCACTGTGATGCCGCTGCCGTCTTCGAGGAGTTCGACGGCGTGCTTCATGTAGGCGGCGAACTTGGCTTCGGCCTCGGGCAGTAGATTCTCGCCTTTGTTGGTGTTGACCTGGCCGGAGACGTAACCGCTTTTGGTCATGAACCATGGAGGGGAGTTGCTGAAGGCTTCCCAATGGGTGATCTGCTGGTCTGCGGCGAGGCGTTCCACCCACCAGCGCTGGTTACGGTCTGCGTCGGGGTTGTAGGAGGCAGGGTCATCCGGGTTCCACTGGTGGAGGAACGCGAGCTTGTTGGCCTGCGCGGGGTCCACCGACCCGTCCGGGTTGTACAGGTCCGATGGCGCTTCGCCGGCACCGGGTTCAGTGACCGGCTTCCACCAGCCCTCCACCGCGCTGCCGTCGTTCAGGTAGTTGGCGACGTCGGACGCGTTGCCGCCGCCCACGTTGTAGCGGGCAATGTTGAGATTAAGCCCGTCCTCGCCGAACACCTTCTGGTAAAGCTCTTCCCGCAGTTCCGGCGGGTAGCCCGCCGTCGCGTTCGCAAACCAGACCAGGCTGGTGCCCCAGCCTTCAAAGGCCTCGCCGCGGCTCGCCGGGTTGGGGGTGATGGTCACCGGGGTGGCATCGGCTGCAGCCACCGGCGCGGCCGGCAGCACCGCCAGGCCGGCTGCTGCCGTAACCGCGGCTGCCAGGGCGGCCACCGGCCTTCGCAGCCTTCGTGGTGGTCGGGCGGAGAACGTCATTGTTGTACCTCACTGTCTCAGGACGCGTTGCTGGTGCCGGCGCCCGCTACGGAGATCCAGGGGAGCGGGAAAGCTGCGGCACAGCGAGACTATGGGCGGGAGGCGGCCGCAACAAGGCAGTCGAACAGGCTCGGTCGCGTTCGAACAAAGCTGCTCGTGGATGATGGAGTTTGGAATTGGTTCGGGACGGTGGCCCCAACCGGCTGGCGGCTGACCGCGCCACCTATGATGGCTGCTATGACGGAACATGCCCGGGAAGAGGTTGCCGGAAAGCTCGAACAGGTGATCGCAGCCCAGCTGCGGCACTACCGCACCTCCCAGGGCCTGTCCTCCGCCGAGCTTGCTTCCCGCACCGGGATGTCCAAGGCGATGATCTCAAAGATCGAAACAGCCAGTACGTCCTGTTCCCTGACTACCCTGCAGCGCCTCGCTGACGGGTTAAGGATCCCAGTGACGGCGCTGTTCCGCGGCGCGGACACGGACCGGGACGCCACGTTCACCAAAAGCGGCGAGGGCAGCCTCACCGTGCGCAGCGGCACCCAGCACGGGCACGAATACCGTGTGCTGGGTACATTGAAGGGCCGCACGGATGCGCTGGAGCCCACCCTGGTGACGCTGACGGACGCCTCAGATGTTTTCCCGCTCTTCCAGCACCCGGGCACGGAGTTCATCTACATGCTTGCCGGCAGGATGGTGTACGGCCACGGCCAGTACGAATACACCATGGAGCCTGGTGACTCACTGCTTCTCGACGGTGAAGGCCCTCACGGCCCGCTCGAACTCCAGGAACTGCCCATCCGCTTCCTGGCCGTGGCCGCCAAGTAGGAACACTTGTGAAGCTCCGGACCGGCCGGGGACCGAACGGCGCACGTAAGCGGTAGAGCTTGGGTGGGTGGGATGCGCCCCTTTCTGCGGCCCTTGGCTGCCTGAAGACTCCTGCCTAAGGCGCGGATGTGTCCTTTCCAACTGACCCCGCGACATCCAAAGTTAACAATTCCTGCGCTCGCTTGAAACAGACCTTTGACTACTGTGGTTCAACAAGGTTTCATAAGAAGCAACAGCAAGCGAACAGGACAGTTCCGATGACTAGTCTCGCGACACCTGAAGTATCAACAGAAGCACCCGTGGCGGAGAGCGCCCGCCGGATTTCCCTTGCAGACATTGCGCGTGCCCACGACGTCCGCTTCCTGCTGGCCACCTTCGTGGACATGACGGGCAAGCCCTGCGCCAAGCTGGTCCCCGTGGAAGCCGCCGACGAACTGGAAAACGGTGCCATGGGCTTCGCCGGCTACGCTGCCGGGCTGATGGGCCAGAAGCCGCAGGACCCGGACCTGATCGCTGTCCCGGATCTCGCGTCCTTCACCCCGGTGCCCTTCATCAAGGAGGGCCTGGCGATCATCCACTGCGATCCGCACGTTGACGGCGAGCCTTGGCCTTACGCCCCGCGCGTGGTCCTGAAAAACACCTTGTCCCGCCTGGCGGAGAAGGGCATGCAGGCCAAGGTGGGCGCCGAGGTCGAGTACTTCCTGGTGACAAAGAACGACGACGGGACGCTTAGTACCGCGGACAGCAAGGACGACTCACCCCGCCCCTGCTACGACGCCCGCGGCGTCACCCGCATGTACGATCACCTCACCTCCATCTCCGATGCCATGAACAGCCTGGGCTGGGGCAACTACGCCAACGACCACGAGGACGCCGCCGGCCAGTTCGAGCAGAACTTCAACTACGCGGACGCCCTCACCACCGCTGACCGGGTGGTGTCCCTCCGCTACATCCTGAACATCCTGGCGGGGCAGCGCGGCATGACCGCCACGTTTATGCCCAAGCCCTTCACTGACCGCACCGGCACCGGCCTGCACTTCCACCTGTCACTGTGGTCCGGTGCCGAGGCGCTGTTCCCCGCCGGGGGAGCGGACGACGACGGCCGGGGCCTTGGGCTTTCCGGCCTCGCCTATTCGTTCATCGCAGGCATCCTGGACCACGCCCCCGCACTGCAGGCCTTCCTCGCGCCCACCGTGAACTCCTACAAAAGGACGGGTGCCACCACCAGCTCCTCCGGCGCCACCTGGTCGCCCCGGAAGGCATCCTTCGGCGGGAACGACCGCACCCACATGATCCGTGTGCCGGACAACAATCGGATCGAGCTGCGTTCCGGGGACGGTTCGGCCAACCCGTACCTCGCCATCGCCACCGCCATCGCTGCCGGGCTGGACGGTGTGGAGAAGTCCCTCGACCCGGGCCGGCCGTCCGGGCCGGGGGAGTCCAAACCCGACGCCCACCTTCTGCCGGCCACCCTGCTGCACGCCGTGGAAGCGCTGCGGAAGGATCCCGTGATCCTGGCCAGCCTCAGCGGCAATCAGGCCATCGGCAGCTACTACGCGGACGCCAAGGAAGAGGAGTTCCTGAGCTGGCACAACCAGGTCAGCGACTGGGAAATCCGCACCTATTTGACCTCTATCTGACCCACTACCCACGTAAAGGACCACCATGTGCGGAATCGCCGCGCTGCAGCTGCGCAACCCCTCGCTGCATCCCCAGATGGGCAGCCTGCTGTCCTCGATGCTCTGCCAGATCGTGGACCGCGGCCCGGACTCCGCCGGCCTCGCCGTCTACAACACACCCGGCCTGGTGTCCCCCGGGACGTCCACACTGAGCCTGCTCGGCAAGGACCAGGGAATGACGACGGCGGCCATCACCGCAGGCGTCGCAGCGCTCCTCGCTGGCGTGCTTCCAGCAGGTGCGGCAGCAGCCGTCAAAGTGGTGGGTGATACCACCCTGGTGAGTGCCGCCGTCGGGACTGACCTGCTGGTGAAAGCAGTCAGTGAAACCCTGCCCGGCGCGACCATCATCGGGCGCGGCGAGCACGTGGCCGTGATGAAGAGCGTGGGCCACCCCATGGAGATCGCCGCCGAGCATGGACTCGAAACCATGGCCGGAAGCCAGGGCCTGTCCCACACCCGGATGGCCACCGAGTCGGCCGTCACCGCGGGAGGCTCGCATCCCTTCTCCGTCGCCGACGACCTGTGCCTGGTCCACAACGGCTCCTTCTCCAACCACGCCACCGTCCGACGCGAACTCAAGCGCGAGGGCGTGGTGTTCGATTCCGAGAACGACACCGAAGTGGGCGCCCGCTACGTCGCCTCCCGGCTGAAGCAGGGCGACACTCTCGAGGAAGCACTGGTGAACCTGGGCAAGGTCCTGGACGGTTTCTACACCCTGGTGGTCACCACGGCGGACAGCATGGCCGTGGTCCGGGACCCCATTGCCTGCAAGCCGGCCATCATCGCCGAAACGGACGACTACGTGGCCATGGCCTCCGAATACCGCGCCCTGGCCGGCCTGCCCGGCATCAACAACGCCCGCATCTTTGAACCGGAACCCGGAAAGGTCTACACATGGTCACTCTGACAGCCCCCGAAGCCCCCACCGTTGACGCGCTGACGGAAACCACGGTTGACCTGGCCGCCAGCACCGTCCGCGAACTCAACCAGGCCATCCACAATGCCGTTGACGGGCAGTCGTGGACGGTCACCAACCCCGGCGGGAAGCACAGCCTGGCCGTCGGCATTGACGCGGACATCACGGTGACCATCGAAGGCCATGCCGGCTACTACGCAGCGGGGATGCACCAGAAAGGCGACGTAACCATCAGCGGCAATGCCGGCGTCGGACTGGCCGAGAACATCATGTCCGGCAGGGTCCACGTCACTGGTGACGCCTCGCAGTCCGCCGCGGCCACCGGCCACGGCGGCCTGGTGGTCATCGACGGTAACGCCGGCGCCCGGTGCGGAATCTCGATGAAGGGCGTGGACATTGTGGTGGGCGGCAACATCGGCCACATGTCCGCCTTTATGGCGCAGGCCGGCCGGCTGGTGGTCTGCGGCGACGCCGGTGACGCGCTGGGCGACTCCATTTACGAGGCCCGGATCTACGTCAAGGGCAAGGTGGCTTCCCTCGGAGCCGATTGCATCGAAAAGCCGCTGCGCGAGGAGCACCTAGCCGAGCTCGCGGAACTCCTGGCCGCCGCCGGCCGCACCGAGAATCCGGCCGACTTCAAGCGCTACGGCTCAGCCCGGAACCTTTACCACTTCCACGTCGACAACTCGACGCAGTACTAGGAGCTCCCATGACTATCACCTCCGTACCGCTTCCTGCCCAGGGCGTTGCACCCCAGAACCTCCCCGCGTCTGATATCGCCGGGCTCGGCCTGCGCGAGTCCGCCACGTTCGACCGTGCCACCATCGCCGACATCCAGCGCGCGGCCGCCACCGGCGTCTATGACATCCGCGGCTGGGGTGCCAAGCGCAAGGTCCCGCACTTCGACGACTTGCTCTTCCTCGGCGCCTCCATGTCCCGCTACCCGCTGGAGGGCTACCGCGAAAAGTGCGATACCGACGTCGTCCTCGGCGACCGGCACGCCACCCGCCCGCTGCACCTGCAGACCCCAGTGACCATCGCCGGAATGAGCTTCGGCGCCCTGTCCGCAAATGCCAAGGAAGCGCTGGGCCGCGGCGCGTCAGAGGTGGGCACCTCCACCACCACGGGCGACGGCGGCATGACGCCTGAGGAGCGCGGCCAGTCCAGGCACCTCGTGTACCAGTACCTGCCCTCCCGGTACGGCATGAACCCGGACGACCTGCGCAAGGCCGATGCGATTGAGATCGTGCTGGGCCAGGGCGCCAAGCCCGGCGGCGGCGGCATGCTCCTGGGCCAGAAAATCACCGAACGTGTGGCCGGAATGCGCACCCTGCCGGTGGGGATCGACCAGCGCTCTGCGAGCCGGCACCCGGACTGGACCGGCCCGGACGACCTGGAAATCAAGATCGGCGAGCTCCGCGAAATCACCGACTGGAAGACGCCCATCTACGTCAAGATCGGCGCCTCCCGGCCGTACTACGACACAGCGCTCGCCGTGAAGTCCGGCGCCGACGTTGTGGTGGTGGACGGCATGCAGGGCGGAACCGCCGCCACGCAGCAGGTGTTCATCGAGAACGTGGGCATTCCCACGCTCGCCGCCATCCCGCAGGCCGTCCAGGCCCTGCAGGAACTCGGGGTCCACCGCAAGGTTCAGCTCATCGTCTCCGGCGGCATCCGAACCGGGGCAGACGTGGCAAAGGCCATGGCCCTTGGCGCGGATGCAGTGGCCATCGGCACGGCGGCGCTGATCGCACTGGGTGACAACGACCCGCGGTACGCCGCCGAATACTCGGCACTCGGCTCCGCCGCCGGGTTCTACGACGACTTCCAGGACGGCCGCGACCCGGCGGGCATCACCACCCAGGACCCGGAACTGGCCTGCCGCGTGGACGCGGTAGCTGCCGGCAAACGCCTGGCCAACTACCTGCGCGTCCTCACCATGGAGGCCCAGACCATCGCCCGGGCCTGCGGCAAGTCGCACCTGCACAACCTCGAACCCGAGGACCTGGTGGCGCTAACAATCGAGGCCTCCGCCATGGCCCGCGTGCCGCTGGCGGGCACCTCGTGGATCCCCGGTCAGGGAAGCTTCTGATGCCGGAAGCCCCTTCTGACTCCTCCGACTATGTGGTGGTGGGCGCCGGCCTGGCCGGCGCCGCCACCGCCTGGCAGCTGGCAGCCCGCGGCCATCAGGTCACCCTCCTGGAGCGCAGCACCCCGGCAGCGCACGACGGCAGTTCGCACGGCTCCGCCCGGATCTTCCGCTATGCCTATCCGGACCCCTTTTATACCCGGGCCGTCCTGGAGTCCAAGGCGCTGTGGGACCGGCTGGCTGCGGCCTCCGGAACCACCCTGATCTCTCCGTTCGGCGCCGTGGACTACGGCACGGAACGTAATCCCCGGCTGCTGGCTTCGGTATTGGCAGCCGAAGGGATCGAGCATGAACTCCTGTCCGGCGCCGACGCCCGCAAGCGCTGGCCGCAGATCGCCTTCGATACCGAGGTCCTCTGGCATCCCTGGGCGGGGGTGATCGACGCGGAAACCGCGGTGAACGCGATGGTGAGGCTCGCCGTCGGGCACGGTGCCCGGCTGCTGACCGGCTGGGAGCTGCAAAGCATGGAACGGACGGGCGCGGGTTACCGGCTTCATTCCTCAACAGGGGAAACGGTGGACGCCGGCAACGTGGTGATCAGCGCCGGCGGCTGGCTGCCCGGGCTGCTGGGGCAGTTGTCACTTCCGCCGGGTTTCCTGGCGGCGCTGCCGGAGTTCACCGTGCGGCAGGAGCAGGCCTTCCACTTCAAATACCGGGATCACGACGGCGGCGCGGCTTCAGGCGGCACCGGCCGGGGTACCACGCACTGGCCCACGTTCATCCACAAGGCTGCCGACATCCAGGCCTATGGCCTACCCGGCGGACGCGACGCAGGCTTCGCGGGGCAGAAAGTGGCCGAGTACAACGGCGGGAAACTCATCCCGTCCGCCCGGGAGCAGACCGGTGAAGTGGATCCGGCAAACCGTCGCCGCGTAGTGGATTACGTCCGCCGCTACCTTCCCGGCCTGGACCCGGAACCGTACGCCGAAACCACCTGCCTGTTCACCAACACCCCCGGCGAAGACTTCGTCATCGACCGCGCGGAGAACCTCACGGTGCTCTCGCCGTGTTCGGGGCACGGCGCCAAGTTCGCCCCGCTGATAGGCCAGTGGGCCGCGGACCTGGCCACCGGTGCCGGGACAGTTCCCGGCCGGTTCCGGATGGCGTCGTCAACAGCAGTCACCACGTAGAACGGATACCAGTGAGCCTTCCACAGACCGTACCCATGGCGGAGGCCCTGCCTTCTGCCCGAACCAGCGCATCCACGGTGACCAGCCTGCTTCAGGATATCTCCGCCATCGGCAGGGATACCTCACGGGGCGGCTACTCGCGGCCGGTGTTCTCCACCGCCGAGACGGACCTGCGCGCCTGGTTCATCGAGCAGGCCGAACGGCGCGGACTGGACGTCTATACCGATCACAACGGCATCATCTGGGCCTGGTGGGACACTTCCGCCGGCACTCGGAGGGACGCCGTGGTGACAGGCAGCCACCTCGATTCCGTTCCGGGCGGAGGCGCGTACGACGGACCGTTGGGGGTCGCCTCGGCGCTGGTCGCCGTCGACATCCTGAAGGCCCGCGGGCTCCGTCCCCGCCGGCCGCTGGCCATCGCCGTTTTCCCGGAGGAGGAGGGCTCACGGTTCGGCGTGGCCTGCCTGGGTTCCCGGCTCCTCACCGGTGAACTGGACCCGGACAAGGCCCGCCGTCTGAAGGACCCGGACGGCAACACCTATGCGGACGTCGCGGCCGCGAACGGGCAGGATCCGCAGCTGATCGGCGCCGACTACAAAACCCTGCAGCAGCTTGGCCTGTTTGTGGAGCTGCATGTGGAGCAGGGCAGGGGGCTGGTCGACCTCAACCAGCCCGTGGCCATCGGTTCGTCAATCCTGGGCCACGGCCGCTGGAAGCTGAGCATCACCGGCCAGGGCAACCACGCAGGAACCACCCTGATGGCCGGCCGCAAGGATCCCATGATCGCCGCTGCCAAGATCATGGTCGGCATCCGCGATACTGCTCGGAAGTACCGGGATGCGCGGGCCACTGTAGGCAGGATCCAACCGGTACCTGGCGGGACGAACGTGATCGCGTCCCGCGTGGACCTGTGGATCGACGTCCGCCACCCGGACGACTCCGTCACCGCAGCCCTGGTGGAAGCCATCCGGCTCAACGCCGGGATCTTCGCCGCGGAGGAGGGCTGCACGGCAAGCCTGGCCACGGAATCGCTGAGCCCCACAGTGCATTTCGACGCTGGCCTGCGGGACCGGCTGCAAAAACTGCTTCCCGCCGCGCCGGTCCTGGACACCGGAGCAGGGCACGACGCCGGTGTGCTGGCTTCACACATCCCCACCGCCATGCTCTTCGTCCGGAACCCCACCGGCGTCTCGCATTCCCCGGACGAGCTGGTGGAGGACTGGGACGCCGAGGAAGGCGCCGTGGCGCTGGCTGACTCGCTGGCCGGGCTCCTGGGCGGGGCCCGCGCCACTGGCTAGGGCCGCCGTCGTGCACTCCGGTAGGGGTCCCGGCAGCCCTCCCGTGCGCTTGGAGGGACAGCTGAAACTCGCAGGCGGACGACTGAAACGATCATTTTACACATCGGAAACCCAGCCAAAAATGCCAGTCATACAGTTGGAACCAGACGGCAATGGCCGCCCCTCCGCTGAACGTGGAATTCATCCCGCGTCCTTCCTGACGGATCGGCTCTGACGGCAACTTACCGTTCTCTCTTCTTCGCATCACGAAAGGGGTTTCCCATGGATTCGGGAAATGTCGCTTGGATTTTGGCCAGCTCCGCGCTGGTCTGCATGATGATCCCCGCCCTGGCCCTGTTTTACGGGGGCATGGTGGGCTCACGCCGCATCCTCAACATGATGATGATGTGCTTTGGCGGCGCCAGCCTGGTGGCCGTCCTCTGGGCGCTGTTCGGCTACTCCATGGCTTTCGGAAACTCCGTGGGCGGCATGGGACTCATCGGGGACGTTACCGAGTTCCCCGGCATGGCGCAGCTGCTTCCCGCCGATGATGGGGCGTCCATCCCGGTGATCCTCTTCGCGGCCTTCCAGCTGTTCTTCGCGTGCGTCACCACGGCACTGGTTGCCGGAGCCGCGGCCGGCCGCATGAAGTTTGGCGCCTGGATGCTGTTCGCGGGCATCTGGGCCACGATCGTCTACTTCCCCATCGCGCACTGGGTATTCGCGTTCTCCTCGGCTGACGGCAGCACCGTTGGCGGCTGGATCGCCAGCGGCATCAAGGCCATCGACTTCGCCGGCGGCACTGCGGTGCACATGAACGCCGGCGCTGCGGCCCTGGCCCTGGCACTGGTCCTGGGCAAGAGCTCCGGCTGGCCCAAGGTGGAACACGCCAAACCGCACAGCCGCCCGCTGGTGCTGGTGGGCGCAGGCCTGCTGTGGGTGGGCTGGTTCGGCTTCAATGCCGGCTCCGCGCTTTCCGCCGGCCAGTCCGCATCGGTGGTCTTCCTGAACACCGCTGTTGCTGCTTCCGCCGGCCTCCTGGCCTGGGCACTGGTTGAGCGGATCCGCCACGGAGCCGCCACCAGCATGGGCGCCGCTTCCGGTCTGATCTCGGCGCTCGTTGCGATCACCCCCGCCTGTGGTGCCGTCAGCCCGCTTGGCGCTGTGGCCATCGGCGCGATCGCCGGGGCCGTGTGCTCGCTCGCCATTGAGCTGAAGTTCCGCCTCGGTTTCGACGATTCACTCGACGTGGTGGGTGTCCACCTCGTCGGCGGCATCCTCGGAACCCTGCTGATTGGCCTGTTTGCCACGGACGCTGCACCCAACGCCGTGAGCGGCCTGTTCTACGGCGGAGGCGTCGAACTGCTGGGAGTCCAGGCGCTGGCCACCGTCTCCGTCCTGGTCTACTCGTTTGGCATCACATGGATCCTGGCGAAGATCCTGGACAAGACCATTGGCCTGCGCATCAAGCCCGAAGACGAAATGCGCGGCATCGACCTCGCCGCCCACTCGGAGCTGGCCTACCTGACGGATGAAGATCCGGTGGAGCTCGGTTCGCCCCAGCGGGTCTAGCGGCCAGTAAAGAATTCCGGGTGGGGGCGCCTGGAATACGAGTCAGGCAAAGGGCCAGGCCTTGGACCGGTGCCAGCACCCGCTGGCTTATAGTTCCAAGGTTTGGCCCTTTTGCTTTGCCCGTTTGCTTACCCCTCGCTGCAGAGCAGGTTTCCCTCGCGGACTTCCAGTACCGCCGCCCGGACGTGGCTGAGGCGGGTTCGAGGGTCCGGCGCCATGGTATCGATGTCCTCGCCGTTCCAGTGCGGATGCGTGAAGTAGACCAGCACGGCGCGTTCCCTGCCGTCCGCCCCGGGCGGGAGCGGGACCACGTCCGCGTGGCGGCCGACGACGGGCCTTCCGTCCACCGATTCCGGCGCGGTGAGGATGAGCCCGCCCAGGTGGTCCTGCCGGACCCAGCCGCCCGCGCCGTCTTCCGAGCGGTAGATACCCTGGCCGCGCCACTCGTCCACGATCATCCAGAACGTTCCGCCGAGCTGGAAGACCTTGGGCCCTTCATGCGGGCGGCCCGGGATGGTGAGTCCTTCAAGGACCCACGACGACGGGTCCCCGGGTGTGTCACTCACCGCGCTGTACGTGTTTGATCCACGGGCTTCGTCCTTGTACCAAAGCCGGTACCGGCCGTCCCCGCAGAGGGCGACGGCGGCGTCGATAACGCGTGGCGAGTCCAGGTCGATGGCGCCCAGGTACTCCCACGTCGCCAGGTCCTGGCTGGCGAACTGGACGATGGATGCGGTCCCGGTCCAGTCGGTCCGCACTCCGCCGAGCACGGTCAGGTACATGATCCACTGGTCGCCGATGCGTACGACGTCGGGGGCCCAGAGGGTGGCGGGCAGTTCAGTGTCGGGCGGGACGAGTCCGTCCACGGTGCCCTGGTAGGTCCAGTTGAGTCCTTCGTCGGAGGACCGCGCAGCGCCGATGGCCGTGCCGTGCACCCATTCGACGCCGGTCAACCCTGGTGCGGTGGCCCGGCGCTGGGTGTAGAACAGCACCCACTCGCCGGTGCGGTGGTCCGGGATCAGGATGGGATCTGTGGGGCCGTCCCAGACGGGATCGCGGTAGGGGGTGCTGAACGCATCCGGGCGCAGGAGGGGAGGGGCCGGCGGTGCGGAGCGGCTCTGCTGGGCGGCCTGCTGCTGGGGCACAGTTTTCTCCAACGTTGTAGTTTTGGTGCGTCCAGCTTACGCGATAGCTGCAGCTGCGAAGGGTTCCCCGCCTATTCCTGGAACAGCCCTGCCAGGTCCTCGGCAGTGATGGCACCGCCGGCCAGGGCGTCGCCCTCCATTACGTCGGCGAACAGCTGCGACTTGCGGGCCTTCAGCGCCATCACCTTTTCCTCGATGGTGTCCTTGGCCACGAGCCGGTAGACCATCACGTTCCGTGCCTGCCCGATCCGGTGGGTACGGTCCACGGCCTGGGCCTCGGAGGCCGGGTTCCACCACGGGTCCAGCAGGAACACGTAGTCGGCTTCGGTGAGGTTGAGGCCGAAACCGCCGGCCTTCAGGGAGATCAGGAACACCGGTGCGCTGCCGTTCTTGAACTCGCTGACCACGTCGGCGCGGTTGCGGGTGCCGCCGTCGAGGTAGCAGTACTCGATCTTCTCCTCGTCCAGCCGCTCGCGGACCTTCCCCAGGAACCCGGTGAACTGGCTGAAGATCAGGGCGCGGTGGCCCTCCGCCACTAGGTCCTCCAGCTGCTCGAACAATACGTCCAGCTTGCTGGACCGGACGGATGCAAGTGCCGGATCAACGAGGGAGGCGTCCAGGCTGAGCTGCCGCAGCAGGGTCAGCGACTGGAAGATGGTGAACCGGTTTTTGTTGACGTCCTCGATCAGCCCCAGGATCTTCTGCCGTTCCCGCTGCAGGTGCGTCTGGTACACCTTCTGGTGGCGCGGGTTCAGCACCACTTCGAGAATCTGCTCCTGTTTCGGTGGCAGGTCCTTGATGACCTGGTCCTTGGTGCGCCGCATCATCAGTGGACGGACCCGACGGCGGAGCTTGTCCAGCTGCCCCTTGTCGCCGTTCTTCTCCACCGGCTTCTGGTAGTACTCGGCGAAGCGTTTGGGACTGGAAAACAGGCCGGGGGCCACGATCGAGGTGAGGGCCCAGAACTCCATCAGGTTGTTCTCCAGCGGGGTGCCCGTGATGGCCAGCTTGAAGGCCGCCGGCAGTTTCCGGGCACACTGGTAGGCCTTGGACTGGTGGTTCTTCACGAACTGGGCCTCGTCCAGCACCAGGCCCGCCCACTGTGTGGACGCGTAGGCTTCGTAATCAATCCGGAACAGCGCATAGGACGTGATCACAATGTCCGCGCCGGCGAGCGCCTCGGCCGGAACCTGGCTGCTCTTGGCGAAGGTCTCGCTGATGGCGTGGACCTTCAGGCCGGGCGCGAAGCGCGTCGCTTCCAGGGCCCAGTTGCCCACCACGCTGGTGGGCGCAACCACCAAAAAAGGAGCACCGGCGTCGGACGCTGAACCCTCCGCAACGGCCGGCAGGGCCAGTTCCTTCGCCGCGCACATCAGCGCGAGCGCCTGCACGGTCTTGCCCAGGCCCATATCGTCGGCGAGGATGCCGCCCAGGCTGTGCTTGTACAGGAAGGTGAGCCAGTTAAAGCCCTCCAGCTGGTAGGGACGCAGCTCCGCGTTGAGGGTGGCAGGCAGCGGCAGGCCGTCCACGCCGCCTTCCAGCAAACCGCCCACGGCCGATCGCCAGGCCGCCGCCTGCTCGTCCACGATCCCCAGCTGTGCCAGCTCATCCCACAGGCCGGCCTGGAATCGGCTGATCTGCAGCGGCGCATCCTTGTTGTCCTGCAGGGAGCGCGCCTCCTCGATCAGCGCGCGGAGCTGGTGGAGCTCGGGCAGGTCGAGGGAGAAATAGGCGCCGCTGGGCAGCAGCATTTTGGTCTGGCCCGCGGCGAGCGCCGAGAACACTGCGGCGAAGGAGACCGGCTGGCCCTCCAGGGAAATCTGGATGCCGAGGTCGAACCAGTCGCGCTGCTCGGTGGCTTTGGTGGAAATGGAAACCACGGGTGCTTCCTCGGCCTCGCGGTAGTCGGCGATCTCGCCCACGGTGTCCACGTCCACATCGGGAGCCTCGCGCAGCCGGGGGAGCACCTCCTCGGTGAAGGCCAGGGTGTCCAGGCCCTTCAGCTCCACGGACGCAGCGAGCCGGGGGGTTCCCCAGCCGCCGGTGGCGGATTCACCCAGGGCGGGAACCACTTCCCACGGCCTGCCCACGCCTTCCAGGATGCGGGCCTCGGCGGTGTCGTCGCGGTAGCCGTGGTCACCGGGGTGCCGCCACAGCGGCTGGGCGGTAACGAGCTTTCCGGTCTTGTAGTGCCACTCCCAGTGCAGCCGGAGCCTGTGGTCCGCACCGTAGTTGGCGAGCAGCGAGAGCGTGGGGACGGCCAGTGCGGGCAGTGACACGGACTCGTCGCGGGCCGTGACCCGGGCGGTTTGCTTGAGCTTGGGATAGAAACCGGTGAGGAAGCGTGTCTCGTCCTTGGCGGGGATGTGCAGGGTGCTTCCGGCCGTGACAAACGCCAGCAGTTCTTCGCTCAGGCCGCCCTCAAGCGGTGCCAGCGTGATAATGCCGTCGGGGTCGGGGACTCCCGGCAGGGAGGCTTCGCCGGAGGTGAAGAAGATGCCGTGCGCGGGCCGGCCGATGGTTCCCACGGCGGCCGGATCAACATCCTCCCCCTCCACGGTGATGGTGGGCGCAAGCTCCAGGCCGCCGTCGGACGCCTGCTCCTTAAGCGGGACACGCTGCCCCGCCGCGGGTTCAGCCCCGGGGTTTTCATCCAGCGGGCTTTCAACAGGAGCACCGTAACGGCCCAGGTTAAGGCCGACGGCGGCAGGGGACTCCGCGAGCCGCACCGGTTCGCTGCCCTTGGAGTGAACCAGTGCCAGGCCGATCTTCCCGGCGTCTGCCAGCAGGCTCCACAGGTTCTTGCCGGAATAGGTGTTCAGGCCCAGCCACAGGCCCGAGGAGTTCTGCATCCGGCTGGCCGAGGCGGAGTGGGCGGCCAGGAACTCCTGCATCCACTCCACATGCGAAACGTTGCATTCGCGGCGGAAGTTCAGGTAGCTCAGGGTGTTCCAGGAGACGTCACCGCGGATCCACTTGCCCTTGGCCCCCATGATGACCGGGCGGGCCTTGAGCTGGCGGACGCTGCGGAGGGGGTCCCGACGGCCTGTGTAGGAGAAGTGCGGTGCCGGCTCCTCAATCTCGAACTGGAGGGCCAGCGGGACACCGCCGGTGGAGGGTGCGGCGCCGGGCTGGGAGATCAGGGGGCTGAGGGCCTTTTCCCAATCGGACACGGCCGCGGAGGGCTCCCGCGAGAGTTGGGTGGCGGGTGCGCCGCCCGGGGACAGCAGCTGGACGCGGGTGGCCGGGTTGTCCTCCGCCGCGAAGAGCAGCGCCGCCACGTGCTTGCAGTCCTTCCGGACCGGGCAGCTGCACACGCCCACCGTGCAGCTCCAGCCGCCGCCCTTGCGGACCAGTTTGGCGGTAGTGGAATAGGGCAGGTCAGCGCCGCCCCGGACCTTGCCCAGCATGAGCCCGGTGGCGGGATCGAAAGAGATGCCCGAAACACGGCTGCCCATGGCGTAGGCCAGTCCGGCGGCCAGGGAACGGTCGTTGATGGCGGGGGTCTGTATTGCCAGTGCCGAGCTTTCGTCCGGGTGGGATGGAATGGCGCGCGCTACTTTCAACAGGCCGCGGCGGGGCCGGGCCGGTGGTTGGTTATCTGATCCATCTTAGTTCGCCGGCGGGATTCAAAAGCCCCGGAAACTTCGCCGGACGTTCATTTCCTCCTCAACCCTGCGGGTACCAGGCGCACGTAGCGTGAAAAGTGTTCAAGCAGCACCCGCAAAAGCAGTGAGGATTGCCATGACCACCAGCCAGCAGCCCGTCGTCCTGACCAGCAGCAGCATCGCATCAAACGACGAAGACGTCGTCGAAGCCAATGTCAGCATCGTCGACGCCATGCACACCGCCCTGCTTCGCACCGAGGAGATGTCGCCCGTTGCAGTCCGCAGCTACTACGTGGACTTCTACCTCACGCAGGCACTTGAGGGTGGCTTCGCGCAGTACGTGTTCACCGCCGTCGACCGCTCCGAAACGGACACGCTGATCCGCGAAGGCATGGCGGGAATGGGCGCCACCGCACACCTGGACCTCTTCAACCGCGCGGTGGAGGCGTTCGATGACCTGTCCGAGGAAGACGAGGAACTCTACCTCGACGGCGGCCTGGACGACACAGCGGAAACACCCGACGGTGTCCTCCGCATGGAGGAGCTCGACGGCGAGTTCGAGGAGCTGCTGGAGAGTGAAAACATCACGGCACTCAACGCGGCCTGGCTGCGCGGCCAGGCGGAACTGCTGGTGCTGGACGACGAGGAGATCGGCGCGTACATCGAACGCCTCGTCGCCCAGATCCCGGACCTGCCGGAACGCCAGGCGCAGGCCGAGGCTGAAGCGCTGGAGGATGCCCCGGACTTCGAGATCATCATCCGCGAACTCTGCAGCATCGCCGGGTATGAGCTGATCAAGATCACCATGGGCGATCCGAACTACGTTCACGACGGAGAGAAGACCCTCGCCTGGCACTTCTCCACCGACCATGGCGACTTCCTCATGGTGGAGGAGGACGACGAGGCCTTTATGGTCAACCCCGAAACGCAGGAGATCGTGGCGGCAGTGGAGTTCGAGGAAGCCGACGCGGAGATGGTCGAAGCCTAGGCGGGCACGCGGGGCGCCGGCAGGGCGCCCCGCCAGCTGTTTGCTGTTGGACCCGCGTCAGCTGTTCTGGGCCAGGGCAACCGCCAGGATTTCCAGCAGTTCGTCGTCCACCTGGTCCTCGGAGGTCAGGCGCACCCGGCGGGTGAACGGATCATCCGGCCTGGTCTTGACTGCCTCGATCCTGTGCGCCGCGGGGGCACCGGGCGTAGAAGCACCGGGCTCACCGGCCCCAAGCCGGAGTGTCACGTCCACTGCGTTGTTGGTGGTCCTGGTGACCTGGGCGAACTTCCGCCGCCGGCTGTGCAGGGACACGTAGCCCTTCCGCATCTGGATTCCCACGCCGTCCGTGGCGGCAGCCCACGCCAAGAGGGCATCAGCGATGGGCCTCAGATGCGGATGATTCACATACTGGCCGGCGATCAGTTCGTCGGCATCACGAAGCATAAAGTCCGGGTAACCGAACATTTCCCAGGACACCGCATATTGGGCGTACCCGCTCACCCCGAATTCGTCGCGCATCCAGCGGCGCAGCTCGCCGTCGTTTTGGACGCCGGCGGCCCGGGCTTTCTCCGCCCAATACGCGGTGTCCTGGCCGGTCTTCCGCATCAGGAGGGCCTTGTTGTTGTCCACCATCAGCTGCCAGGTGCCGGCTTTCTTCTGCGGTACGAGTGCCGGCTGGGGGTTTGTAGGCATGCCTCGATCGTAATGCCGGACGCGCCTCCCGACGGCGCCGCCGGCCCTGCCGCCGACCGCCTCGAAAAAAGATTCTTCGCGCCCGTAACCTTTCCGCCGCCCCCGGCGATGTAGGAGGTGATGGGCCCGCCCGCCGGGCCCGAACTGAACATGTTGCCTAGGTTTTGGAGAGTTTTATGTCGTTGTTCACCGTTCTCGCCACCAGCAAAGTCGCCGCCGGAGTACTGGCAGCCGGCACCATCGCCGTCGGCGGAACCGGGGCAGCTGCCGTTACCGGCGTCCTCCCCACCGAAGCTCAGCAGACCGCGCACGATGTCTTCGGCGCACCGGCCCCGAAGCTCGCAGCAGAAGCTGCCGGCGAAGGCCAGGGCACCGCAGATTCGGCCGCAAACGCAGCAGCCAACGCCGCCGCCGACGCAGACGCAGACGCCTCCGCAGACGCCACCGTTTCTGACGACAACGTCGCCGCACAGGCCTCCGTCTCCGCTGCGGCCAGCACTGCCGTTGACGCAGCCGGTGCCGCATCGCTCGCCCTGTGCACGGCCTTCACCAACGGCGGCCTGGACGCCTCCTCCGAGGGCTTCTCCTCACTCGCGGTTGCCGCGCACGGCGAAGCAAACATCGGCAGCTTCTGCTCCGACGTCGTGGCCCAGGCCGATGCCGCCGCTGAGGCCGGCGCTGAGGCAGCCGGCTCCGCCGCTGTAGACGTGGACCGTCCTGAGCTGCCTGCTGTTCCGGCAGTCCCGGCTGTGCCCGCCGTCCCGGCTGTCGACGGCGAGCGTGCAGTCCCCGCCGTACCGGCAGTTCCCGCCGTCCCCGCCGGCGCCCGCAACGTTGTGGACGCACCCTCCGTTTCGGTCCGCTAGGCACGCTTAGCTAGGGTGTACTGCGGGAAACGGCCCGGATTCCGTTTCCCGCAGTACGGCAGTGCCGATCTTTCCGATCACCGCCCGCACCACTGGAGTAGACCGGAATACCGTCCGTCAGAAGCGGCCAGGGGCCGTCGGGGCAGTGCGGGCGGGGCCCGCGAACCGCAGCGTAAACCGGGACGGGGATTGCCTGTCCCGGGATGGAGGAGCCGCTGGTGCTTGACACTTTGGCCCAAGAAGATATCGATATATTCGACGACGCCGCCGGCACCGATCCGGCAGCGCTCTTCGGCGTTGCCTACAGGTCCTTCGCCGGACCGGTACTGGGCTATCTCAAAGCACGTGGCGTGGACGATCCTGAAGCGGTCACCCAGGACGTATTCCTGGCTTTCTTCCCCAGGATCAACGGCCTCAGCGGGCGCCTTCAGGGCGCAAAGTCACTGATCTTCTCCATCGCCCATGCCCGGATGGTGGACCACTACCGCCGGCTCGAACGCAGGCCCCAGCTGACTCCCTACGACCCGCAGGAGGACAGCCGCAGCACACCCAGCGCGGAAGATCACGCTGTGGAACTGAACGGCGGGGCCGAAGCACTGCTGGCGGGGCTCAGTGACGAACACCAGGAAGTGCTGGCCCTGCGCGTGGTGGCCGACCTGTCCATCGAACAGGTGGCCGCAATCATGGGCAAAAGCGAGGGAGCCATCAAGCAGCTTCAACGCCGGGCCCTTTCCAATCTCAAGGCACAGACGCTCTCAAGAAACCAGGCAAACCATGAGTGACACCGCAGGATCCCGCGCCGCCGGGGCAGTGGACCAGCTGCTGCTGGAAGCAGACCTGGGCGGCGACAGCCAGCTCCGCCCCGTCCTCCTGGAGCTCCAGGCCCTGGGCGCGGCCGCGCCGGAACCCTCTGCCGAGCTGCTGGCACTGATGGCCGGAGCCCCTGTTGCGGAAACACCACCGGCCCCCGCCGTGGCGGCAGCACCGGGCGCCCCTGGTGACGAACTCGCAGCCCGCCGCAGGGCCAGGCGCCGCACAGTCCTCACCACCTTGTCCGTCGCGGTATCACTCGGTGCCGGCGGTGCGGTTGCCGCTGCATCACCCCAGGGCATCCGTGAGTCCTTCACCCAGCTCAACCACGCGGTCACGTCCTTCATCACCGGTTCAGTGGGAGTTCCTGCCGATGACCAGGCGGAGCAGCCCGCGGCACCTGTGCCCGCAGCCCCCGCAGTCACAGCCCCGGCCGCCACCCCGTCAGCGGACCCGGCGTCCATCCCTGCCGACCCAGCCGCAGCGCACCCTGCGGTTGAGCCGCCGTCGGACAGTCCTGCTGCGACCGCCCCCAGTGGCCAGCGAACTTCCCCGGGACAGCCCGGGGAAGTTCCCGCTTCAGAAACCCTGCCCGCGGCAGTCCCGGGTCAGATCGCCGATGGCCTGGGCAAGCAACCGGAGGTGCCGCTCCCCTCGCAGGTTCCCCTGCCGGGGACGCTGCCGGCCGTCCCGCTTCCCTGACGTCCGGGCGCCCACCGCGGGCCACAGGGCCAGGTGATCCGGTCAGTAGCCCGAGGCAGCCATCTTCTTGATCATTTCGCCGGACGGATCCGCAAGGTACCAGACATCGTTGACGCCTTGGCCCAGCACGTCGCCGGGTTTGGTGTCCTTCGCGAAGTAGTACAGCGGCAGGCCGTTCAGGGTTACCTGCTTCTTACCTTCCGGTGTGGGGATGGTGCCAACCGTCCCGGTGACCCCTTCGACCTTCGGCTTATCAGAGGTGGTGGTGAGCGGCGGCCACGCCGTCAGGCATCCGCCGGTGCAGGCGCTGGTGCCCGAATCCTTCACGTCCTTGGTGAAGAAATAGAGGCTCATGCCTTTGGAGTCCACCACGATAGTGCCCGCGCTGGAGGACGCCGTCTTGAGGTCAACGCCTGCACTCGCCGTTGATGTTGCGGACGGCGATACCGAGCCGGCGGGGGCGGTTGCCGAGGCGGCAGGTGCACCTCCCGTGACAGCCGGACTGCTGGCCGCAGGAGTGGTTCCGCCGCCGCCGCACCCGGTGAGGGCCGCCGACAGGGCGAGGATTGCAAGGCCTGCCCCCAACACACGCTGTTTCATGGTTGCTCCTTTGGTGGTGCCCGGCGCCGATCGCCGGACGCTAACCAGTACGACGCCGCAGGGTGAAGAATGGTTCAGTTGAACCAAATCCCGGCTGCCGGCGTCGTATCAGCCGGGAAGCGCGGAACAGCCGTGCCGGAGGCTGGGACAGGAGGTCCGCCGAATGCCGCTTGATGACGACGTGGTGGAGTCCATCTACCGCGAACACGGCCCGGCCCTCCGCCGCTTTGTGCTCAGCGCCTCCCGTGATCCACAGCTTGCCGAAGACGTGGTCCAGGAAACCGTGCTCCGGGTATGGCAACACGCACCCGAGGTGACCGGCAGCCTTCGCAGCTACCTGTTCCGTACCGCGAGGAATATCATGATCGACAATTACCGCCGTGCCCAACGCCGCCCCGCTGAGGCGCTGGACGACGGGCTCAGCGGTCACGCCGAAGCCGTGGAGCGAGTGGACGAACTGTTGAACCGGGTACTGATCGAGGAGGCGCTGCTCCGCCTCAGCACCGAGCACCGAGACGTCCTGGTGGCCTTGCACTACCGCCGCTTCACCGTGAACGAGGCGGCCCTGCAGCTGAACATCCCGAGCGGAACGGTGAAATCCCGCGCCTATTACGCTGTGCGGGCCCTGCGGACCATCCTCGATGAAATGGGGGTGGAGTGGTGAATGCTTCCGGGCTGCACCAACTGCTGGGCGCCTACCTGCTGGGCGGGTTGGATGCCGTTGACCTGAAGAGTTTCGAAGACCACCTTCACGAATGCCCGCAGTGCCGGGAGGAACTGGCCCGCCTGGAGACAGTGCCTATGCTGCTGGACGCCGTTCCGGTGCCGGACGCCGTGGCGCTCACCGCTGGTCCGTCAGCGGCGGTTGCCGCGCCCTCAACCGCGGCCCCGGTGGCCCTCCTCTCCGAACTGGCGCACCGCCGTCGTAAAGTACGACGGCGGTGGGCGGCGCTCGCGGGCGCTGTCGCCGCTGCCTGCCTCGCCGTGGGACTGGCCGTGGGTCCGCTCCTGGGCCGGGCACCGCAGCCGGACGCCAGCTACTCTGTCCAGTCGGGCGGCGGGCTGCAGTTCAGCATCGACCTTGCCCGCAAAACGTGGGGGACGGAGTTGGCCGTTAACGGCAGCAGCCTTCCCTCCGACGGCACATTGTCGCTCTGGGTCAGGGACCGGGCCGGCGGGGAGGACCGCGCGTGCGCCTGGACCGCCACCCCCAGCGGCCGGGTGAAGGTCACGGGGGCAACACCCATCCAGCTGGGCAGCATCTCCAGCGTGGAATTGCGGGACGGAACCCAGCAGACGGTTGCCGTGATCACCGTGCCCTGATTGCTGGTGTGATCGCTGCGGCCGATCCGTATGCGGCTATGCCTGCGCTGGGAACCAGCAATGCCGAGAAGCTACTCCTGCTTCCCGGCCGCATCGCCTGCTTCCAGCCTCCGGAACTCGGCCACCAGGGCCGGATTTTCGCAGGCGCGGGCGAATGCTTCAATCCGTTTCTCGATTTCCCGCCCCAGCAGCCAGGCGCCGATCCGTTCCATTCCGGGCCGCAGCAGTGCAGGGCGGCAGGAAAAGGTGTACTTCCAGACTGCCCGGGTGCCGCCGTCGTCCGCTGTGAACCTCCAGCCGCCGCCGAAGTTTTCAAAGAACCAAGGGCCGGACACCATGGTCATGCCCACGTTCCGGGGCGGCGCGTAGGAGACGTACTCGCTGACCATGGTGAGGCCAAGGCGCGAGCGGGTGCGGGTCCGCACGCCCTTGCCCGCAGTGGCGGCGCCGTCCAGGAAATGTTGTTCCGAAATGAAGGGATCCCAGCCCAGCCGGAAGCGGCCGGTGGTCTGGGAGAAGGCGAAAGCAACGTCCGGGTCGATGCGGATGAAGCGTTCGGCGCGTACCTGGGGCATGGTCCAACCCTATGCGTTCACGCTGGCAGCCCGTCCGTATTGGACACGCAGTCTGCAGGTGCCGCCGTTAGTGGACCATCTTTGCCAGACGCGCCCGGACAATGGAGTACACCCCGTAGCAGATCAGTCCCGCGCCCACGGCCGCCAGGACATACAGCCCGAAGGGCTGGTCGCGCAACGCCCTCAGGGCGCCATCCAATCCCGTGGACTCCTCGGGATGTGCCTCAATGGCGGCGATGGCAATAAGCAGCCCGGTCAGCAGCAGCACGGTGCCCTTGGCCACGTACCCGGTCACGCCCAGTCCGGTGACGGCCTTCCTGGCCGCAGGGGACGGCGGCATCACCAGTTGCTTCTCGAACGATTGTTTGACTCCGCGGATGCCGTAGGCCACCCCGGTCACGGCGATACCGGCGCCGAGCAGGACCAGCAGTGCCACCCCGCCCGGAGCCTTCATCAGTGAGGCGGTGAAGTCGACGGCTTTCTGCTGGTTGTCCCCACCTGAGCCCGTGCCGCGTGCGAAGGACATCAGCGTCAGGGCGAGACCCGCGTACACCAGGGCCTGCGCCGCCGCCTTGGCCTTCTTCCCCGCCTTTTCCTTGGTTGGCAGGTGGTTGTAGTCGAAAATGGCATCGCTGGCCTGCCACAGCGCCAAGGCGGCGCAGGCGGCAAAGCTGGCCCATAAGAGGAAGGGCCCGGCGGGCTGGGTGGCCAGTTCGGCCACGGCGCCGCTGAAATCGGCATTTCCCGTGCCGCCCATGGCCAGCCGGATGGCGATGGCCCCCACCAGCAGATGCAGGATGCCACTGGCCGCAAAGCCAGCCCTGGCCAGCAGCTCCAGCGTGCGGGAGTTGGTGACGTTCTCCGCCGCGTCCGCGGCCTGCTTCAGTTCTCTTTTGATGGCTGTTCCTTTGTACCGGCGCCAGGGCGCGATCGGTGCGTGCCCCGCACACCGCCATCGTGCCATGCGGAGGCGGTTGCGGCCCAGCAAGCGGAAAGAACTATGTGGAATAGCGTGTCAAAGCATGTGGTTTGGGGCGTTTGAAGGCGCGGCGCCGCGCTGCCCGGCAGGGGAACCGATGCCGGGTCCAATCCTGGTGGAGCGCGGCCTGGTGCACGCCGGGGCGGGGCTGGAGCCACCCCGCAAGGATTACGGTGTCGGGTGTTACCGTCGGCGGTAGCAGAGGTCGAAGATGAGCCGCCCGGCTTCATGGGCCTTGGCCTCGAAGCTGGTCCGGATCCGGCCCTCGAAACGCGGCGCCCAGCCGCCCGTCTCATCCACACCCTCGTTGGGCCCGGTGTGTTCGGTACTGACCGGTGCACGGCCTTCCCGGACCGGTGCTCCGCCCACCACTGATTCCACGCCCGACTGCCACACCTGGGTCAGCGGGCTTTCGGGTCCGCGCCGCTCGCCGGTGTGCAGGTTTTCGAAGTCCTTTGAGTCCGCCAGGACGTCGCGGACGTGGACGGCGTAGTTGGACCAGTCCGTGGCGATCCGCCAGAGTCCGCCTTTTTTGAGCGCCCGCGCGGCCAGGCCGGCGAACTCTGGCTGGATGAGGCGGCGTTTGTGGTGCCGCGACTTGTGCCAGGGGTCCGGGAAAAAGACCCAGAGTTCGCTGACTGAACCCTCCGGAAGCATGGTGGCCAGCACTTCCGGAGCATTGGCCTCGACAACCCGCACATTGCTCAAGCCCCGGCTGTTGATTTTGATCAGGGTGTTGGCGAGTCCCGGGGTGTAGACCTCCACTGCGAGGAAGTTGGTGTCAGGATTCTGCTCAGCGGCGTGGCAAATGGCATCGCCCAGGCCCGAACCGATCTCGACGATGAGGGGTGCCTTGCGGCCGAATTCCAGCTCGGCATCAAACGTGTAGTCCGGGTGGACCGAGGTGTTGGCTACATGGCGGGGGACGTTCACGGCCCACCGCTCGGCATGCAGTTCCCAGGCGGCCTGCCGGCGTCCCTGAAGGCGGGTTCCGCGGCGGACGAAACTGACGGGACGGCCACCGTACGTGCCATAGGACGCCTGCGTGCCGGGGGTCACCTGCCTCGGGACATGCTGCGGCTGGGGGGTTTCTGGGGATTCGCTCATCCCTTCCAGAATACCGGCGGCCGGCGCGCAGAATCATATGTTCCCCAGTAGGTCCAGTGCAGGCCCCAAAGCCAACGCAACGACCAGCCCCGAGATGCAAAGAGCAAATGCTGCCGACGACCGGGCGGGCGAAGCGTCCGGGGAATTCCTGATGACGGAAATTGCCAGCGCCAGGGACGGCAAAGCAAACAGGAGGGGCAAGCTGAAGAACACCAAAGGCGTCACCCAGGGCGTGGGTGAGGGGCCGCCATCGGACGGATAGGTCCCGAGCATGGCAAACGCCGCCAGTGGGGCAGTGACGAACATGCTGAGAATGGCAAGGCCTCCCAACACCACGCCCGCTGTTGCCTGACGCTCGTAATGGACACGCCGGGCATTCCAGGAGTCCACAGCGGCGGATGCTTCGGACTGTGCTGTGTCATCTTTAGGCTGGGTCTCTTCTGGTGGCGGAACACCCATGTCGCTCCTTGGTCGGCCGGATCGTGAGGGTTCCAACCTATGGAGGCGGTGAGCTTCGCAGCAGGTGCCAGCTGCCCTATGTGGATAACTTCGCCTCCCTGTGTCCTGCAAGAATGGGCGGGTGACGGAAGCGACGAATGCTGCGGCCAGGAAGCAGCGGCCCCGGGAGCGCGCGGTGAAGCCCCAGTTGGCAAAACAGCCGGACAACCTGGCCCGCAGGGACAATCTGGTGGACGCCGAGATCGATGAACTGCCGGCACCGGAACCAACCCGGGTGGGTGGCCGGCCTGCACTTGTTTACCTGGGCCTGTGCCTGGTCCTGATCGGGCTGAACCTGCGCACTGTCTTCTCCAGTTTCTCCGCGGTTCTGCCCGAAATCATGTCGCAAGCGGCCTTGCCCGGGTGGGCCGTTGTAGTCCTGACCACCGTCCCGGTGACACTGCTGGGCCTGTTTGCGCCGCTGGCCCCGGTCCTGGCACGACGCTTCGGTGCCGAGCGCGTCCTCCTCGGGGCCATGGCGATCCTGACCGCAGGGCTTCTGCTCCGCCCGGTGGGACCCTTGCACCTGCCCACCCTGCTGGCCGGAACCGCTGCCTGCGGCGCCGCCATCGCCCTGTGCAACGTGCTCCTGCCTGGACTCGTCAAACGCGACTTTCCCCATCGGCTTGGCCTGATGGGCGGGCTCTACACCACAGCCATCTGTGCCTCTGCCGCCCTCGGAGCCGGCTTCACCTACCCTGTCTACGCGGCGACGGGGGAGTGGACACAGGCGCTGTGGTTCTGGGCGCTGCCGGCCGCCGTCGTCCTTTTCCTGTTCCTTCCCATTGCTGCCAGGCAACGCGCCGTGCGGCACCAGCTGGTGAAGGACGGCGTCAACGTGTGGCGCTCGCCGGTGGCGTGGCAGGTCACCATCTTTATGGTGCTGCAGGCCATGATGTCCTTCAGCGTGTTCGCCTGGCTGGCGCCCATCCTGCGCGAGCGGGGCGTGGATGGGGCCACCGCTGGCCTGATCGTGTCGGTGAGCATCGTGCTGCAGATGCTCGGCTCGCTCTTTGCGCCGGCGCTTGCCGCGAGGTTCCGGGACCAGCGTGCCATCGCCACGGTGGTGGCGCTGATGACCGGCGGCGGCTTCGCGCTGAGCATCTTCGGTCCGCTTGACCTGGTCTGGATGTGGGCAGGGCTTTTGGGACTGGGCCAGGGCAGCCTCACTGCCGTGGCGCTGACCATGATCATGCTCCGCACCCGTGACGGCCACACTGCAGCGCACCTTTCGGGGATGATGCAGGGCGTGGGCTACGGCCTGGGGTCAACGGGAACCCTGATGGTGGGCCAGCTGCACCAGGCCACGGGATCGTTCACCCCCGCCGGCATCCTCTTCCTGGCGGTAGGGCTGCTCGCGGCCGTGTTCGGCTACCGGGCCGGACGGAACCGCTTCGTCGAAGATTGAAACCGGGTAGCAGTAAGTGTCGTTATGGGCGCCCATAACGACACTTGCTGCTACCTAGTTGGGAACTAGTGGGTGAGGTCCTTGCCCTTGGTCTCCGGAATGGTGAACACGAACGCTGCGCTGACCGCCAGCAGCAGCACGGCGTACACGTTGAACAGGTCCGGCATGTGCAAGGTGGTGCCCAGCCACTGCTGCAGGTACGGGGCGGTGCCGCCAAACAGTGCCACACAGATGGAGTAGGGGACACCCACCCCCACGGTGCGGATGCTGGTGGGGAAGAGTTCGGCATATACGGCCGGGACAATCGCGGCGCTTGCGGCGATGAAGATGAGCATCACCGACATGCTGACAGCCAGCTGCCAGGCGGAGTCCTTCAGCAGCCAGGTCATGGGGAAGTGCATCACAGCGGACCCGATGGCTCCGGACCACAGCACCTTCTTGCGGCCGATCCTGTCCGAGAGCTTGCCCCACACCGGCAGCGCTGCGATGAACACGATGTTCCCCACGACGCCGGCCCACAGGGCTTCGCCGCGGTCGATCTTCAGCGCGGTGGTGGCGTAGCTCGGGGCCACAACACCCCAGATGTAGTAGATCACCGTGAGCCCGACCGTCAGGCCGATGACCTGCAGGGCCTGCTTCCGGTGGCGGACAATCTGCGGCCAGATCGGGGCACGCTTTTCCCGGCCGGACTCGGACTCGAAAGCCTCGGTCTCATGCAGCCGGGACCGCATGATCAGGGCGTAGAGCCCCAGCGCCGCGCCGATCAGGAAAGGGATGCGCCAGCCCCAGGCGTTCATCGCCTCGGTGCTCAGCGCCATGTTCAGGACCGCGCCCAGCAGCGTGCCGAACAGGATCCCCACCGTCCCCGACGTGTAGATCAGGGTGGCCCAGAAGCCGCGCTTTTCCTTCGGCGCCATCTCGGACAGGTACGTCTGCGACGACGGCAGTTCGCCGCCGTGCGCCAGGCCCTGCACCAGCCGGGCCACCAGCAGCATCAGCGACGCCCAGGCGCCGATGCTGGCGAAGGTGGGCGCGATGCCGATCATCAGGCTGCCGAGCGATGCCAGCCCCACCGCGAGGGTCATGGACGTCTTGCGGCCTACACGGTCACCGATCCAGCCGAACAGGAAACCGCCGAAGGGCCGGGCCACGAAGCCGACGGCGAAAATCGCCAGGGTGGACAGGACGGCCGACGCCGGATCCGCTTTGCTGAACAACTGGCTGGCGATGAAGGGGGTGAAGGTTGCGTAAATCGCCCAGTCGTACCACTCCACGGCATTGCCGATACCGGTACCAACGATGGTTTTCCGCATAGCCGTACGCGCCGCGCGCTGCGGGTTGACGATAGTGGTCATTTCAGTTCTCTTCCTGGAAGGTGGATCAGGAGTTGGTGCGGGTGGACGAAAGGGCGGCCAGACGCTGCATGGCGAGTTCCGCATAGAGCGCAGCGCCGTCGGCCAGCACGCCGTCGTCGAACGTTGCGTACGGCGAGTGGTTGAAGGGGGAAGTGGCGTGGTCCGCGCCGCGGGGGACGGCACTGAGGCCGATGAAGGTGCCGGGTACTTCGGCCAGCACCCGGGAGAAGTCCTCCGAGCCGCTGAGGGGAGTGGCCCAGCGGGACAGCCGGGAATCGCCGAACATTTCGGTGATGACGTTCTCGGCAGTACGGGTCTCGTCCTCGTCGGTGATGGTGAGGGGATACTCCTGCTGGTAGTCGACGTCCACCTCGAGGCCATGGGCGGACGCGATGCCCTGCAGGAGCCGCGGAATCGAGTCCATCAGCTTCTCGCGGGAGGCCTCGGAGAACGTCCGGATGGTGGCTTCGATCCGCGCTGTTTCCGGGATGACGTTCCGCTTGGTGCCTGCGTGGAGGACGCCGACGGACAACACCACGGGATCGAACATGTTGAACTGGCGGGTGATCATCACCTGCAGAGCGGTGACCATCTCGGCCGCCGCGGTCACGGGATCCTTGGCCGCGTGCGGGGCGGAGCCGTGGCCACCGGCGCCGAGCACCGTGACCACCAGGCCGTCGGAAGCGCTGAGCATCACGCCCGGCTTGGTGGCGAAGGTGCCGTGCGGCTCGAGCGAGGAGAACACGTGCATGCCGTAGGCGGCGTCCACCCGGCGGCCGGGCGCCTCCAGGACGCCTTCGCGGATCATGTAGCTGGCGCCGTCGAAACCTTCCTCGCCGGGCTGGAACATCAGGACCACATCGCCGTCCAGGCGGTGCCGGTTTTCGGCCAGCAGCGTTGCGGCGCCGGTCAGCATGGCGGTGTGGAGGTCATGGCCGCAGGCGTGCATGGCGCCGTCCAGGCGGGAGGTGTAGTCCACGCCGGTCTTCTCCTGGACGGGCAGGCCGTCCATGTCGGCACGCAGGAGGACCGACGGCGGAGCCGCCTGTGCGCCGGCTGCTTCGGTTCCTGCTGTGTTGCCGGCGCCGCGCAATACTGCCGTGACCGACGTCGTCTCCTTGCCCAGGGTGATTTCGTAGGGCAGTCCGTCCAAGGCCTGGAGGACTTTTTCCTGTGTCCGGGGCAGGTCAAGGCCGATTTCCGGTTCCTGGTGCATGGCGTGGCGGAATCGGGTCAATTCCGGCTGGAGTTCCCTGGCCGCGGATGTGATGGTCATTGACTTCTCCTCCAAAGAATGGGCTGAGTCAAGTGTGGGGTGATGTGGTTCACATTGGTGGAAAGTCCTCGAAAAATGCACCTCTTCTCCTTCTCTTCCACGTTTTGTGCACAACTGCGGAAGAATAGGGACTATGGAACTGAGTGAGGAGGACCTGGCCCTGATCAATGCGCTGGAGATCGCACCGCGGATCAGCTGGGCGGACGCGGGCGAAATCCTCGGCGTTCACGCCACCACCCTGGCAGCCAGGTGGGAGCGAGTCCGCGGGGCAGGTGCCGCATGGGTGACAGCCCACCTCATGGGTGACCCCAAACAGATGTGCCTGGCGCTTGTAGACGTTGACTGCGACATGCACCGCCGTGCCGAGGTCACAGAGGCGCTGGCTGCCGTCCCGGAGATTGTCACCATCGAGGAGGCCGCCAGCAACCGCGACCTGATGCTGACAGTCCTCACCCAATCCCTGGAGGAGTTCACCACCACCGTGGCCTCCCGGCTGCAGGACATCGGCGGGCTGCTGAAGTACCAGACCGCGCTGTGCACCAGGCTGCACTCCGGCGGCTACGCCTGGCGCCTGAACGTGCTGGACCGCGCCCAGATCGCGGCGCTGCAGGCAAAGGCCGGCCCGGAGGCCGCAGGCTCGGCGCCTCCGGACGCCGTCGTCGAGCCCCTGCCCGAAAGCCACCTCGCACTGCTTCCGTTCCTTGCGAGGGACGGGCGGGCGACGGCGGCCGACATCGCCCGGGCGCTGGGCCGCCACCCCGCCACAGTCCAACGCCAGCTGAACCGGGTCCTCGCCAGCAGGCTCCTCTCGTTCCGCTGCGAAGTGGCGCAGAAGTTCTCCGGCTACCCTGTGACCTGCCAGTGGTTCGCGAACGTGCCGCCAGGCCAGCATGAAGCTGCCGCGGCCGAGCTCCGCGGCCTCCGCAACGTCCGGCTCAGCGCCTCCACCACCGGCCGCACCAACTTTGTGATCATCATGTGGCTGCAGTCGCTGGCCGATGTGATGAACGCCGAACTTGCGCTGCAGCAGCGGATCCCGGACATCGAACTGGTGGAGAGTGTGGTGATGCTCAGTACCGTCAAACGGGTGGGCTGGATGCTGAACCAGGACTCGACAGCCACGGGGCGGGTCATTGTCCCGGCGGCGGTAGCAAGCGCCGGGTAGGTCTTCCAGGCCCGGCGATAAGCTGGCACGAAAGACAAACAACCGATCGGCCCAACAGCGTGCGTGACACAACCCTTCCATCGGCAGACACCCGTTCCGGCATCCTGCAGCGGCCTTACCTGTGGGTGACCATTGGCACTTGCGCGCTGGTGTTCCTGGCTGCGTTCGAGTCCCTGGCGGTGACCACCATCATGCCGGTAGTGAGCCGGGAACTGCACGGTGGGGACCTTTACGCCCTGGCCTTCGCAGGCCCGCTGGCGACCGGCGTGATCGGCATGGTGGCCGCCGGGAACTGGTCCGACCGCCGCGGCCCCGCCGCTCCCCTTTATGCGTCCGTGGCACTGTTCGTCGTAGGACTGCTGATCGCGGGCACGTCCATGTCCATGCCGCAACTGGTGGCGGGCAGGCTGGTGCAAGGGCTCGGCGGCGGAGCCCTGACCGTGGCCCTGTATGTGCTGGTGGCCCGCATCTACCCGGGACTGCTGCACCCCAAGATCTTCGCGGCGTTCTCCGCAGCCTGGGTGATCCCGTCCCTGGTGGGCCCGTTTGCCGCCGGCGTCGTGGCGCAGGTTTTCAGCTGGCACTGGGTGTTCCTGGGTGTGGTGGGGCTCGTGATCCCGGCCCTCGCGATGATCGTGCCGGTGCTCCGGAACATGGCGCCGGGCCAATCACTGCCGGGTCAATCATCGCCGGGTCAATCATTGCCGGGCCAGGAACAAGGCGATGCCCCGGCGCAACCGCCCACCCCGTGGGCCGTGGGCCGGCTCGCCTGGGCCAGCCTCGCCGCGCTCGCAGTGCTGGGGCTCAATCTCTCGCGGGAAGTCCGTCTCCCCGGCTTTACCGCTGCGCCGGCACTGCTGGCAGTGGCCGCCGTCGTCATTGCATTGATTGCCGTGCGGCCGCTGGTGCCGCGGGGAACGCTCGCCGCCCGCCGCGGCCTGCCCAGCGTGATCCTGGTCCGCGGGCTCGCCGCGGCCGGGTTCTTCGGCGCTGAAGTTTACCTGCCGTACCTGCTGATCGAGCAGTACCGCTTTTCGCCCACTTTTGCCGGCCTCACCCTCACCTTCGGAGCGATTGCCTGGGCGGGCGCCTCAGCGGTCCAGGGCCGTCTCGGCACCCGGTTGTCCCACCGTGCCGCCGTCCGCACCGGCTCATTCATGGTGCTCGGGGCCGTGCTCCTCGCGCTGGCAACGGCCGCGCTGCACTGGCCACCCGCCGTCGTCATCGCCGGGTGGATTCTCGCGGGCGGCGGCATGGGCCTGCTCTATCCGCGGCTGAGTGTGATGACGCTGGCGCTGTCGGACAAGGAGAATGAGGGCTTCAACAGCTCGGCCATGTCCATCTCGGACTCACTGGGCGGCGCGCTGGCGCTGGCCACCACCGGCATCGTTTTCGCGGCGTTTACGACGACGGCCGGATCCTTCGCCGGGGTCTTCGCACTCTGCGCCGTGCTCGCCGCTGCCGCGGTTTCGGTGGCGCCGCGGGTCACCGCCAAAACCCCCTGAAAGTCAGGGGAGCCTGCTGGCCCGGACCACAACATCCGCGATGGTGGCCTGCTGGCCTTCCGGTCCGGTCACCGGCCGCTCCCGGCTGGTCTGCACTTCCAGCTGCCACCCGGGGCTGTCCAGTTCCAGCTCCCGCACCAGCTCATCAGCCGTGTAGAACATGTTGTGGTGGGTGTGCGCCCCTCCCCAGGGCGGCAACCGGTCGGGGTGGTGGCCAACCACCAGCAGGGTTCCCCCGGGTTTAACGGCCGCTGCCGCCGCACGGAGCGGCCCCTGCCAGGCCAGCTCCTGGGAGTGGAGGAACTGCGAGGTCACAAGGTCGTAGGAGTCCTCAGGCTGCCACTCCTCGAGGTCGGCCTGCTGCCACTGGATCCGGCTGGCGATGGCGCCATCGGCAGCGTGCACGCTTTCCCGCGCCAGTGCCGCCTTCTCATGTCCGTGCGCGCGTTCCAGCGCGACGGCGGAAACGTCGACGGCGGTGACGGTCCACCCGTGCTGGGCCAGCCAGATGGCGTCGGCTCCTTCGCCACAACCAAGGTCCAGTGCGTGGCCCGGCCGCAGGCCGCCGGCTTCGCGCACCAGCTGGGGGTTCGGCTTGCCACTCCAGATCTGGGCCTTGCTGCGGTACCGCTCGTCCCACAGGGCCGCGGCGTCCCTGATCCCCTGACCGCCCGGGGGGTCGTCGTGCCCCGAGAGGCTGGGAGCGGCGTCGTCCAAAAGGCCGGCGCCAGCGTCGTGGGGTGCCTCGTGTTCGTGCTGTTCGTGCTGGTGGGGCGCGTGTTCCGTCATGCCTCAACCCTGCCCCGCGGCTGCGCTGTTGGCAACGCCCAAGTAAGTAGCGCGAAGTGTCGTTTTGGAGGCCCAAAACGACACTTAGCGCTACTTAGTTGGGAGGGGCGGAGGTGGGCGGGAAGGGGGAGCGGGCCCGGGATGCTAGACTGGTGGAACTTGATGTGCAGTGATGCCCATGTGCCCCTTCATTTAGGGGACAGGGCTTTTTTCATGTGAGAGGCACATCCTGCGTCGATGAACGCGTTCCATTTGGTCCCGGCCGCCGCTTTGAATAAGTGGCAGCAGGCTGGTTGATCACCTGACTTTTCTTCGGCGAACCCCCTGGGCCAACCGGCGCCGGGGGCCGATATCCGCACGGATACCGCCTGAAAGACCTTTGACTTTGACTACTTTTGCTGCCCTCGGCACACCCAAGGCCCTTGCCGACACCCTCACCGCCCAGGGAATCGAAACCCCGTTCCCCATCCAGGTGAAGACCCTCCCTGACACGCTGGCAGGACGCGACGTCCTGGGCCGCGGCCGCACCGGCTCCGGCAAGACCATCGCCTTCGCCATCCCGCTGGTGGCACGCCTCGCCGAGCGCGAAGCCCCGTACTTCCGCAAGCCCGGCCGCCCCATGGGCCTGGTGCTGGCACCCACGCGTGAACTGGCCACCCAGATCAACGCCACCATCGAGCCGCTGGCCAAGGCCGCCGGCCTGAACACCACCGTGATCTACGGCGGCATCTCCCAGGCGCGCCAAGAGAAGGCCCTGCGCGCCGGCGTTGACATTGTTATTGCCTGCCCCGGCCGCCTGGAGGACCTGATCCGCCAGCGCATCCTCACCCTCGAGGCCGTGGAAATCACCGTCCTGGACGAGGCCGACCACATGGCCGACCTCGGCTTCCTGCCCGTGGTGAAGAAGCTCATGGACATGACCCCCAGCCAGGGCCAGCGGCTGCTCTTCTCCGCCACCCTGGACAACGGTGTGGACAAGATCGTCCAGCGCTACCTGTCCAACCCGCTCACCCACTCCGTGGACGACCCGCAGGCAGCGGTGACAACCATGGAGCACCACGTCCTGGTGGTCAACGACCAGACCGTCAAGAAGCAGCTGATCGTGGAGCTCGCCTCCGGCGCCGGCCGCCGCGTCCTCTTTATGCGGACCAAGCACCACGCCCGCAAGCTCGCCAAGACCCTGACCGACGCCGGGATCCCCGCCGTGGACCTACACGGCAACCTCTCGCAGAACGCCCGTGACCGCAACCTCGCCGAGTTCTCCTCCGGCGACGTCCGCGTCCTGGTTGCTACCGACGTCGCCGCCCGCGGTGTGCACGTGGACGACGTCGAACTGGTCATCCACGTTGACCCGCCCACAGAGCACAAGGCATACCTGCACCGCTCAGGCCGTACCGCCCGCGCAGGTTCCGACGGCACCGTGGTGACCATCACCCTGCCGGAGCAGCAGACCGACGTAAAGAAGCTGATGAAGGCTGCCGGCGTGGACGTCAGCTTCGAGCGCGTCACCGCCACGTCGCCCATCGTGGGCGAGCTCGTGGGTGAAATCGCGGACAAGATTGATCCCCGGACCCGCGCTGCGCTGCTGGCAGCCAAGGCCGCCAAGCAGGGCGGCGGCACGTCCACCGGTGCCAACGCCGAGCGCAAGCGCGCCCGCCGCCAGGCTTCCCCGGTTGCCGGTGGACGCGGCGGCCGCGGTGGACGAGGCAAGGTTTCTGCCGAGCCCGTTCGCACCGATGTTCCCCGCGCCGAGCGCCGGGCCGCAGCCTTCGAAGGCCGCACGGAAGCCCGTGCAGCGTTCGATAAGGTTGCCGAGCAGAACGAGGACCGCGCCATTGCCGCAGCAGCGGCCCGCCGCAACGCCCGTGGCCGCGGCACTGCTTCGACACACCGCAACGACGTCCCCGCGGCAGGTGGCCGTGCATCGGCCGGCCGCGGTTCAGACGGCCGTGCAGAGTCACGCGTTACCCGCAGCGACGCTCCCCGCGGCGGTACCGGCCGGCCCGCATCCTCAGGGCGTCCGGCTTCCTCCGGCGGCCAGCGCAACGGCCGTCCGGCCACCGGCCAGCGCGCAGCAGCAGCCGGCGCAGGTGCCCGTACGGGTGGCCAGCGCGGTGCAGGTGCAGGCGCAACCGGCGGCAACAAGGCCGTCTGGTCCTCCAACACCGGTGGAACCTCCGGCGGATCCTACGGTGCAGGCAACGGCGGCAACGGCGGTGGCTCAGGCCGTCCCGCCCGCAGCGGCCCGCGCCGCGCCTCGGCTCCGGCGTCGAACGAACGCCGCGGCCGCTAGCTATCACTTTGGTGGTTGAGCTTGTCGGTTTCGACAGGCTCAACCACCGTTTGGTTCACCAGCCGCGGGCGCGCCACTCCTCCAGGTGCGGGCGCTCCGCGCCAAGGGTGGTGGGCTTGCCGTGGCCGGGGTGCACAATGGCCGAGTCCGGGTAGGCCCCAAACAGCCGCTCGGTGACGTCATCCAAAAGTTGGGTGAACCGCGCCGGGTCCTTCTGGGTGTTGCCCACCCCGCCGGGAAACAGCGAGTCGCCGGAAAAGATGTGCGCAGGACCCTCGGGATCCTCGTACACGAAAGCGATGGAACCCGGCGTGTGGCCGCGCAGGTGCACAGCCGTCAGGTCGAAGTCGTCGAAATTCCCAACGTCGCCGTGGCTGAGCCGCACGTCCACTCCCACGGGCAGCGCATCGGCGTCGTCCGTCCCGGCAGCGGTTCGCGCCCCGGTTGCGTCCACCAGCTCCTTCAGCGCCCGGACGTGGTCCCAGTGCTGGTGGGTGGTGGCGATCAGCGCCAGCTTCGGCGCGGCTGACGTGTCACCGGCACCGTCCTGCAGCAGCTGCCGGATGGCCGGAAGGTCATCGGCGGCGTCGATCAGCACCTGCGCGCCGCTGGCCTTGGCGGTGAGCAAGTACACGTTGTTGTCCATCTCGCTGACGGAAATCCGCCGGATGGTCAGCGCAGGCAGGTCATTAATCAGTGAGTCCATGGGCATCAGTCTAGGGACGGCTTCGTGAGGCCCTGGTTACTCGCGGCCTTCGGACACCCAGTTGGGATCTGCCGAGCGGGAGCCGACGACGGCGTCCGAGGCTTCGGCCAGCGCGTCCAGCTGCGCCGGGGTCAGGTCCAGGGACAGGGCGCCCAGGTTTTCATCGATCCGGTGGGTTTTGCGCGTGCCGGGGATGGGGACCACGGGAAGGCCCAGCCGCCTGCCTTGGGCGAGCAGCCAGGCCAAGGCCACCTGGGCAGGTGTTGCATCCAGCTCGTCAGCCACGGCCTGGACAGTGTCCACCACGGCCTGGTTGGCACTGGCCGCATCCGGGGCGAAGCGGGGGATCCGGCGTCGGAAGTCCTTCTCGCCCAGTTTCGATGCGTCAATGGTGCCGGTGAGGAATCCCCGGCCCAGCGGCGAGTACGGCACAAAACCCACTCCCAGGGCGGCCGCGGCAGGAACAACGTTGCGTTCCACGTCGCGGCTCCAGATGGACCATTCGCTCTGGACCGCCGCAATGGGGTGGACGGCTGAGGCTTCTTCAAGCTCCTGGGCCGTCACCTCGGACAGGCCAAGGTGTTTGACCTTGCCTTGCTGCACAAGCTCCGCCATGGCCTCCACGGTTTCCACAATCGGAACGCGGAGGTCACGGCGGTGCATGTAGTAAAGGTCGATCACATCAGTGCCCAGCCGTTGCAGGCTGCGGTCCACTGCCTGCCGGATGTAGCCGGCGTCGCCCCGGATGTCCGTGTACCCGTCCGCCGGCGAGCCCACCAGGCCGAACTTGGTGGCCAGCTGGACCTCGTCCCGCCGCTCCTTCAGCAGTTGAGCGATCAGTTCCTCGTTGCTGCCTCCGCCATAGATATCCGCGGTGTCAATAAAGCTGACACCGGAGTCGACGGCGTGATGCAGCGTCCGGAGCGCGTCTCCCGGATCCACCTCGCCGTAAACAGGTGTGAGGGCCATTCCGCCGAAGCCGAGGGGACTGACGTCGAAACCGTCGCCGAGCCGGACTGTTGCTGCCATGGGTTCTCCTGTTCTTCTCTTTACGGGTCTCAGGACCGGTCAGTTCCAGGGGATGATCCGGTCCGCGGCCGCCCGGGTCGCCTGGATCACTACCGCATTGGCCTCGTCCGGGCCGTTGGCCCAGGCCTCCGCTGCCAGCCGGTCCATTCCGAACCGCATGTGCCGTTCCACCAGGCGGCTGAGCCGGAGGGCCGGGGGCGTTTCCACAAACCACACCTCGTCCAGCTGCGCCCGGATGTCCTTCCACGGCTCCTGCTCCGCCAGCAGGTAGTTTCCCTCGGTGATGACGAGGGGCACGTCGGCCGGGATGGCGATGGACGCAGCAACGGGCTCGTCGATGGTGCGCCGGAACTCCGGGGCGTAAACGACTGACTCGTCCCGGCGCACCAGGCGGCGCAGCAGCGAAAGGTACCCGCCGGCGTCGAACGTGTCCATGGCACCCTTGCGCTGCCGCAACGGCGTGCCGTCAATGATGGAGTTGCCCAAGTGGAAACCGTCCATGGGCACCACTACGGCCATCCCGGGCCCAAACTGCCGCTGGATCCATTCCGCGAAGGTGGACTTCCCTGATCCCGGGGCGCCGGTGATGCCCAGGATGGTCCGGGTTCCGGGCGTCAGCCTGGCCCGCAGGGCATCCATCGCCTGGGTGATCTCGGGTGAGTCCATGGCAAAAGCCTAGACCGCACCGGCGATCGGGCCGCTGAGCCTCCGCACCTTTTGCTTTCCGGTAAGGCGCGGCCGACGGCGATTTGCCGGGACACGCCGTCGGCAGCCCTGAAAGGTGGGGAGACTCAGCAAGGTGGGAAGACTCAGCGGCGGGAAGGGGATGCCGCTTCGGGCCTCCGGGCCGCTGTGCCTGACGGCAGTGCCTTGAGCCCGGCCGCACAGCCCACGATCCCGGCGATAAAGACAACTTTCACCACACTGAAGGGCTCCACGCCGCTTGCCATTGCCCAGCCCACGGTCAGCGCCGCCCCAATCCCCACCCACACTGCATACGCGGTGCCCAGCGGGATGTGGCGGATGGCCATGCCCAGGCCAAGCATGCTGAGGGTTGCCGTCACGGCGAAAACCAGGGTGGGGAGTGGCCTGCTGAAGCCGTCGGACAGTCCAAGGGCTGTGGCCCACACTGCTTCGAGGACGGCAGATGCCAGGAGCACCAGCCAGGGGATTGAACGCTTCAACATCACGCCACCACCTTCAGGCCGACCACGCACACGGCGATGCCGGACAGCAGGAGGAGGCGTGCGGCCGTCGGACGCTCCACTTTGGTGGCGATGGCGTAGGCGGAGGTCAGCACCACGCCCACGCCCACCCAGACGGCGTACGCGGTGCCGGTGGGGATGGACTGCATGGCGATGGCCAGGCCGCCGGTGCTGGCCGCGACGGAGACCAGGAACAGCGCTGCGGGGGCAAGCCGGCGGCGGCCGGAAGCCTGGAAGGTGCGGTGCAGGGCTGCGGCCCACACGGCTTCAAGGGCGCCGGATAAAAGAAGAATTAACCACGACATGACAGATCCTTTGGCCAGTCTTGTCGCGTGCCGGGTACTGAACCGTCGTCCGGAGGCTCCCTCACGGAGCCTTGGCTTCAAGCGTAGCAACGCCCGACGCCGGGCGGCCACCTATGGTGCCCAACCTCACCACCATGCGGCACCCGGCGCCGGGAGGACGTTAGAGGGTGCCGCCGGCAGCTACGGGGGCAGCGGCGTCGCGGCCGCCGTCGCCCACGGTTTCGCGGGCGATGAAGTTCTCGATATCGAACAGGTTGTCCGCGCGCTCGGCGATGTTCAGGAGCGTGGTCATGGAGGCCACTTCCTCCACCTGCTCCTTCAGGAACCAGAGCATAAACTGCTCGCCCAGGGCATCGTTTTCACCGCGGGCAGCCCGGAACAGGTCCTCAATGTTTTTGGTGACTTCCTTTTCCTGCTGCAGCGCAAGGGCAAGGGGCTCGGTGACCGACGCGAAGTCGTTGCGCACGGCAGGAACTCCGGGAATGGTGAACTCAATGTCCCGGTCCAGCATGTACTGCACCATCATCATGGCGTGGTTCCGCTCCTCCACCGACTGCCGGAAGAAGTAGCGGGCCAGTTGTGGGAGGTCCTGGTTGGCGAACCAGGTGGCCACCGCAATGTACTGCTGCGATGCCGTGAATTCGTTGCCGATCTGGGTGGACAGGAGCGCATTGAACGATGATGTGGTCATAGCCCGAGTCTAGGGACGGCCGGAGCCAGTGACCAGTGTGGAAAGCTCTGCTACTGGAAGGCGAGGCTGGCCTACTCCACGCCGCCGGGTTCATCCTCCACGGGGTCGATTGACACGACGGCCAGGAAGCCGCGGCCCAGAACGTCCGGGGTGTCGACGTCGGAACCCACCACGGCGTCGTACCGCCCCAAGGGCTCTGGTTCTTCCGTCCCCACGGCAACAGTGGCCTGGCCCTGCAGCAGGATCCCGAACGAGCCTTCAAAAAGAGGCTTCGCGCGCTTCTTCGAGAGTTCGATGATGGACGTGTAGCCCTTGAAACGTCCGGCGCGTGTAATGACGTTGAGGTCCCGGATATCCCCCGTGGGGAGCTTCGCCTGTGTGGCCGCCCCGCCCGGGAAGCGGAAGGGACGGTACTTCTCCAGCGGGCGTTCGGCCCCGTCCACGGTCAGCAGCAGGAGCTCACCCTCCACAACAGTCAGCACCCGCTCCATCCCGGGAAAAGGGGAGAAATCGCCGGCCTTGCTGACGTCCGCGATGCTGACCCGCCAGTCCCAGCCGCCGTCCTTTGCCGCTCCGTCCCCGGGGTGGCTGGCCAGTTGGCGCGTGATGCCGCCACCATTACGCCAGGGCTCGGGCTTGAGGCTTGCAAAGCGGATAATCTCCATGGGCCCAGCCTAGTTCCCGGCCGGACATCCCGGCGTCGCGGGTTGGCCCCTTCCCTGCTACTCTCCTCCGGGGGGACAACACGAAAACAGCCTGAAGGAGCCGGGAATGTTCGTCAAAGTGTGTGGTCTCAGCACGCCTGAATCAGTCCGCGAAGCAGTTGATGCCGGGGCTGACGCCGTCGGTTTCGTCCTGACCGCGAGCCCCCGCGTGGTGTCGCCGTCACAGGCGCACTCTTTGTTGGCGCACGTCCCCTCCGGGGTTTCGCCCATCGGCGTGTTCCGCCACGAGCCGGTGGCAGACGCAGTCGCCATTGCCCGCGCCGCCGGGCTGGAATGGATCCAGCTGCACGGCACGCGGTCCCGCGAGGACGTGGCCATGGTGCACGACGCCGGGATGAAGCTGATCAGGGCAGTCACCACGGGTGCCGCTGCAGAGGAGTTTGAGGACTGGGGCGAGGACCTGCTGCTGATCGACGCCGCGGTGCCCGGCTCGGGTGAGGCCTGGGACTATGCCTCCGTGGCCGCGATGCCTGTCCTCCAAGGCCGCCACTGGCTCCTGGCCGGGGGACTGGACCCGGTCAACGTGGGCAGCGCCTCAACAGCAGCCCATGCCTGGGGCGTAGACGTGTCCTCCGGTGTTGAAGCGTCCCGAGGCGTCAAGGACCTGGCCAAGATCCGCGCGTTTGTCCAGGCTGCAAAGGGTGCTGCCCCGGTCAAGGCTTAGCCCGCCCGGTCAAGCTTAGTTCACCCCGTCCGGCGGGAGTTCAGGGGCCAGTCAGGGCAGGCCCCCATCCTTTTGTCAGACCCTCCGGGGCACAATGGGTGGATGAAGACACTCCTCAACATCATCTGGCTGGTTTTCGGCGGTTTCTGGCTCGCGCTCGGTTATTTCGCCGCCGGTGTGATCTGCTGCGTGCTGATCGTCACCATCCCGTGGGGCATCGCCTCGTTCAGGATCGCGGCGTACACGCTGTGGCCCTTCGGCCGGATGGTGGTGGACAAGCCTGGCGGCACCGGGGTGTTCTCGCTGCTGGGCAACGTCATCTGGCTGCTGGTGGCCGGAATCTGGATCGCCATCGGCCACGTGGTTACCGCGTTCGCCATGGCTGTGACCATCATCGGCATCCCGCTGGCCATAGCCAACCTGAAGCTCATCCCGGTGTCACTGATGCCGCTGGGCAAACAGATCGTCCCCACCAGCGCGCCGTTTGTGGCGACGTACCGGTAGGGACGGTTCCAGGTTCAAAGGACGCGTCCTGGCGGTCAGCCCGCCGCTTCGTCGGGACGCAGTGCGCGCAGTATGCAGAACTCGTTCCCGTCCGGGTCCGCCATCACCACCCAGGTGACGTCCGGGCCCTGGCCAACGGAAACGCGCCTGGCGCCAAGGGCTTCCAGCCGCGCCACCTCCGCGTCACGGTCTTTGGGCCGCAGGTCCAGGTGGACCCTGTTCTTGAGTTCCTTCCGCTCGGGCACTTTGAGGAAGAGCAGGTCAGGGGACACGCCGTCTTCAGGGCTGCCTGCCGGTGGTTCCAGCACAATCTCGTCGTCCGCCTCATAGGTGCGGCGCCACCCGAGAGCTTTTTCCCAGAAATCCGCGGGCACCTTCGGGTCGGTGGAATCAATGCTGATGGCTTGGATACGCAGGGTCATCGGAGCAGTGTTGCATCCGGGGACAGGAGCCGTAAAGGGTCCCGCCCCAGCCCGAAGTAGAGCCTTAGCGGGCAGGCTAACCCGGCGAACCCTCAGCGCGGGCTGAAAAACCCGCCCGCCAAAATGGCCACCGCATCACTGCCGTCCAGCTCGGCGGCGATATCGACGTCGGCCGCGTAGCCCGCGCCGGACAATTCAAGTCCGCTGGCGCATCCCTGCAGCATCTCCCGCAGGCGCGGCTCTGCGGCCTCGAACACCGCCGCTGCCGCGAGGGCTTCCGGCGAGTAGCCGTGCCGGCCAACGTCAGCCTCGTAACCGCCCTTGCCCGCAGCGGCGAGGCCGGCGATAAATGCTCCCGCCCCGATCTGGTCCTCCACGGCGGGACGGAGGGTGCCGTCCGGCCATCGTTCGCCGGCAGCCACCACGGCGATCACCGCGTCGGGCGGCAGATGGGCGGCCACCCAGTCTGCCGTTGCCCCTGCATTGCGCAGGCACACGGCGGCCACCAGCGGGACTTCACCGGCCAGTTCGTGGCAGAGGGCGGACCCGTTCGGCGATGGGAGTACCACACGCTCCAGGGATTCCGCGGACCGGATGCTGGCGGGGGACAGGCTGAGCCCGCCGCCGTTGCGGGGCCCTGCCAGCTGCGCATGGTGGTGGGCGGCGAAGTCCTCCGCCCGGGTGTCCTTCCAGGGAAAGGGGAAGATGTCGGCGCCCCGGTCCAGGGCCACACTGACGCACGTGCTGAAGGACAGGACGTCCACCACCACGGCAAGGTCCGCCCCGGACGTGACTGTCCTGGCGCCGTCGAGCCCCCATTCCAGCCGGACTGTATAGGCCAGCTGCCGGTGGGCGGCACTCGCGGTGACTGTGTGGCGGGGGTTGGAGGTGGGCGCGTTCACGCGAGCTCCCCCATCAGGTTCCGGTGCGCAGTGTCCAGCCACAGCTCTTTCGCCCGCTGTGTGTGGAAGAGGGGGTCAAGTTCCAGCAGCTGGCGGACGACGGCGGCGCGTCCGGCCGCGAAGTCGGCGTCGCCGATGTGCGCGTAATCCTGGCGGACGTCCGCCACGTAGCGGGCATACTCGTCTGGTTCCCCGCCGAGGACGGAAAGATCCGCGTCGCAGAGGAGGGCGCCGTCGTGGTCGCCTGGCCCGGGGCGGTGGTCCGACGTCAGCCGCACCAGCCGTGCCACCTCGGCGGCCTCACCCTCCGGCAGGCCCGCAGCGTCCAGCCGCTCCTCCGCGAGGCAGGCCGATTCCTCTTCATCCTGGCCGGCCACACCACGGTAAACGGCATCATGGAACCAGGCTGCGAGCAGCACGGTGCGCGGCGGATCGGCGGGATCCGTCAGCAGGTCGAGGGCTTCCAGCACAGAAAGCAGGTGCGTGCAGCCGTGGTACTTGCGGTGGGGTTCACTCCAGCGGTCCAGGAGGTCCAGGAAGAGCGCGTCGTGGCCCGGCATGATGGCATCCCACCGGTTGAACAGCGGCACTTTGAGCGACTTGTTCCGCTGGCGGGCCGGGATGCGAAGGCCGCTGGCGATCAGCTTGCGGACCAGGACCCGGGCCTCGACGGCAACCGCTCCGGCTGCCACCAGGTCATCGTAACGGCGTTCCGCCACGTCATAGTGGTCGCCGTCGAAGGCCCGCTCCGGGATACCCGCTGCGGCGGCGAAATCGTGCAGCTCCTCCAGCGACGAGTCCGACACCAGGTGCGAAAAGTGCGTTCCGTGGGCAGGCCAGAGCGGCGGATCGATGTAGACGGCCATGGAGGAAGTCTAGTGCTGTCCCTCCAGCAAGCGGCGCGAGGTGGAAGGCGGGCCCGGAAATACGGAGTGAAACTAGGAGAAGCACCGCAAATGCGCCCTACAATGATGAAATGACAATCATCCGCGTTTCCGAAGCCGCCCGGTTCCTGGGCGTCAGCGACGATACAGTGCGCCGCTGGATGGACAACGGGTCACTGACGCCGGTGAAGGACCCGGGCGGCCGCCTTGCCGTGGACGGCCTGGAGCTCGCCCGGCATGCGCAGAAGCTTGCCCAGCTGCCCGAAGATCCGCACCGGACCGGCAGCTCGGCACGGAACCGGTTTGTGGGCCTGGTGACCGGCATAACCGCGGACAAGGTCATGGCCCAGGTGGAGCTCCAGTGCGGGCCCTTCCGGGTGGTGTCCCTGATGAGCAGCGAGGCAGTCCGGGACCTCGGGCTGGAACTGGGGTCGGTGGCCACCGCTGTGGTCAAGGCCACCACGGTGATCATCGAAACGCCGCAGGGGAGAGCACTATGAAAGGACTGACCGGGCTGCTGGCGGCCATTGTCTTGATGGCGCTCGCCGGTTGCTCCACGGGCGCTGGTTCGCCTTCCGGTGATGCGTCCGCTGCGGGTTCATCCGCCGGGAGCAGCGGTGGGGAAGCCCTGACAGTTTTTGCCGCAGCTTCCCTCAAAAACAGTTTTACCGAGCTGGCCAAGGCGTACGAAGCCGAGCACCCCGGCAGCAGCGTCACGCTCAGCTTCGCCGGTTCCGCAGACCTGGCCACCCAGATCAGCCAGGGTGCGCCTGCAGACGTCTTCGCCTCGGCGGACACGAAGAACATGGACAAGCTGCAGCAGGCCGGGCTGGTGGACGGCGATCCCCGTATCTTCGCCACGAACACCCTGGCCATCGCCGTCCCGCGAGGCAACCCCGCAGGCATCCGTTCCTTCGCCGACCTGGCGAAACCGGGAACCCGGCTGGTCCAGTGTGCTCCGCAGGTCCCCTGTGGCGCAGCCGCCACCGCCGCCGAACAGCAGACAGGAACGCACCTGAGCCCGGTAAGCGAGGAAAATTCGGTGACGGATGTACTCGGCAAGGTGGTCTCCGGGGAAGCGGACGCCGGGCTGGTCTACGTCACCGACGTCAAGTCTGCAGCAGGAAAAGTGGAAGGGGTTGCCTTTCCCGAAGCCGCTGCTGCCGTCAACAGCTACCCCATCGCCGCGCTGGCCGGCAGCCGGAACGGTGCGGCCGCGCAGGCCTTCCTGGACCTCGTGACCGGCCCGGAGGGCCAGCAAGTGCTGGCAGATGCCGGTTTCGGCGGCGGCCGGCAGTGAGCGGCACAACGTGAGCCACGCCTACCGCGGCGTTCCCCGCTGGACCTACGTGGTGGCGGTGCTGGCCGCAACGGTGGTGATCCTGCCGCTGTTCGCCATGGTGGCCAGGGTGAATTGGGCAAACTTCCTTCCCCTGGTCACCTCCGAATCGGCCGTCTCCGCTCTGGGCCTGAGTCTGCGGACATCCGCGGCAAGCACGATTCTGTGCATCGTCCTGGGTGTGCCGCTGGCCCTGGTCCTGGCCCGCGGGAGGTTCCGGCTGCAGGGGCTCCTGCGCTCGCTGGTGCTGCTCCCGCTGGTGCTGCCGCCGGTGGTGGGCGGCATTGCGCTTCTCTACACGTTTGGCCGGCAAGGCCTCCTCGGCCGGACCCTGGAAGTCCTGGGCCTGCAGATCGCCTTCTCCACCACCGCTGTGGTCCTTGCCCAGACGTTTGTTGCCTTGCCGTTCCTCGTGGTCAGCCTGGAGGGTGCGTTGCGGACGGGCGGTGAGCGTTACGAAGCGGTGGCGGCAACCCTGGGCGCCTCTCCCGGCCGCGTCTTCCGGAGCGTCACGCTGCCCTTGGTGCTGCCCGGGCTGGCCTCCGGCGCCGTACTGTCCTTTGCCCGCAGCCTGGGGGAATTTGGTGCCACGCTCACGTTCGCAGGCAGCCTGCAGGGGGTGACCCGGACCCTGCCGCTGGAAATCTACCTGGAGCGTGAAACAGACCCGGACGCCGCCGTCGCACTTTCCCTCGTCTTGGTGGCCGTGGCAGTCGCCGTCGTGGCACTTGCTTACCGGCGGCCTGCAGGCGCGGGGATGGCCTTTTGGAAGCAACGGACGACGCCGGCTGCCGCAGCGGGCAGGGACGTCCTGTGACATTCGCGCTTGAGGCAGCCGTGGCCGGCAGGGGGTTCGACGTGGCACTGAGGCTGGGACCCACGGAAACGGTAGCCGTCATGGGCCCGAACGGGGCCGGCAAATCGACGCTGCTGTCCGTCATCGCGGGCCTGCTGAAGCCAGACACCGGCCGGGCGGAGCTTAACGGCCGCACACTGTTCGAGCTCTCGGCCGGCCGGGGCACGTGGACGCCGCCCCACCACCGCGGCACCGCGCTGCTCGCCCAGGAACCACTGCTGTTCCCTCATCTGAACGCACTGGAGAACGTGGCTTTCGGGCCTCGCAGCGCCGGTGTGTCCAGGAAGCAGGCCAAGGCGGAGGCGCTGCACTGGCTCGCCGAGGTGGAAGCGCTGGATCTCCAGGCCAGGCGCCCGGCGGAGCTGTCCGGCGGGCAGGCACAACGTGTTGCCGTTGCCCGGGCGCTCGCCGCGGACCCCGGGCTTCTTCTCCTCGACGAGCCCATGGCGGCGCTGGACATCCACTCGGCACCCCTGCTGCGCCGCCTGCTTAAGCGGGTCCTGGCCGGACGGCAGGCCATCATCATTACCCACGACGTCCTGGACGCACTGATGCTGGCGGACCGGGTTGTCATCCTCGAGAACGGCGGGATTTCAGAAGAAGGCCCCACCCGCGCAGTCCTCCAACGGCCGCGCAGTCCATTCGCGGCAGGGCTGGCAGGCCTGAACCTGCTGGCCGGAACCTTGGCCGGAGACGGGATCAGGACCGCCGAGGGCTGGACCGTTGCCGGCCACCTGGAGGACGGGTACGCCGATGACCGGCGCCCGGAAGGCCGGGGCGGGGACGGGTACCCTGCCGCGCCGGAAGGCGACAGGTCGGCGGTTGCTGTATTCCCGCCGTCGGCCGTTTCCGTGTTTCTCGACGACGCGCACGGCAGCCCGCGCAATTCGTTTGAGGTTGCCATTACCGACCTCGAACCGCACGGCGACTTCATCCGGGTCAGGGCCGGAAGCCTCGCGGCGGACATCACTCCCGCTGCTTCCGCCGACTTGGGACTGGTCCCCGGCCTGCAAGTGCACTTCGTGGTGAAAGCGACATCGGTGGTGGTGTACCCGGCCTAGGGCTGCTGCCGGGAGCATTACAAATTCAGTCACATCGGTGACAGGCATCACAAATGCCGGGTAAACTCGGCAAAGGGCGGACAAAGCAACCGGCGGGCGGCTTCTGGGGGGAATCACCCGCCGGTTGCTTTGTGGGTCAGGCTAAGTGCTGCCTGCGGCGGCCTACATTCCCGGGAGGTCGAGCGTTTCGTACACCTGGATACTCGCGCCCGGCATCATGAGGTGCGGATGCCCGTCCAACAGTGCCTCGGCCCCGGCGAGATCCTCCGCCTGGAGGATGGTGTAGCCACCCACCCCCGTATTGGTTTCTGACGAGCCGGTTGCGTTGATTTCCTTGCCGGTCCCAAGCGGTGTTCCCAGGTCCACGATGCCGTCGCCGGCCCGCTCGGCCCAACTCATCCAGGCTTTCATTCCCTCCTGGGCCGCTTCCGGCGTACTTTCGGCCATCTGCGCCTGGGCTGATTGGGGTGCGATATAGAGAGCAACAAACTTTTTCATTGCGTGTCCCGTCTGCAGTGCGCCGGCAGCACCATTCGCCCCGGTCACAAGCCGATCCTAGGAGGAATCGGACGCGATGGAAACGAAATTTCCCGCACCCTGATGGCGTGGTTCGCTGTGGGCAAACAGGAAATAAAAAGCACCCCAACCAAAGTTGAGCGTAGTAGACTCAACCCTAAGATCGGATTATCCCCGAAAGGAGCTCTCTTTGGACGTCAAATTCACTACCAAGAGCCAGGAGGCTCTTTCGGCTGCGGCCATGAACGCCTCCACCATCGGCAACCCCCAGGTGGAACCCGCCCATCTGCTCAAGGCGCTGATGGACCAGCGCGAAGGCGTGGCGGTGGCGCTGCTGCGTGCCACCGGGGCAGACCCGGACGCCGTCAGCGTGCAGGCGAGCAGCGCCATCAAGGCCCTGCCGGCCACCTCCGGCGGTTCCAGCCAGCAGGCACAGCTTTCCCGGCCGGCCCTGCAGGCCATCCAGAATGCCAAGGAGGAAGCGGACCGGCTGGGCGATACCTTCGTCTCCACTGAGGTCCTTCTCCTGGGCCTCTCGGCCGGAAATGATGCGGCAGGGCGTTTGCTGCGCGACGCCGGTGCCTCCCATGAGGCCCTGCTCGCCGCCCTGCCGGGTGTCCGCGGGGACCGGAAGGTCACCAGCCAGGACCCGGAGAACACCTTCCAGTCGCTGGAGAAGTTCGGTACCGACCTCACCGCCATGGCCCGTGCGGGAAAGCTGGACCCGGTCATCGGCCGGGACACGGAAATCCGCCGGATCGTCCAGGTGCTGAGCCGCCGCACCAAGAACAACCCGGTGATCATCGGCGAGCCCGGCGTGGGCAAGACCGCTGTTGTTGAGGGCCTCGCCCAGCGGATCGTGGCCGGTGACGTTCCCGAAAGCCTGCGCGGCAAGACCCTGATCGCCTTGGACCTGGCGTCCATGGTGGCCGGCGCCAAGTACCGCGGGGAGTTCGAGGAGCGCCTCAAGGCTGTTTTGGAGGAGATCAAGAACTCCGAGGGCCAGATCGTCACCTTCATCGACGAGATCCACACGGTGGTGGGTGCCGGGGCAACCGGGGATTCCTCGATGGATGCCGGCAACATGCTCAAGCCCATGCTGGCCCGCGGCGAGCTGCGGCTCATTGGCGCCACCACCCTGGACGAGTACCGCGAGAACATCGAGAAGGACCCGGCCCTGGAGCGCCGTTTCCAGCAGGTGTACGTGGGGGAGCCCAGCGTCGAGGACACCATCGGCATCCTGCGTGGCCTGAAGGAGCGCTACGAGGCGCACCACAAGGTGGCCATCGCCGACTCTGCCCTGGTTGCCGCCGCAACCCTCTCCAACCGCTACATCTCGGGCCGCCAGCTGCCGGACAAGGCCATCGACCTGGTGGATGAAGCCGCGTCCCGGCTGCGGATGGAGATCGACTCGGCCCCCGAAGAGATCGACCAGCTCCGCCGCGCCGTGGACCGGCTCACCATGGAGGAGCTGGCCCTGGAAGGTGAGACGGACGCCGCCTCCGTGGAACGCCTCGCGGCGCTCCGTGCGGATAAGGCGGACAAGGAAGAGGAGCTCGCAGCCCTAAATGCCCGCTGGGAGGCCGAAAAGGCCGGCCTCAACCGGGTGGGCGACCTGAAGGCAAAGCTGGATGAGCTCCGCTCCACCGCGGACAAGGCCCAGCGCGAAGGCGACCTGGAGACCGCGTCGCGGATTCTCTACGGCGAGATCCCGGCCCTGGAGCGTGAACTGAACGCAGCCGCTGAGGCTGAGGCCGCCGTCGCGGATAAATCCTCACAGATGGTGGCCGAACAGGTGACCGCGGACGATATAGCTGAGGTGATCTCCGCCTGGACCGGCATCCCCGCAGGCCGCATGCTGCAGGGTGAAAGCCAGAAGCTGCTCCACATGGAGGAGGAACTGGGGAAGCGGCTGATCGGCCAGAAGAAGGCTGTCACCTCTGTGTCGGACGCCGTCCGGCGCGCCCGCGCGGGCATCAGCGACCCCAACCGGCCTACCGGCTCGTTCCTGTTCCTGGGCCCCACCGGCGTGGGTAAAACCGAGCTGGCCAAGGCCCTGGCGGACTTCCTGTTCGACGACGAACGCGCCATGGTGCGGATCGATATGTCCGAGTACGGAGAGAAGCACTCGGTGGCCCGGCTGGTGGGTGCGCCTCCGGGATATGTGGGGTACGAGGAAGGTGGCCAGCTCACCGAAGCCGTCCGCCGGCGCCCCTACTCGGTAATCCTGCTGGACGAGGTGGAGAAGGCCCACCCCGAGGTCTTCGACATCCTCCTGCAGGTGCTCGACGACGGTCGCCTCACCGACGGCCAGGGCCGCACCGTGGACTTCCGCAACGCCATCCTGGTGCTGACGTCCAACCTGGGCAGCCAGTTCCTGGTGGACCCGTCACTGGATGCGGAGGCCAAGCGGAACGCGGTCATGGCCACCGTCAACGCCTCGTTCAAGCCGGAGTTCCTGAACCGGCTGGATGAAGTGGTGCTGTTCGATCCCCTGTCCGTGGAAGAACTGGCCCGGATCGTCGAACTGCAGGTGGCTGAGCTCGGCCGCCGGCTGCACGAGCGCCGGCTCACCCTGGACGTCACCGAGGGCGCCCGCGCCTGGCTGGCAATGTCCGGCTTCGACTCCGCCTACGGCGCCCGGCCGCTGCGCCGGCTGGTCCAGCGGGAGATCGGCGACCGGCTGGCTAAGGCCATCCTGTCCGGCGACATCGCCGACGGGGACACTGTCCTGGTGGACACCGCAACTGACGTGGACGAGCTCACCATCGAGGGGCTCGAGGCGCTGTCCGGCCCCGGCGGCGGTCCCGTCCCGGGAACCGGGCTGGTAGTCCGCCGGAAGGACTAGGTACTGCGGCCGCAGCGTGCTGCCCTGGTGCTCTCAAGTGCTAGGGCAGCACGCTTGCGTTCACGTTGTTTCCGCCCGGGGACGTCACGTAGCAGTCCACCCTGCGGTCCCCTGAGTCCCAGCTGGTGGAGCTGGGGAAGCTCCGCTCGTAGTTCAGTGTGAACTGGTCTGCGGCGGGGCCCAGTTTTGCCGCCTGGCAAGCTTCCAGGGCTTTTGCCTTGAGGGCCTCCGCGCCGGGGTAATCGCCTTCCTCGGGGTAGCGGAACACCACCACCAGTTGGGCGGAATGGTTGGTGTCGCATGGCACCACCGTGGATTTCAGGGCTTCCGGGTGGAAATCCGTGAAGCAGTCGCCCAGCGCATAGGCGGGTGGTTCCACTTCGCGCGGCAAGGGAAGCGGGGTGGCCGGGGGAGTGACTGCGGTTTCCAGCACTCCGCGGACAGCACCGCTTGACTCGTCCGAATCCCCGTTGGAGTTCAGCCACAGGGCGAGCCACACGAGCGATCCGATAACCGCAAGCAGGACGACGGCGAAGAATGCCTTCCAGAGCGTGCGCCGGCGCCCCTGCCTCCTGGCTTCGTCCGGCCCTTGGGGGTGGTTAACCTGGCTGGGGTGCCGTACCGGCGGCTCCGCGGCCGGGACGCCATACTCTGCGGCAGGAACGCGGGGGAGGCCTGCGGTAGGCGGCGAGCTGGGTTTGGGCGGGACGTCCGGGTGGTTCAAGGGGTGCATCCTCCTGCATATTTTCCGCGCGGACAGCCGGGTTTGCCAGCCAGTTTCAGCAGTTCTGCAACCGACTCTATCGAAGAAAAAAGCTGGAAACCTGCGGGCCGGGCCGGGGAATAGTAATGCAATCCATCACCTGGAGCCGCACCTGGCAAGCGAGGGCCCTCGAAAGCATGTAATCTAGGTGTACGACAAATTGACCAAACATTCCGGGGCCTCACCTACGCCAAGGTGACCACCTCCGGTCCAAGTACAAAAGGGGGTCACGCCATGGGGCGCGGCCGTCAAAAGGCAAAAGCTACAAAGCAGGCTCGGGATATCAAGTACTACTCCCCGAACACTGACTACTCGGCACTTCAGCGTGAGCTGACGGGCCCCAGCAGTCGTGCCACGAGCCATTATGCGAACGAGCCGGCAGAGCCGGACTATTCGGCTTATGTGGATAAGTACGCGGATGATTTGGAAGAAGACGACGACGAGGTAGACACCCGCCGCATCGGCTAGTTGTCGCTGACATGGTCCAAGGGCCAGTCGCTGCAGCAGTCGCTATGTCTTCGCAGTTACAGCACTTTAGGTGCTGGACTTGAATGGTTATTAGAAAAGTCCCGTTGGGCGCACCTGTATCAAGTGCGCCCACCGGGACTTTCTGTTGTGCGCTTCGCGCGAGTGCCGCGGAACATTAAGTCCCGCGGCGCTGCCTTCCACGCTTTCGCCTGTGGTCGTGTTGTTACTGAAGCGCCAACTGGCTAATAGTTACCGGTCCTTGATCCGTTTGGCAGATGGTCCTGGTCACGCCGGAGTTGTCCACTGCGACAGCCTGACCGAGAATCCCAAGTGCAAGTGGGCCGACATTAACGCCGCAGACTTCTGCTGCCACGGCGGCCGCAACCCCCACTTGGACGTTGTTGCCGTTGAGTAGGGTCACGTCCCCCACGTTGACATTAACCAATCCGTCTTGGAAGGTGGTGTTCCTCGCTGCGTCAGAGGGGACAGCGACGGCCCCGATAAGCATGAGTGATCCGGCTGCTCCTGCAGCTACTTTGCGCATAACAGACATTTGGTGCCTCCTTGATTTGTCCGCACTTCCCCAAGTCATTCCGACCTGCTGAACCGAGCAGAAGGCGCGGCAACATAGCCGTGTAGGAACACGGACATTTTGTGGTTTTTTAGCTTCCGCTGGTTGCGGTGAAGAGAAGGCCGAAGGTCGGCATATTGGGCGAAATCGCCCGTTGAAGGAGCCCTATCACTGTCCTTCGAGAAGAACCCCCATACCGACTCCGGTACTGCCCTTCCATATCTTCGAGCCTAAAGGTAAGTATGCTTAGCAGTCAAGGGATAGGAGTGTCTTATCTCACATTTCTCATGATTGGTTTAGCAGCCAACGCTTACCCGCGTAACTCTGAGCCCTTGCTTGATGCCGTGATTGGTACCGGTTCCGGCCAGTCCGATCGGCACTACCGCCGCTAGGACGGCGTGCCAACTCTGGCGCGGTTTTGTTGCTGTCCGCTCCATAACGCTGAGGGCGGTGAGGGCGGTCATGGACCGGCTGTCTCAGGGAGCGAGTTCATACCAAAAAGCGCATTCTCAATTACCGAATCTGGCACAAAAATGCCGGCGGCTGCTTGAAGCAACCGCCGGCATCCGTGAAATGTCTAGGCGTAGGCGTTGACCAGGCGGACGGCGCCGCCGTCCACGCCCTTGGCGCCCTGCACGTAGTCCGGGCCGGACTTGAGGATGGCATCCGAGTCCTCAGTGACGGTGCCCATGATCCAGGACGGCAGGCCCCGGTCGTTGAGGCGCGACACGGCGGCGTCGGCGGCGTCGGCGGACACAATGGCCACCATGCCCACGCCGAGGTTCAGCGTGCGCTCGAGGTCTGCCAGCGGCACATTGCCCAGCTCGGACACCAGCTTGAAGATGGCCGGCAGCTCCCAGGTGGCGCGGTCCACGGTGGCCACCAGGCCCTGGGGGAGGACGCGGGCCAGGTTGGCGGCCAGTCCACCGCCCGTGACGTGGCTGAAGCCGTGCACAGCGGACGTTCCGGCGACGGGGAAGGCGCGGGCGAGGTCCAGGCAGTCCGCAGCGTAGACGCGGGTGGGCTCGAGGAGTTCCTCGCCCAGGGTGCGGCCCAGCTCAGACACCTGGCGGTCCAAGGCCCAGCCGGCGTGGTTGATCACGCGGCGGACCAGGGAGTAGCCGTTGGAGTGCAGGCCGGAGGAGGCCATGCCAATCACAACATCTCCGGCGCGGACGCGGTCAGGGCCCAGGAGCTGATCGGCCTCGACCACTCCGGTGGCTGCGCCCGCGACGTCGTACTCGTGCTCACCCAGCAGGCCGGGGTGCTCGGCGGTTTCGCCGCCCACCAGCGCAGTGCCGGCAACGGAGCAGGCGGCGGCGATGCCGCGGACGATATCGGCGATACGCTCGGGCACCACCTTCCCGCAGGCAATGTAGTCAGTCATGTACAAGGGCTCGGCGCCCACCACCACGATGTCGTCCACCACCATGCCCACCAGGTCGAACCCGATGGTGTCGTGGATGTCCATGGCCTGGGCGATGGCAACCTTGGTGCCCACGCCGTCGGTGGAGGTGGCCAGCAGCGGCTTCTTGTAGGTCAGGAGCCGGGAGACGTCGTAGAGGCCGGCGAAGCCGCCCACCCCGCCGATCACCGAGGAGTTGTGGGTTGCCTTGACGGCATCCTTCATCAGCTCGACGGCGCGGTCGCCGGCTTCAACGTCAACGCCTGCGGAGGCGTAGGTGATGCCGGAAGTGTTGCCGGGGGCGGGGGCAGCGGAAGTCATACGGACTCTTTCTTGTCAGCGCCGGTGGTGGCGGCGTGCACGTCTGGCACAAGGTCGGCTTCGGTCAGCAAATTCTCGAATTCGGAGTCGGGCCCCGGATCGCAGCCGGTGGCGCCGGACTTCTCGGCCGGATCCTCTTCTGAGTCCACGGCAAGGGCCGCGGTCTGGCCCGGGAGCGCCGACGGCGAAGGCTTCAGGCCGCCGAGGTCCGTGCGCTCCAGGAGGTTCTTGCCCAGCTTGTCCGAGCCCGGAAGCTCGATGGGGTACTTGCCGGTGAAGCATGCGGTGCAGAGGCGCTCCCGCGGCTGCCGGGTAGCGCCGATCATGCCGTCCTCGGAGATGTAGGCCAGCGAATCGGCGCCGATGGCCTGGGAAATTTCCTCGATGGTGGCGCCGTTGGCGATCAGCTCCGCACGGGAGGCGAAGTCGATGCCGTAGAAGCAGGGCCACTGCACCGGCGGGGAGGAAATCTTGACGTGCACCGCGGCGGCACCGGCTTCGCGGAGCATCCGGACGATGGCGCGCTGGGTGTTGCCGCGGACGATCGAGTCATCCACCACCACCACGCGCTTGCCGCGGATCACGGACTCCAGGGCGTTGAGCTTGAGCCGGATGCCCAGCTGGCGGAGCGTCTGCGAGGGCTGGATGAAGGTACGGCCCACGTACGAGTTCTTGACGAAGCCATGGGCAAACGGGATGCCGGATTCTTCGGCGTAGCCCACCGCGGCGGGTGTACCGGATTCCGGAACGGGGATCACGATGTCCGCTACCTGGGTGTTTTCGCGGGCCAGTTGGCGGCCCATCTCCACGCGGGATTCGTACACGGAGCGGCCGGCGATGGCGGCGTCCGGGCGGGCAAGGTAGACGTACTCGAAAACGCAACCGGCCGGCGTCGGCTCCGCGAAACGCTGGGACCGCACGCCCTGCTCGTCAATGGCGATGAATTCGCCGGGCTCGATCTCGCGGATGAAGCTGGCGCCCACCGTGGCGAGTGCGGACTGCTCGGAGGCCACTACCCAGCCGCGTTCCAGCCGGCCCAGGACCAGCGGGCGGATGCCGAAGGTGTCGCGGGCGGCGTAGAGGGTGCCTTCGTCCATAAATACGAAGCAGAAGCCGCCCTTGATCTTGGGCAGGAGCTCAATGGCCGTCTCTTCGAGGGTTTTGCCCTCTTCGCCTTCGAGCAGGGCCGTGACCAGGGCGGTGTCCGAGGTGTTGCCCTGCTTCATCTCACCGGTGAGCTGGCCGCCGTTGCGTTCCTGGATCATGGCGTTGAGTTCGGCGGTGTTGGTGAGGTTGCCGTTGTGCGCCAGGGCAACGGTGCCGGTGCTGGTGGCGCCGAGGGTGGGCTGGGCATTGGCCCAGTGGCTGGCTCCGGTGGTGGAGTAGCGGCAGTGGCCCACGGCGAGATGCCCGGTGAGGGTGTTCAGGGTGGTCTCGTCGAAGACCTGGGAGACGAGTCCCATGTCCTTGTAGACGTTGATCCGCTTGCCGTCGCTGGTGGCTATACCAGCCGACTCCTGACCGCGGTGCTGCAGTGCATACAGCCCGTAATAGGTAAGTTTTGCTACTTCTTCACCTGGTGCCCAGACCCCGAAAACGCCACAGGCGTCCTGCGGGCCTTTTTCGCCAGGGAGAAGATCATGAGAAAGTTTTCCATCGCCGCGTGCCACTGGTCGATTATCTCACGATATGCGGTAGGACTTTTCCGGCCGTCCGTTTGTGACCGGGCTACTGCAGGTTGTCCGAATCCGGTTCGGAGTCGGGAACCGCTTCCACCACTGCCCGCTGCTGCCGTTTGACGCTGCGGCGGTCCAGGATGAGGGCCAGTGCGGCACCCAGGATCGCGCCTGCGCCGGCGAACAGCACCAGGAAGAATCCGAACACCGAGGCGGGGTCAAACTCCGGGGTGGCGGGGAGCCCGTAGGCCACCGCGGCCGCCACCACCATGCCCACCAGTGCGCCCAGGATCAGGAACGGCACATATTTGGGTGCGCGGCGGACAGTGACCTCGCGGCGCTCGGCGGCGGGTTGTTCAGAAGGCATGCATCAAGCCTACATTTCCGTGTTGCCCTATCACTTACGGCTGCCAAACCCCGGAATGGGGACCATAAGTGATAGGGCAACGGGAGGTCAGCTGCCGCGGTACGTGGAGTATGCGAACGGGCTGAGCAGGAGCGGGACGTGATAGTGCTCGGAGCCGGTGACTTCGAACACCAGGTCAACCTCGGGGAAGAACGTTGCGGTCTGCAGTCCGGCGTAGTAGCTGCCGGTGGCGAAGTTGAGCTTGTAGTGCCCAGCCTCCAGCTGCTCCGGCCCCAGGTCCTTTGCCCGCCCGTCCGCGTCCGTGGTGGAGTCGGCAAGCTTTTGCCAGGTACCGCCGTCGTTTTTGTAAAGCACGACGGCGACGCCCGCCGCCGGGCGTCCGGCGCCTGTGTCGAGGATGTGGGTGGTGACGTGGGAGACGCTCATTCGGTGATCAGTCCTTCAAGCCGCAGAACGGCGATCTCGCGCAGCTGCTGTGCCACGATGCTGTCTTCTTCGGCCGGGGAGTTGGCAAGCCGTTCATTCAGGGCCTGCAGGATTTCGGGGGCGGTGCGTCCGGCGGCGCGGATCAGGAAGACCCGGCCGAACTTTTCCTCGTAGTCGCGGTTGCCCTGCGCCAAAGCCTGGGCAACCCCGGCTTCCGCGGGGTCGACGCCGGCCTGCTCCGAACGGGACATGGACGCCTCGGTGGTGGCCGCCGTCGGACGCTCCCCAATCCGGGGGTGGTGGGCCATGGCGGACTCCACCTCGGCGGACGTGAACGGGTTGGCTGCTTCGGCGGCAAATGCCAGGAGCGCCTCCCTGGAACTAAAGGGCCGGGCGGCGGCCACGGTGTCCACCCAGCGCTGGACGTCGATGCAGGGCCGGAGGGTTTCCGCGGCCCTGGCAGGGTCCGCAGTGTTGAATTCGGCAAGCTTCATGCTGGCTGCTTCCTAGGTAACAAATGCTGGCATCCACGGTGACGGCTATGCGGAGGCCGGACTTCCGGCACCTGATCGTTGGTAGATCGCAGGGCATACCAACAAGGCTTCCGCATCATGGAACTGTTATTTCAGCATACGTAATATTCAAGTGGACCGTGGCGGTGGTGTCAAGAGACTACAACAGGCGTCAGGCCAAGCCGGTATTATCGCGGGAGAGCCGCAGGCTCGACCAGTTTTTACTGGGGGGACACTAAATGAATACGGACGGGACGGCTATGCAAACGCTGACCGATCAGGATTCCGCACGCGAGCTTGGCCTGCGGGAATATGGGCTGATACCTGCCTACGCCGGTGAGAGGCCGGTACTGAAGGACGCCGGGGCCAGGGGCGCCTTGGACAACCTGGTGAGGCTGGCCGCATCGTTGTGCGGCGTGCCCTTCAGCGTGGTCAACATCATCACCTCGGAGCAGCAGGTGCAGATAGCCGCCTCCGGAATGGATCCCGGCATCTGCTCCCGCGAGGACTCGATGTGCGCCGCGGTCTTTTTGACCGGGGGGACAACTGTGGTCCGGGACGCTTCGCAGGACCCGAGGTTCGCCGCCAACCCGTTTGTGACCGGTGAGATAGCCGACGTCCGCTTCTACGCCTCCGTCCCGCTAAAGACCTCCTCCGGACTGGTCCTGGGTTCGCTGTGCGTCTTCTCCAACGAGCCGGAACTGCCCACGCTTGAGCAAATCAGCCTGGTGGAGGTGCTGGCGCAGCAGGTGGTGGAGCTTCTTGAACTCCAGCACCGGACGCTGCAGCTTGACGAAGCCCTGGCCGAGCTGCAGCGCAGCAACGCCATGCTGGCGGAGTTCGCGGGACGGGTGAGCCACGATCTCCGTTCGCCGCTCACCACCATCCTTGGCTACGTGGAGCTGGCAGAGGACGATCCGGACATACAGCCGGACCACCCGTTCGCGGAGTACCTGGGACATATCGGCAGCGGGGGGCGGCGCATGCTGGTCACGCTGGATGACGTTCTGGATTACGCGCGGGCTGACGGCACCATCAACCGGGAGCGGCTGTCCTTACTCGCGGTGTCGGCAGAGGCCGCCCAGGATCTGGGTCTTGACCTGGGCCTGGCCAGCGGCATCCTGTGCGAGGACGCCGAGCTCTTCGCAGACCGCTCCCAGCTGCGGACCCTGCTGCAGAACCTGCTGGCAAACTCGTTGAATTACCAGAGCCCCGCCAGGGCGTTGCGGGTCACGGTCAGGGCGGAGCCGGGCGCGCACGGCACCACCGTCTACGTGGCCGATAACGGCAAGGGCATCCTGCCCGCCGAGCGGAGTAAAGCCGTGGAGCCACTCGTGCGGCTAAACCGGCCCGGCGACGGCCCCGGGACAGGGCTGGGCCTGGCCACCTGCCGCCGGATCGCCCAGGCACACGGCGGCGAGCTCTCCATCAGCGACACCCCGGGCGGCGGGACTACGGTGTCGGTGACCTTCCCGGGCTAGCCCTGGGCGGCTGGAGTCTTAGGACAGATACCGGGACGTAACCAACAGGTCCCCGTATCTGTCCGAGGCTCGAAAAGGGCCTAGTCCTGGGACGTCCGGGACAGGACCCACGTGTTGGTCCCGTCCTGCCGCTCGAACGTCACGGTGGTGACCAGCGCCTGGATCAGCGCCAGGCCACGGCCGGACTCGGCGTCCTCGCCCGGGGTTGCCGGCTCCATGGGCCCGAACGGGGGCTTGGCGTGGTAGGCGCTGACCCTGGCCTGCAGCAGTGTGGGCTGGACGGTGATGTCCACTCCGAGCTCCACTGGTTCCTGGCCCGCGGGCTCCGCGTGCTGGACGATGTTCGACGCCGACTCGATGACGGCCGTCGTGAACGTCATCTGGTCCATGTCCTGCACAAAGGGGACGTCGAGCCAGAGGCTGTCCAGGTCATTGTGGACGGATTCGATGGCGTCCTCTGCCGCGAGCCCGCGGAAGCTGCGGGACGCCAGGACCTCAGTCATTGCTGAACGCCTCTTCGGCAGAGGTGTAGGAGGTGAGGACCTTGTCCATGCTGGTGAGCTGCAGGACCATTTTGACCTGCGGCTGCACGGCGGCGATCCGGAGGTCGCCGCCCGCCTGCCGGGCCGCTTTGAGGCAGCCGATCAGTGCGCCAAGGCCCGAGGAGTCCATAAACGCCGTGTTTTCCAGGTTCACCACGATCCGGTTGGATCCGCCCGCAATCACATCGGTGACGAACTCGCGCAGCTTCGGCGCGGATACCATGTTCAGCCGCCCGTCCGCCTTGACCTCCGCATACGAGTCCTTGACCTCATAGCTAAACTCCATCTGGCTCCCTCTCTGTAACTGCCGGATCACCGGCTGGTTCATAACCCTTGTAAAGCACTGCACGCACCAAAATGCTCATCACCACCAGGTCGTAGATGACCCAGGCGACGTTCACCAGGGTGCCGAGCGGCTCTGCCAGGCCGGCGGCCAGGCGGATGATTCCGACGACGGCCGCCACCGCCAGCAGCACCGACACCACAATCTGCGGCTGGATCAGGCTCCAGCTGGGTCCGCCGCTCTGGCGGGCCTTGGGGGTGACGGCAAAGCCCAGGGGACGGCCGAACCAGACGTTCCGGGCCGCCGTCGAGCACGCCTTGATCCAGGTGGGGAACAGGGCCAGGCTGTACTGCTGGCCACGCCAGGTGGGGATGCCCCGGCCGGCAACGGCGAACAGCAGCTGGTTGGCCACCATGAACGGGATGAACCGGATGAAGAAGTCCCAGCTCAGGCTCGTCACCGGCAGGATGCCCAGGAGCAGGTAGATGATGGGGGCGGCGAAATAGATGACCGCCGCGTAGCCGCTGAGGTAGGTCCACATGGTGGCGAAGTACATCAACTTCTGGCCGATCTTGAGGCCTTTCTGGACCAGCGGGTTCTCGCGGAGCAGCACCTGGATGGTGCCCTGTGCCCAGCGCAGGCGCTGGGTGAGCATGGTTTTGAGGTCCTCCGGGGCCAGCCCGTAGGCCAGGATTTCGTGGTGGTAGACGCTCTCCCAGCCCATGGCGTGCATGCGCATAGCGGTGGCCATGTCCTCGGTGACGGAGATGGTGGCCAGCGGCATGACCGGCTGTGCCTCGTCGTTGCGCTCCACGGACAGGGCGTCCAGGACGGCCTGCACGGATTCCAGGGCACCCAGCGGCGACCAGTCGCGGGCGGACATGCGCCGGACGGCGTCGTCCGCAACCACGGGAACGCCGGACTCGCCCACGTGCGCCAGTTCCATCGCCGCGATCTCTTCGAGGTCGGCCTGGAGGGCTTCGACGTCGGCCGTCACCAGGGTCTGCACGGCGGCATCCACGCGGCGGCGCACCCGGTACGTGATCTCGCTCAGGGCGCCGCCGGCCTCGAGCTCCTGCTGGGCTTCGCGCGTTGCTGCCTCCACCTCATCCAGCACCTGGGCCACCAACGGAGATTCCACGTCCGCGGATTTCCGGGCCTTCCTGATGGCCGAGCGGGAGGCGGCCAGCGCCCGGCGGATGCTCTTCTCGGTTTCCTTCACGTAGCCCACAAGGCCCAGCTGCATCAGGGCCTCGCGGCGCAGGATGGCGTTGGAGCCGCAGAAGAAGGCGGCGTTCCAGCCGTCCTTGCCCTGTTGTATGGGGCCGTAGAAGAGGGGCGCCTGGCTGCCCAGGGGATCGCTGGCCGGGACATTGCTGAAGTACTGGGGCGTCTGGACCAGCGCCACCCGCCGGTTGTTGAAGTAGCCCAGGGTCTTTTCGAGGATGTCCGGCTCGGGGATCTGGTCCGCGTCCAGGATCAGGAGGAACTCGCCGTGAGTCTGCATCAGTGCGTTGTTCAGGTTGCCGGCTTTGGCATGCCGGGGCACGTTGGAGGTCCAGTCCTCGCTGCGGGTGACGTAGCCCAGGCCGTGCTGTTCGGCGAGCGCCTGGAGTTCGGGCCGGGCGCCGTCGTCCAAAATCCAGGTGCTGTGCGGGTGCCGGATCCTCTGGGCGGCCAAGGCGGTGGTCATCACCATGTCCAGGTCTTCGTTGTAGGTGGTGATGAAGACGTCCACAGTGGCATCGGCCGGCGGTGGCGGTGCGCCCTTGCGGATTTTCAGCCTCCACACCGTCATGCCGAACAGCATCACGTCGATCAGGCTGTAGGTCTCGGCGATCACCAGGGGCAGGGCGATCCACCAGGCTTCCCAGTTCAGCGACGCTGCCCAGCGCCAGGCGATGTAGTTGACGCCGGTGATAATGCTCAGCACCACCACCAGCCTGGTCCAGAAGCGGGTCATGCCGCAGCCTGCTCCGGCAGTCGGCGGACCACAACCACTGTGACGTCGTCCTCGGCCGTCTCAGCTGGGGCAAGGGCCATGATGGCGCTGCTGGCGGCGTGCGCCGAATCCTGGCCTTGGGCGGCGGTGCGGACGGCCTCGGTGAAGTCCTCCACGGAGTCGAAGACGTCCAGCACGCCGTCGCTGACCACCACCAGGGAATCTCCCGGGGAGAGTTCCAGGCTGGACTGCGGCCACTGCGAGCCTGCCCAGGCACCCACGGGCGGTCCGCCGGAGAGGAGCCGTTCAGCAGTGCCGCCGGACCGGACGTGCAGCGCAAGCCCGTGCCCGGCGTCGACATAGCTGACGGTTCCGGACGCCGCGTCCAGCCGCGCGTGGAACAAAGTGACGAAGGAGTTGGAGGAGTCAAGGTCCGTGGCGATCGCCTTGCTGGCGGAGGCGAAGGCGCCGTCCAGGTCCTGCCGCCGCCCCGTGGACCGCATCACCGCGCGGACCGTTGCCGCGATGAGTGCGGCGCCCATGCCCTTGCCCATGGCATCGGCGAAGGTCAGGTGGAGCCCCTCAGGTGTCTGGTACCAGTCGTAGAAGTCCCCGCCCACGCTGCGGGAGGGGCGGAAGACGCCGGCGACGTCGTAGCCGTCCACGCGGATGTCCTCCTTGGGCAGGAGGCTTTGCTGGACTTCCGTGGCGCGTTCCAGTTCACTGCGGGCCGCGGAATCCGCCGCAGGGGAGGGCCGTCTGCGGAAAAGGGCGTTGATGCGGGACTGCAGTTCGCGCGGGCTGAACGGCTTGCTGATGTATTCGTCGGCCCCGTTGTCCAGGCCGGTCAGCTTGTCCAGTTCATCGGCGCGGGCCGTGAGCATCACAATAAAGGCGTCCGAGAATTCGCGCAGCAGCTTGCAGACTTCGAGCCCGTCAATGTCCGGCAGGTTCAGGTCCAGCGTGACCAGATCAGGCTGGACGCGGCGGACTTCCTCCACGCCCGGCAGGCCGGCGGCGGCCTCCGTCACGTCGAAGCCCTGCTTGGCCAGGACACGGACCAGCAGGCCGCGGATGTCCGGGTCATCCTCGATGACAACGGCACGACGGATTTCGGGTGGAGAGACCATAGGTCTACTTCTACCGTATTAACGGCTACCAAACATGTCGCAGGGCAACACAAGTGGTTAAGTCACCTCGCGTTTTCGTCCGACGGCGGGGTGCGGCTTGGCTGCCCCGGCCCGTCCTGGCGGATCTTGCGTAAATCTTGGGACCTGCTTGCACGGACGTTGAGGAACGCCCGGGACACTCGAAGTGGGATCAGCTTAATGAGGACAATCGTCGACGACGACCACGTCCGGGGCTGGCCTGCTTGGCAGGAAGGTGGAGCCACATGGGACATGCCAACACAACCAACCAGACGGCGGCAGCACGCGACCTGCCACGGGCAGCAGTGGATAAGGGCAGGGCCCTGCTGCGGGTCTACTTCCACTCCCGGAAGGTGCGTGCCGCAGCCAATGCCCTGGCTCAAGCGCTTGCCGAGTCACGGGAGGCTTCCAGCTGGCCGGGTGACCGGCTTCCGGTGGGGGAGGAGCTGTCCGCGCAGGTGGAGAAGCTGACGCACCGCCTGAAGCTGGAGACCGAGGCCCACAACAGGCTGGAGGCGCTTTTCAGGAGTGTGGATCTGGGGCGTTCCGCCGCGGCGGTTTAGGTGCCACACTTAGGAGCAATCGAGTGGCTGGGGGATACAGTCAGGAGATTGCAGTGGCTTGGTATACAGGATGGGCCTACCTCATCGCGGGCCTTATGACAGTGGATTCCCTGCTCCTGGCCTTGTGGGCCATTGACGAGGGCTGGCCGGGCAGCTGGTGGAAAAAGCCCTGACTCCTGATTCTGGAAAGCCGCTAACGCTGCAGGTCCAGCCGCATCAGGACCCGCGGGAAGCCATTCAGTACTGACTCGGTGTCCGCTGCCTTGGTGAAACCCGCGTCCTCGAAGAGCTTCCGGGTGCCCGTGTAGGCCATGGTGAGGTCCACCTTTTGCCCCTGGTTGTCCACGGGGTAGCCCTCGATCGCAGGCGCACCGTAGCTCTTCGCCATCTCCACGGCGCCCCTCAACAGCTGGTGCGAGATGCCCTTGCCGCGATGTCCGGGCCGCACCCGGATGCACCACACTGACCAGACGTCCAGATCGTCCACATGCGGGATCTTCCGGTTATGGGCGAAACTGGTGTCCGCACGGGGATGGACCCCCGCCCACCCCACCGGCTCCCCGCCGTCGTACGCCAAGATACCTGGCGGCGGGTCCTGCTTCAGCAGCTGCTGCACCAGGTCCCCGCGCTCCGTGCCGTGCAGGGTCTGGTTCTGTTTGGAGGGGATGCGGTAGCTCAGGCACCAGCACACGTTGGCATCCGGCCGTTTCGGCCCCACCAGCGCCCGGACGTCCTCAAATTCGGTTGCCGGACGGACCTCGATCGCCATGCCGCCATCCTGCCATGTGCGTTAGAGCCGGGGCAGTGTCCCTTCCGGCTCTGTTCTCCCGAAACTCTGTTCCCCCGAAGCCCTGTTCTCCCTAACCCTGTTACCTCAGTCGAGGCTGATACGCCCGATGCTCCAGGCCGCCACTTTCCGGAGGTCAACCCTGGTAGCCGGCAAGCGCACATGGACCCCGCCGGACAGCAGCGCCGGGGCAAGGAAATGGATGTACCGGACCTGACGGTGGAGGCTGCCTGCCCCGGTTTCTTCCGGTGTCTCCAGAGCTTCTTCCTCACGCTTCGATTCGACGGAGGCGAGGGCGTCGGCCACTGCCGGGCTGCCGACGCGGATCTGGTCGTTCTGCCGCTGCGTCCAGGCGTGCTCCGAGACAACGGAGCCGGAGATGACGGTGCCGTCCACCACCACGCTGAGCTCTATGGTTGCGTCGTCACCCATCCTGAAAAGTGGGGTCAACAGCAGTGTCAGGCGGTGGTCGATCTCGTACCAGGATTGGGCTTCGAAGTGCTGCCGGTTCGCGCTGTACTTCGCGTCCTGCTCGGCGCCCATTCGGGACATTGCTTCCTCTGCGGAGTCATGCGCCACGGCTTGTCCTTTCGCGGTTCCATCCGGCTGACTGCCCTCCCTTACGAGCTTAGTTCCGGAACTGCGGACAGGGGCTGGAATGCGTATCTGTTCCACCCTGTCGGCTTCTGCCGGCCGTCACTACACTGGGACGCATGACCGAGCAGGAGCCGGCCCAAGGAAGGGCCGCTGCCGTTCCCGACGGCGGGGAAAACCTTCGCGAGGACGCCGCCACTTCAACAACGGGCGGTGAACCCGCGCGCCTGGCTGATCCAGACGCCGTCGACACCTCCGTGCGCACCCCGGCGGAACGATCGCGGACCTTCTCCGGGATCCTGGTGAACACCGCCCTGGCCAACATCACCACCAGCTACCTGTGGTTTGCCCTGACGTTCTGGGTGTACCTGGAGACCCGCAACGTGATCGCCACCGGTGTAGTCGGTGGTGCGTACATGCTGCTGATCGCCCTGTCCAGCATCAGCTTCGGCACCTTCGTGGACCGCTACCGCAAACTGGCCGTGATGCGCTTCGCCGCGGGCTTCACCCTGGTGATGTTTGTGCTCTCCGGGGTGATGTTCCTCCTGACACCTGAAGGCTCGCTGCTGGACCTGAAGCAGCCCTGGTTCTGGGTTTTCACCGTAGTCATCCTGATCGGCGCGGTGGTGGAGAACCTGCGCAATATCGCCTTGTCCACTACCGTCACCATCCTCATAGAGCCGGAGCGGCGGGCCAACGCCAACGGGCTGGTGGGGATGGTGCAGGGGCTGATGTTCCTCATCACTTCCGTGCTCTCCGGGCTGTCGGTGGGGCTGCTGGGCATGGGCTGGACCATTGTGGTCGCAATCGTGCTCACGGCGCTCGCGTTCGCGCACCTGCTCACCCTTCGCATGCCTGAAGAAACGAGCGTGGCGGCCAACGATGCGCACGGCGGGTTCGACCTTCGCGGCTCCTATGCCGCTGTGCTCGCCATTTCCGGGCTGTTCGCCTTGATCCTGTTCTCCACATTCAACAACTTCATTGGCGGCGTCTACATGGCGCTGATGGACCCCTACGGCCTGGAGATGTTCCCCGTGGAACTGTGGGGCATTTTCCTGGCGGTAGGCTCCAGCGGGTTCCTGATCGGCGGGGCCCTGATCAGCAAGTTCGGACTCGGGGCCAACCCGCTGCGCACCCTGCTCATTGCGGTGGTGGCCATGGGGGTCCTCGGCGCGGTGTTCACCCTGCGCGAATGGGCGTGGCTGTACGTCGTCGGGATCTGGCTGTACCTGACGCTGGTGCCCGTTGTGGAGGCCGCCGAGCAGACGATCATCCAGCAGGTGGTTCCGCTGCCACGGCAGGGCCGGGTGTTCGGCTTCGCCATGGCGTTCGAGTCTGCGGCGGCGCCCGTCACGTCCTTCCTGATTGCGCCGATCGCCCAGTTCTGGATCATTCCCTACGCACGGTCGGCCGACGGCGCGGCCCGGCTGGCCCCGCTGCTGGGCGAGGGCACCTCCCGCGGCATTGCCCTGGTGTTCCTGATCGCCGGGCTCATCCTGGTGGCCGCCGCGCTGCTGGCTTTCCTGACCCCGGTGTACCGCCGGGTGTCGGCCGAATATGCGCAGGCGGCTGCAGAGGCGAAGATGGACACCCCAGCGGCAGGATGACCTGCCACGCTACGGTGCCGTTCAAACGGATGGTGCCGTTAAACGCCGGACGCTCCCACCCTATGGATTGGTCCATAAGTGCGAGAGCGTCCAGGGAAAGCGCGCGTTAAGTGAGCGAGCGTCCTGTTAAACAGCGCGTTAAGTGCGAGAGCGTCCTGTTAAACAGCGCGTTAAGTGAGAGAGCGTCCCGGGTGGGCTAGATTCCCAGGGCTTCCTTCAGCGCTGCCACGTGGCCCTGGGCCTGCACCTGGTACTGGGCGAGCTTGACCTTGCCTTCGGGGTCCACCACCACAGTGGAGCGGACGATGCCTTCAACGATCTCGCCGTCGACCAGCTTCTCGCCCCAGGCGCCGTAGGCCAGGGCAACTGCGTGGTCCTCGTCGGAGAGCAGCGGGAAGGTCAGGGAGAAGTCGCCGGTGAAGCCGGCAAGGGCCTCCGGGGCGTCGGGGGAGATGCCGATGACCTCGTAGCCCTTGCCCTGCAGGGAGGCCAGGCTGTCGCGGAAATCGCAGGCCTCGGTGGTGCAGCCGGGGGTGGCGGCCTTGGGGTAGAAGTACACGATGACGTTCTTGCCACGGTAGTCGGCCAAGGCAGTCTCGCGGCCCTGGGCATCCTGAAGGGTGAAATCAGGGGCCTGGGTTCCGGGCTGAAGCTTGGTGGTCAGGGTCTGGCTCATGGCATTCCTTTGGAAGTCTTTGTCAGGTACTGGCAAAACATCAAGTGAAGCGGGTTCCCGCCTAGTCATACAACTCCGGCGTCATATGCAGTATTCCGCCGGGCCCCGAACAGTTGCGCAGGCACCCGGCATAAACCGGTAGCCGCCGCCCCTGACAGTGGCCACAGCGTGCCGCGCGTTGCCGAGTTTCCGGCGGATCCGGCCCACGTAAACATCGATGGACCGGGCCGAGGCGCCGGGGGTCTCGAACGAGTCGAGGAACTCCTGCAGTTCCTCCCTGCCCACTGTTCGGGACAGGTGCGTCACGAGGTACCGAAGCACCTTGAACTCGACGCCGGTCAACGCCACGGGCGTGCCGTCCAGCAGGACCTGGTCGGCTGCAAGGTCCACAGCCACCCGGCTGACAGGGCCGGCCGACGGCGGCAGGTGCGTGCCGCCGTCGGTCTCGGTATCGCCGGGGTTCTCCGCCGCGGAAGGAGTGCGAGAGGAGTGGTCTGCGGCTCCTTCCACGGCGGAGTCCCCGGACATGGGGGCTCCGGCGGCAGGCCAATGGACTTCCGCCTCCGGAGCAGTTTGAAGGGCTCGGGCCAGGACCAGTTCGGCGGCGCGGGCCAGCAGTTCGGGGCTTGAGCCTTCCGCGGGAACCACCCACACGGCGAGGCCGCGGGCAGCAGCGCGCTTGGCCGGAACCGCGTGCCGGGATATCCCCCGGGGATAGTGGGCTTCCACTGCCATGGCTCGTCCCTAGACCCCGCCGCGGCGGATCAGCTTGCCCGTGGGGGTCTGGCCGTCCACCACGGCGCCGCGCAGGAAGGTCTTGCGGACCACGCCGGAGAGGGCCTTGCCGTCGTACGGGGTGATCGGGTTCTTGTGCTTGAGCTTGGAAACGTCCACCACGAACGCCTCATCGGGGGCGAAGACGGCGAAGTCGGCGTCGTATCCCAGCGCCAGCTGGCCCTTGTTGGAGAGCCGGGCGAGGGCCGCGGGCTTCTCACCCATCCAGCTGACCACCTGCTCCAGCGGGATGCCGCGGTGCCGGGCCTCGGTCCAGATCAGGGACAGGCCCAGCTGCAGCGACGAGACGCCGCCCCAGGCTACGGCGAAGTCGCCGTTCTCCAGGTCCTTCAGGTCCAGCGTGGAGGGGGAGTGGTCCGAGACGATGCAGTCGATGGTGCCGTCCAGCAGGCCCTGCCACAGCAGCTCCCGGTTGGAGGCCTCGCGAATGGGCGGGCAGCACTTGTAGGCGGTGGCGCCGTCCGGGATTTCCTCGGCCATCAGCGTGAGGTAGTGCGGGCACGTTTCCACGGTGAGCTTCACGCCGTCGCGCTTTGCGGAGGCGATCATGGGCAGCGCGTCCGACGACGACAGGTGCAGGATGTGCGCACGCGCACCGGTCCAGCGGGCCCGTTCGATGACCTCGGCGATGGCCTTGTTCTCGGCACCGCGGGGGCGGGAAGCGAGGAAGGTGGAGTAGTGGTCGCCCCCGGGGTGGGGTGCGCGGTCAATGGCGTGCGAGTCCTCGGCATGGACGATCATGAGCGAATCGAAGGACTTCAGCTCGGCCATGTCCTCCTCCATCTCGTCCGCATCCAGGTGCGGGAACTCGTCCACGCCGGAGTGAAGCAGGAAGCACTTGAAACCGAACACGCCTTCGTCATGCAAGGCGCGCAGGTCGGCCTTGTTGCCGGGGATTGCGCCGCCCCAGAATCCGACGTCGATGAACGCCTGGTCCTCGGCCACTTCGCGCTTGAGCTTCAGGTTTTCCACTGTGGTGGTGGGCGGGACGGAGTTCAGCGGCATGTCGATGATGGTGGTGACGCCGCCCGCCGCTGCTGCCCGGGTGGCCGAGGCGAAGCCCTCCCACTCAGTGCGGCCGGGCTCGTTGACATGGACATGGGTGTCCACCAGGCCGGGGATCAGGGTTTCATCGTCCGCGAGTTCAATGACTTCGGCGCCGGCCAGGCCGTTGCCGAGCGGCTCGAGGGCCACGATCTTGCCGTTGCGGACACCCACCTCGCGAGGTGCAAGGCCGGCAGTGGTGAGGATGCGCTGACCCCGGATGACCAGGTCAAATCGTTCTTCAGACATGGAGGTCCTCCTTGGAGTTCGCGGTACGGGGCAGTTCATTGGCTGCCAACCGTTCGCTGATCTGTGTACCCAGCTGTTCCAGAAGCTGCGCTGCCTCTGCTATGCACCTGTCTACATTGCTTTCCAGCTCGGTCAAAGCGTAAATATCCTCGAACCCGGCGGCAGTGGCCTGTCCCGCCCCCAGGGTGGTCCGGCCGCACACCGCGATCACCGGAATACGATGGGCGGCGGCTGCGCGGGCCACGCCCATGGGCGTCTTGCCCAGGAGGCTCTGCTCGTCCAGGCTTCCTTCGCCGGTGATCACCAGGTCTGCGCCGGCCAGTCTCTGATCCAGGTCCGTGAATTCGAGGACGACGTCGATGCCCGGGCGCCGGGTCGCGGCCAGGACGGCGATGGCGGCATAGCCAACGCCGCCGGCTGCCCCCGCCCCGGGAGCCTCGGCAGCCTTGACCGCGCGGAATCCGATTTCCCTGGCCAGGACTTCGACAAACCTGGCCAGGGCGGCGTCGAGCAGGCCGACGTCCTGTTGTGTGGCGCCCTTTTGCGGGCCGAAAATCGCCGCGGCGCCCTGGGCGCCCAGCAGGGGATTGTCGACGTCGGACGCCAGCACAAAGCGTGTGTCCTTCAGCCGGGGTTCAAACCCTCTGAAGTCGATCCGGTCCAGGTGGGCCAAAGCGGCACCACCGGGCGGAAGTTCGTTGCCCTCGTTGTCGAGGAACCGGGCGCCGAGGCCTTGCAGGAGCCCGGCGCCGCCGTCGGTGTTGGCGCTGCCGCCCACACCCAGGATGATTCGGTTGCAGCCGGCGTCCAGGGCGGCGCTGATGAGCTGGCCGGTGCCCAGGCTGGTGGCGGTGCGTGCCGCCGTCGGGCCCGGCCGTCCGCCAACCAGTGCTCCGGCGGGCAGCAGGGCCAGGCCCGAGGCAGCCGCCATTTCGATGACTGCCTCATTGCCCCGGACAGCGAAGTCGGCCGTGACCGGTTCGCCTGTTGGTCCGGCCACCACCGCGCTGCGGCGGGTAAAGCCGGAGCCGACGGCGGCGTCGAGGGTGCCCTCTCCGCCGTCGGCCACGGGGATCCGGAGGACTTCAAGGTTCCCGCCCGCGCCGCGCTGCAGCCCCTTTTCCAGGTGGCTGCACACGTCCGGGGCGGACAGGGATCCCTTGAATTTGTCCGGGGCAATGACGATCCGCATGGCTGTCTCTCTTGTTTCGGTGTGCAGGTTCTGCGCGTTGAGGTTCTCGCCGGGCAGGTTCTATTCGTGCAGGTTAAGCCTGCAGCGCCAGGATGGCGGTGGGGGCGTCGGCGGCGGACTCAGCGAGCTCCTCGAACTCGTTCACGGCGTTGATTTCCACACCCATGGAGATGTTGGTGATCTTTTCCAGGATCACTTCCACCACCACGGGAACCTGGAACTCGCCCATGAGTGCCTTGGCCTTGTCGAAGGCTGCGGCGAGGTCGTTGGGATCCTCCACGCGCACGGCCTTGCAGCCCAGGCCCTCGGCCACCTTCAGGTGGTCCACGCCGTAGCCGCGTGCGTTTTCGGACAAGTCCGCGCTATTGACGTTTTCGAACGCCAGGGACACGTTCTGCTCCATGCTGAAACCGCGCTGGGACTGGCGGATCAGGCCCAGGTACGAGTTGTTCACCACAACGTGGATGTATGGGAGGTTGAACTGCGCGCCCACGGCCAGTTCCTCGATCATGAACTGGAAATCGTAGTCGCCGGAGAGGGCCACCACGGTTTGCTCCGGGTTTGCGCGAACGACGCCGAGGGCTGCCGGGGCGGTCCAGCCCAGGGGGCCCGCCTGGCCGGCGTTGATCCACTTGCGCGGGCCGAAAACGTGCAGCATCTGGGCGCCGGCGATCTGGGACAGGCCGATGGTGGACACGTAGGCGGTGTCGCGGCCGAAGGACTTGTTCATCTCCTCGTACACGCGCTGCGGCTTGATGGGGATGTTCTCGAAGTGCGTCTTGCGGTGCAGGGAGGCCTTGCGCTCCTGGCACTCGGCAACCCAGGCGCTGTAGTCCGGCAGGGACCCTGCCGCCTTGCGCTCTTTGGCGAGCTCAACCAGCCCGGCCAGCGCCGCACCGGCGTCGGACGCGATGCCCAGGTCCGGCGAGAACACGCGGCCGATCTGCGTGGGCTCGATGTCGATGTGCACGAACTTCCGGCCTGCCGTGTAGGTCTCCAGTCCGCCGGTGTGGCGGTTGGCCCAGCGGTTGCCGATGCCGATCACGAAGTCGCTCTGCAGGTAGTTCTCGTTGCCGTAGCGGTGCGAGGTCTGCAGGCCCACCATGCCGGCCATGAGCTGGTGGTCGTCCGGGATGGTGCCCCAGCCCATCAGGGTGGGGATGACCGGGATGTTCAGGGTTTCGGCCAGTTCAACCAGCTGCGCGGAGGCACCGGCGTTGATGATGCCGCCGCCGGCCACGATCAGCGGGTGCTGGGCCGCGGTCAGCATGTCCAGGGCCTTTTCCAGCTGCTTGCGGGAGGCCTTGGGCTTCTCGATGGGCAGGGGCTCGTAGGTATCTATGTCGAATTCGATTTCGGCCAGCTGCACGTCGATGGGCAGGTCCAGGAGCACCGGGCCGGGGCGGCCGGAGCGCATCAGCTGGAAGGCCTTCTGGAAGGCGCCGGGGACCTGGCCCGGCTCCAGGATGGTCATGGCCATCTTGGTGACGGGCTTGGCGATGGACTCGATGTCCACGGCCTGGAAGTCTTCCTTGTGCAGCTTGGCCACCGGGGCCTGGCCGGTGATGCAGAGCATGGGGATGGAATCAGCCCAGGCGGCGTACAGGCCGGTGATCATGTCGGTGCCCGCGGGGCCGGAGGTACCGATGCAGATGCCGATGTTGCCGTCCTTGGCCCGGCTGAAGCCGTCCGCCATGTGGCTGGCGCCTTCAACGTGGCGGGCCAGGGTGTGGCGGATGCCGCCGTGGGCGCGCATTGCGGAATAGAAGGGGTTGATCGCGGCGCCTGGCAGGCCGAACGCCTCGATGGCGCCTTCCTTTTCCAGGATGGCCACCGCTGCATCAACGGTACGCATCTTGCTCATGGTGTGCTCCTTGAAAGCTTGGGAAGTCTGATTTTGGGTGTGCTGAAGGAAGGCCCGGCGAACCGTCGCGGGGCACTTTGGGAGAGTCGGCGTCGTAATCTACGACGGCGGCCGGCGTGTCCGTGTCAATGTGCCCCGTTTCGGGGCGGCCGGGCTTGCGGCGTGAGGGTTACTCGCGGCCGCTGAGCTTCAGGACCTGCTTGAAGAGTCCGGAGTGGTCCAGGCCGCCGTCGCCCTGGTTGACGGTGGCGGCGACGAGCTGTGCGACGACGGCACCGAGGGGAACGGCGACGTTGGCTTCGCGGGCGGCGGAGGTGACGATGCCCAGGTCCTTGTGGTGCAGGGCGAGGCGGAAGCCGGGGTCGAAGTTGCGGTCCAGCATCTTCTGGCCCTTTTGGTCCAGGACCTTGGAGCCGGCCAGGCCGCCGCCGAGGACCTTGAGGGCGGCGTCGGTGTCCACGCCGTAGGCCTCCAGGAAGGCGATGGCCTCGCCGAGGACCTCGATGTTGACGGCGACGATCAGCTGGTTGGCTGCCTTGACGGTCTGGCCGGAGCCGGAGGGGCCAACGTGGACGATGGTTTTGCCGACGGCGTTCAGGACGTCCGAGGCTGCCTCGAAGTCTGCCTTGTCGCCTCCCACCATGATGGACAGGACTGCGTCGATGGCGCCCTGTTCGCCGCCGGAGACCGGGGCGTCGAGCGGGCGGACGCCGGCTTCGCGGGCTTCGTCCGAGAGGCGCTTGGCGACATCGGGGCGGATGCTGGAAGCGTCGATCCACAACGTGCCCTGCTTGGCGTTGGCGAAGACGCCGTCCTTGCCGCTGACGACACCTTCGACATCGGGGGAGTCCGGCACCATGGTGATGACGACGTCGGCATCCTTGACTGCGTCGGCGATGCTGGTGGCGCCCTTGCCGCCTTCGGAGACGAGCTTGTCGATCTTGTCCTGGCTGCGGTTGAAACCGGTGACGGCGTGGCCGGCCTTGACCAGGTTGATGGCCATGGGCAGGCCCATGATTCCGAGTCCGATAACTGCAACGTTGCTCATGATGGTTCTCTTTTCGTGAAGTCTGTGAAGTGGAGAGCGAAACCGGATTTCGACCGGCTCAATCACCGGTGGTTGAACTTGCCGAAACCCGGTTACTGGGAGATGCGCTGGCGGATGGCCCAGCTGAAGGCCGTTTCCTGCGGTTCCTTATATTCGAGTCCGATGTAGCCCTCGTAGCCGAGTTCGCGGCTGCGGGCGATCCATTCACCGAGCGGGAGGGTGCCGGTTCCGGGTGCGCCGCGGCCGGGGTTGTCGGCAATCTGGATGTGGCCGAAGTCTTTCGCGTGGTTTTCGATGACGGCTTGGACGTCGTCGCCGTTGACGGACAGGTGGTAGAAGTCGGCGAGGAGCTTGATGTTGCCGACGCCGGCCTCCGCCTTCACGCGGGCGATGACCTTGAGTGCGTCTTCAGCGGTGAGGAGCGGGTATTTGGGTGCGCCGCTGACAGGTTCGAGGAGGACGATGCCGCCGATGCGGGCAACACCTTCGGCCGCTGCTGCCAGGTTCCTGGCAGCCAGCTCGTCCTGCTCTTCGGGAGTAGCGTCGTCCTGGCGGTTGCCGTAAAGCGCGTTGAAAGCCTTGCAGCCGAGGCGCTCGCCGATGCCGGCCACAACATCGATGTTGTCCTTGAATTCGGACTCGCGCCCCTTCCAGGACACCAGGCCGCGGTCGCCGCCCGGCATGTTGCCGGCGTTGAAGTTCAGGCCCGTGAGCTGAACGCCGGCGTCCTTGATGGCGTTCTCAAATTCGGTCACCTGCGCATCGGTAGGAACGGAGCTTTCGAAGGGCCACCAGAATTCGACAGCGTCAAAGCCGGCTGCCTTGGCTGCGGCGGGGCGCTCGAGCAGGGGCAGCTCCGTGAGGAGGATGGAGCAGTTCACTGTGTACGTCATCGTAGGTCCTTCCATGGAGGGCTTTGATCTATCTTCCCCTGCGTCCCCGGCTTTCTACCGTTTCCGCCTTGTGGAATTTAGATTCTGCTTTATGAAAAGTGTAGGGAAGGAGGGGTGGGGTAGTCAAGGGGACCCATGCCCGTGGCCCTGGGGTGGTTTTTCCCATTGACTTCAGGGGCGGTAGGGCTACGGTTAGAAATACGCTGCACGTTCGGCAAACGCGTGTGCGCCGGGGGACAAGGCGTGCACTGCAACAGGTCTCGCTTACACTTCACCGCTCGTCGGTATCCGAACCCGCCGCCTGGTTCGCTGCCAGGCATCCTCACCACGATCAACAGGTGTGTCCACATGACCGCAAATTTCATCCGAGCACTGGCCGTCAAGTCATTCAATGATCCAGACAGGAAGCGTTGCCCGGACAAGGCGGAATTCGACCTTGTCACTGTTGACGACTACTCGATGGCGCGGCTGATCCTCGCGCCCGGCTGGCGCTGGTCGGTGTCCGCCAAGCCTGCTGAGTTGACCGACTTCTGCGAGCACCACCACCTGGGCTACTGCCTCTCCGGGCAGCTTGAGGTTGAAACGCCCGACGGCGGGAGGTCGACCATCCACGCCAACGACACCTATGCGCTTCCTCCCGGCCATGACGAGTGGGTGGTGGGGGAAGAGCCGTTCGTCGCCGTCGAGTTCCTTGGCGCCGCGTCCCTCGGCAGGCCGCGCAGCTTTGGGATGCACGCGCTGATCTGAGTCAGGCGGGCGGCGGTTAGTCTGGTGCCGAGGTGCGGGCGTCCGGCAACTGAGGTGCATCCGTCGTGGCCAGCGCCAGCGACGCCGATACTGAGTGGTCCGGTTTCTCCGGCGGCCGGGTGTAGGCCCGAAGCACCAGGAGGGATTTCGCTGCCAGTTCCACGGTTCCGCCGGCATGCAGGAGGCCGGTGTCCGCATGCTCTCCCGCCGTATCAATGAGCTGTTCCCAGCTGCCGGAGTACTCCGCGCTGGGCAGGGTAAACACCACCGGTTCGTCCCCGGAATTGCAGTACAGCAGGAAGTTGTGGTCATTGATGACCCTGCCCCGGTGGTCCTTCCCAATGGCCGCCCCGTTGTAGAAAACACCTAGCGCCCGGGCCAGGGGATTGTCCCAGTCCTCCGGGACCATGGCCGAGGCGTCCTTGTCCAGCCACACGATGTCCGGCAATGGCTGGCCGATGCCGCGCCGGACAGGCCTGCCTTCGAAAAACCTGTTGCGGCGGAAGGTGGGGTGCTCGCGTCGCAACTCGCTGACGGCTGCGAGGAACTCGGTGAGGGGCTGGTCCGCTGCCTCCCAGTTGATCCATGAGAGCGGGGAGTCCTGGCAGTAGGCGTTGTTGTTTCCCTGCTGGGAGCGCCCCATTTCGTCGCCGTGCAGGACCATGGGGACGCCCTGCGAGAGAAGGAGCGTGGCGAGCAGGTTGCGTTGCTGGCGCGCCCGCAGCGCAAGGACGCCGCGGTCGGTGGTGGGACCCTCCACACCGCAGTTCCACGAGCGGTTGTGGGATTCGCCGTCGTTGTTGTTTTCGCCGTTCGCCTCGTTGTGCTTGGCGTTGTAGGAAACCAGGTCGCGCAGGGTGAAGCCGTCGTGGGCGGTGACGAAATTGATGGATGCCACAGGACGGCGCCCGGAACTTTCGTAAAGGTCCGCCGAGCCAGCCAGTCGCGACGCGAACTCGCCCAGCGTTGCCGGCGCGCCACGCCAGAAGTCGCGGACGGCGTCGCGGTATTTCCCGTTCCACTCCGTCCACAGCGGCGGGAAGTTCCCCACCTGGTAGCCGCCCGGGCCCACATCCCAGGGTTCAGCAATGAGCTTCACCTGTGACACCACAGGATCCTGCTGAACGAGGTCGAAGAAGCTGGACAGCCGGTCCACCTCGTAGAACTCCCGGGCCAGGGCGGAGGCGAGGTCGAACCGGAACCCGTCCACGTGCATCTCCAGCACCCAGTACCGGAGCGAGTCCATCATCAGCTGCAGGGCATGCGGGTGGCGGACGTTGATGGTGTTGCCGGTGCCGGTGTAGTCCAGGTAGTGCTGCCTGTCCTGGTCCACGAGCCGGTAGTACGCCTGGTTGTCGATGCCCTTGAAGGACAACGTGGGGCCCAGATGATTCCCCTCGGCCGTGTGGTTATAGACGACGTCGAGAATCACCTCGATGCCCGCCGCATGCAGTGAGCGGACCATCGCCTTGAATTCCTGCACCTGCTGCCCCGGTTTGGTGCTGGAACTGTAGGCCTCGTGCGGGGCGAAAAAGCCGATGGTGTTGTAACCCCAGTAGTTGCTCAGCCCCTTGTCCTGCAAAGTGCTGTCCTGGACAAACTGGTGCACCGGCATCAGCTCAATCGCCGTCACGCCAAGCTTCTGCAGGTGTTCGATGACTGCGGGGTGGGCGATGCCCGCGTACGTTCCCCGTTCCTGCGCAGGCACCTCCGGGTGGGTCATGGTCAGGCCCTTCACGTGCGCCTCATAAATCAGGCTGTCACTGTAGGGGATCCGCGGCGGCCGGTCGTGCTGCCAGTCAAAGAACGGGCTGATCACCACGGACCGCATGGTGTCCGGAGCGGAGTCCTCGCCGTTGAAGGATGCCGGATCGCCGAAGTTGTAGGAGAACATCGGCTGGCCCCAGGTGATGTCCCCGCTGGTTGCCTTTGCATAGGGATCCAACAGCAGCTTGTTTGAATTGAAGCGGAGGCCGCGGGCGGGTTCGTAGGGGCCCTCCATCCTGTATCCGTACAGTTGGCCGGGCAAAACGTGCGGCAGGTAGCAGTGCCAGACGAAGGCATCCACGGCTTCGAGGCGGATCCGCTGCTCGCAGCCGTCCTCATCGAACAGACACAGGTACACCGCGCTCGCCGCTTCGCTGAACACGGCAAAATTCGTGCCGCTGCCGTCGTACGTGGCACCCAGCGGATAGGGGCTCCCCGCCCAGACTTCCATGTCCGCCTCCATCCCCAAGAAGAAAACACCATCGAACCACAGTGGTGCCCATTCTTGCCGGAGGGTATGACACGAGGGGAGGGCAGAAGCACGACGGCGGCGCAAGGCCGCCATCGTACGTCACCTTTATGGGTGCCTTTTCAGGCCCTGATGATGGGGATCCTGCGGCGTTCTGAGGCATCCTGGTCCGGCAGCGGTATGCGGACCTCGAGGACGCCGTCCCGGTAGGTGGCCTTCACGTCGTTTTGGTCAGTGGGCCCGGGGAGGGTGATGGAGCGGGAGAAGGTGCCGTAGCGGAATTCGGAACGGTACCCGTCCTTGCCCTTGTGCTCCGACTTCTCTTCGTGCCGGACCGTGATCCGCAGCTGGTCGCCGGTCAGCGTGATGTCAACGTCCTTCTCGGGATCGATGCCGGGGACTTCGGCCTTGACCACCAGCGTTCCCTCTTCCCGGTACTCCTCGGTCCGCAGCCAGGTGTCCAGGTCACCTTCGAAGAAGCGCCGTAGGGGTTCGGTGATGTCTGAGCCGGTCCGCCGGAGAATGTTGTTGTTCATCCCAAGTACTCCTTTCGATGAATTGATTGCGCTTGGGTTTGGGTGGTCTTGCATGCGCTGCGTTTCGCTTATTAGCGGCGGAAATTGATGACTTGCTATAGGACCATTTTCTGCCGGAACCGGTGTCCTTGCTACGCCCTTAACCCCCGTCCCCGGACTTAATACTTCCGCATTACGGATTTATCTTTCCGGAAACATCTACTTCCTAGCGTTGCCCATGACCCTGCGGCATCACCTTGCCGTCTGTCCCTCAACGAACAGGCACTAGCATGAACCTCACCGCCACCGCAGCATCTTCCCCGCAGCCGGACAACGGGCCAAGCAGGAAAACGCTCTACAAATCCCTCTTTTTCCAGATCCTGGTGGCCGTACTGGCAGGCATCCTGATCGGCCACTTTTGGCCCAACATGGGCGCTGCGCTCCGGCCGCTCGGGGACGGGTTCATCCAGCTCATCAAGATGATCATCGCGCCCCTGATCTTCCTGGTGATCGTCACCGGTATCGCGGCGGTCAGTGACGTCAAGGCCGTGGGCAGGGTGGGGGTCAAAGCGCTCGCGTATTTCACCGCCGCCACGCTCTTCGCCCTGGTGTTCGGGCTGGTGGTGGGGAACCTGGTCCAACCGGGTGCGGGGCTGGACATCGATCCGGCGTCCCTCTCCCAGGACGCGCTCAACGCCAAAACGGCCACCGCGCCGCCCAAGGATGCCGGCGCTTTCCTCCTGGGGATCATTCCCACCAGCGTGGTGGGCGCCTTTGCCAGCAACAGCCTCCTTCAGGTGCTGTGCTTTGCGGTGTTCTTCGGCGCGGCGATCGTGGTGGTGGGGCGCGACCGCTGCCTGCCGGTGATCACACTGATGGAAACGGTGCTGGAGCTGTTCTTCAAGATCATGTCCTGGGTGATGCGGGTGGCACCGGTGGGTGCTTTCGGGGCCATGGCCTTCATCATCGGCCAGTACGGACTGGAATCACTGGGCACTTATGCCCTGTTGATCGCTGCCTGCTACGGTGCCGCCCTGGTGTTCATAGCGCTGCTGTTCGTGGTGGCGTGGGTGTATCCCCGAGTGCCGCTCTGGCAGTTCATAAAGTACACCCGCGAGGAATTCCTCCTGGCACTGGGCACCGCCTCGACGGAGTCCGTCCTCCCGCGCATTATGACCAAGCTGACCAATGCGGGCTGTTCCCGCGCCACCACTGGCCTGGTGGTCCCCACGGGATATTCCTTCAATCTGGACGGCGCCGCCCTGTACCTGTCGATTTCGCTGCTCTTTCTGGCACAGGCTTTTGGCTACAACCTCGATCTTGGCCAGCAGCTCGCCGCCCTGGGTGTCCTGATGCTGACGTCGAAGGGCATGGCCGGCGTGCCGGGTTCCGCGTTCCTGGCGCTCTCCGCCACAGCGGGTGCACTGGGGATCTTCCCGGTGGCCGGCGTCGCCCTCCTCCTCGGTGCGGACCGGCTGATGGACTCCATGCGTGTGGTGGTGAACCTGCTGGGCAACTGCGTGGCCACGTTTGTGGTGGCCAAGTGGGAGGGCCAGTTCGACCGTGCCGCCATGCTCCGTGCCTTTGCCGGTGAGGGGTCGCCTGAGGATGACAGCACGACGGCGGTCGCGGCCGGCCAGGCGACTGGCACCCAGGTGCCATCCGGCATGGCCTCGGGGCCCGTCGTCGAACCTTCAACTGCGGCCACTGCACAATGAGTGCAGCGCCCACGGGAGTGGCGCGGTAGATTCCTCCTTTTGTCCTACCCGTGCTGGACACTGTCCCCATGACCTTTGCGAATGTGGGAACCCTCGGAACCAAGCCCGGCCAGCGCGACGCCGTGGTGTCCATCCTCCTCCGGCCCATGCCGGGGCTGGAGGAGGCGGGATGCCTGCTGTACGAAGTAGGCGTGAATGACGAAGTGCCGGACACGGTGTTTGTGTGCGAACTGTGGGAATCGCCGGAGGCGCACCGTACGTCACTGCAGCTGGACAGTGTCCGGGCAGCCATTGCCGAGGCGATGCCACTGTTGTCCGGCGACATGGGTGGCAGCCGGTTCACTGTGGTGGGGTCCCCGCTCCGCTGACCTGCACTTCTGCCACCCCGACTGGCTGGGCCCACCCCTGTGCCTGCTGGCTCCCAACGGCTAGGCTGACCGGCATCGGCTGGACTTATCGTCTGGACGACATCGACTGCACACCATCGCCTGCATGTGCCGAATGCAGACTGACGAACGGGGTAAGGGAGACACATGAAACCGCTGCCTGCACTTGAGCTTGTTGCCCGCCTGGAAGATGCCGACTGGCTGGATCCCCTGGCCAAGAAGGTCCGGAAGTTCGTCAAAAGAACTATCCGGCCGCAATGGGCCCGGGACATCCTGCACGGAGTGCCTATCGGGCATCCGGTTCATCCGCTGGCAGTCCAGGTTCCGCTTGGGGCGTGGATTTCCGCCGCAGTGCTGGATGCGCTCCCGGGGAACGACAAGGCGGCAACTGTACTGATCGGTGTGGGCAGTGCCTCTGCCGTGCCCTCAGCGGTGGCGGGCTTTATGGATTGGTCGCAGCTGCACAGCCAGCAGCAGCGGGTGGGGCTGGTCCACGCGACGGCCAACATCACAGCCGTCAGCCTGTACACCGCCTCACTTGTGGCGCGGACGCAGGGGCGGAACGGCGCGGGCAAAGTGCTTGCCTATCTGGGCCTGGGGGCAGTCAGCTTCGGCGGCTTCCTGGGTGGCCACCTCAGCTACCGGCAGGCCGCCGGCGTGAACCACACCGAGGACGTTCCGCACCGTTTCCCCAGCGGATGGCAGCCACTGGCACCCCTGGAGGACCTGCCGGATGGCAAGCTCCACCAGCGCGTAGTGGCCGGGCTTCCGCTGCTGGTGTTCCGGGAGGGAGAAACAGTCAACGTGTTGTCCGACGTCTGCAGCCACCTCTCCGGACCGCTGCACGAGGGCAAGCTTAAGGGCGGCAGCGTGACAGGTGGATCAGCACGTGGTGGGGGCGAACCCTGCGTCGTATGCCCATGGCACGGCAGCACCTTCTCGCTCCGGTCCGGTGAGGTGCAGGCCGGCCCGGCCACGTCCAGGCAGCCGCGGTTCGAAACCCGGGTTACGGGTGGGCTCGTGGAAGTGAACCTTCCCGGCGCCGATTGAGCGTTTCTGCGGGGCTGGCGGTTTCGGCTCCGGACTTCGAGCGACTTTTGATTGCCGACGGTTTCAGGACTTCACCATGTCCCACTCCCGCTCCTGCGCTATGAGTGGGTCTTGGGGCAGTTTCGGAGGGTGGGCGTAGAAGTCGTCCCAGATCGGATCGTCGGGCGAGAAGTCATGGGGATCCTCAAGATTGTCATCGACTGGCTCTTCACGCGGCGGTCCGGCATCCGGGATCTCCAGGAAGTCCGAGAATCCCTGCGGTTCCGCTGCACCGGGTATTTCCGTTGCACCCGGCAGCTGCCGGGCTGTGTCGGTTGCGCGGGTTAGGAGTCCGGGTGGCCATTGGGGTGGTTCGTGGTCGGGTTGTTCGGCTTTGTAGTGGCGGC